>CAYTJA010000338.1:0-8637 GCA_964437835.1 uncultured Spirochaetales bacterium
GCACCTACCTCAAGATGACGCTCACGAGCCCGAGCTGCCCCGCCGCCGAGGAGCTGCCGCCCGAAGTCGAGACCAAGGCGCGCAGCGTCGCCGGCGTGACCAGCGTCGAGCTCGACCTCGTCTGGGAGCCGCCGTGGACGCAGGAGCGCATGTCCGAGGCGGCAAAGCTCGAACTCGGGATGCTGTAGAGCTCCGCGCGCGGCGAGGCCTCGACTCCCGAGAACTCCGGGTTCAGCGACCGGGCCCCGATCTGCGGCGAGCTGCTTCCAGGGCTCGGCGCGCGAAGCGCTTGGCGTCCTCTAGCCAGCGCAGGCGTTCCGCGTAGGAGAGCCGGAGCCAGGCGCGGCGTTGAGTTTCGCGATGTCGTTCCCAGGCAGGGGCTTCGCTCATTCTGGTTCTCGTGTTCCGGAGTCGCGCGCGATCGCCTCGAGTTCCTGAACGTCCTCGAGGTCTCGCGGACGTCCGGCGCGCCGCTTCATCTCGATCAGGTCTGCGAGGCTCACGACGTTCACGTGAAGCCCCGCGAGGTCAGCGCGCAGACGCCGCGGCCAAGCCGCTTCGAAGGGGACGGGATCGGTGACGAAGAGGTCGATCTCGGTCATTGCAAGCTCGGGGCTCCAGAGCGAGAAGACCGTGAGTCCCTTCGTGTGGACCCATTCGGCGCGTTGCTCCGGATCCGTGAAGGCGTCCAGCGGGACCGGCGCACGCGGGCGATAGCCGAGGCTCGCTAGGGCGCGGAGGGCCCTGTCGACGTTTTCCCGGTCGAGAGCGAGCGCCAGGTCGAGATCGGCGGTGAAGCGCGGGTGCCCGTGCAGCACGACCGCCACGCCGCCGGCGACCAGGTAGCGTGCGCCACTCGCCTCCAGCGCGTCGAAGACCCGTTCCAGCTCGCTCCGGGGCATGCCGGAGCGTAGCGGCGCGGCCCGGACGCCCAAAGCCGTCTTGATCGAGATTCCGTACCGAGAAGGCGCTCCCTGCTGCGATGCGAGGGTTTGCCCGGTGGGATCCGGCCCCAACTCCTGCCACGCGAACCCAGCGACGCCCACTTCCCAGGTGACGGACCGGGGCTCCCAGGGGTGCCGCGTGCCGCGATCGGGAAGGCCGGCCGGTGCCTGCGCCGAGGCGCTGCCTTCCCCAGGAGGAAAGCGCGCTCCGCGATGCAGCCGCCGGTTCTCGAACAACCTCTGAGGCTGCGCGAAGCGCTGCTGCTGTGGCTCGGCCTCGCCACGCTGATCGCAACCCAATGCCTGTGGTTCGCGAGCTGGAACGACGGCATTCACGTCCTGGGATATCTCCGGAGCTCGGGGGAGCTCGCTCCGCTGTGCCTGCGTTATGCCGGGGCCCTGCTGCTCCCGGGAGCGTTCGGCTGGTTCCTCGGCAGGCTTCTGGTCCTCCGACTCGGCCGGCTCGCGCCCGTTTCCCTGTCGCTGCTCGGCTGCCTCGTACCCGTGCTGAACGGGGTCCTGGTCACGCGCCCCGCGCTGCTGGCGCCCGTCTCGCAGCTTGCGAGCGCGGCGCTGGTGAGCACCGCGCTGGCCTGCCTCGCGGCATGGCTGGTCTTTGCGGGGGACCTCCGGCGCGCCTGGGCGGGCCATCTCACCGTCGCGGGGATGCTGCTGGCCCCGCCGCTGCTGACGCAACTCAACCTGCTGGCCTGGCTGCAACCCGCGTTCGTCCGCGGGGGGACCGGGTGGCTCGCCGCCGCCGGCCTCTGCGGACTCGCGGTGCTCGCGACGGCACCCCTGATCCTGGGCCTCGGCTGCCGCAGCGCGCGCAACCGCCAGCGTCTGCTGCTAGGCACCCTCTCCGGATATGTCGGCGCGATGCTGCTGACGGTGTACGCGATCCCGCAACGTCTGGAGTCTGCGGGCCCGAGTTCGCCGGCGCTCGCGAGCGGGCCCCCGTCGATCCTGCTGATCGTCGTCGACACGCTGCGCGCCGATGCGGTTTCCGGTATCGGGCCCGACGCAGCGGCAACGCCATCTCTGCGCGCGCTGGCGGAGGATGGGACACTATTCACGAAGGCCTTCTCCGCGGCGCCGTGGACGACGCCCTCCTTCGCGTCGATCCTGACCTCCAGCTATCCCTCCGAGCACCGTGCGGGAAGCCCGGACCGCGAGTACGGCTTCAAGCAGGGCTTGGCGGACGACCTCGCGAGCCTGCCCGAATTGCTCGCGGCGCGCGGTTACTGGACGGGAGCCGTCATGACCAACGGCTATCTGGGCCGTCGTTTCGGCCTCGACCGGGGTTTCGACAGCTACGAGAACCTGCTCGCGATCGAATGGGGACATCCGCTGTTGACTGGCCTCGCCCAACGCGGATGCTTCGAAGTGCAGCCCTTCGTGCGGGCCGCGGCGCAGAGCGAGCGAGTGCTCGGCCTGATCCGTCGCGGCGCAAGCTCCGGGCAACCCTTCTTCGTGCTCGCACACTACATGGATCCCCACATGCCGCACCGTTCGAGCTCCGAGCACGCGGTAATCGACGGAGACGCTTCTGGCTCGAGCATCGATGCGCACGACTATCGCGAGGAAGTGGCCTACGCCGATCGGCACATCGGGGCGCTGTTGCAGCAGCTCGAGGCAATGGGACTCTATGACGACATGCTGATCGTGCTCACCGCGGATCACGGAGAGGAGCTCGCAGAACAACGAGCTTCAGGACCCTACGGCCACGGCCACACCTTGTTCAACGAAGTGCTGCACGTACCGCTGATCGTCAAAGCTCCTGCGGGCGAGAGCGCGGGCGAGCTGCGCGACGAGGCCGTCTCCCTGATCGACGTCGCGCCGACGATCGTGCGCCTGGCGGGCGCCCCGGTGCCGGCCCACTTCCGCGGGACGCCACTGCTCGGCGAGCCTGCAAATCCCGTCAGCCCTCGGATCCTGTTCTCGGAACGGATCCTCTATGGCGCGGAGCGCAAGGCAGCGATCCAGGGCGAGAAGAAGGTCGTGCTCGAGATCGGGAACTCGAACACTCGCAGCGCCCGTGCCTACGATCTCGCGCGAGACCCGGGCGAAACTCAACCGCTGGACGCGAATCAGTGGCGCTTTCAAGAGCTCTACTCCGCGCTGCTCTCCTTCGAAAGGCTCGACGCGGAGGCCGCGCCGGCACGCTCCGCCGAGATCGACCCGCGGCTGTTCCAGCGTCTCGAGTCTCTGGGCTACGGCAGCTAGCGGAACGCGCAGCCGGCTCTCCGATCTGACGCGTGGCTCCGCGTCACGTCGTCTCCTGCCTCTCGGCTCGGTTGGCCGCTACCAGGCTCGCGAACGCCGCTACATCACACGCTGCTCCCGCCCATTAGGCGGCCGAGATCTCCGCCGCCAGCGCGATCACCATCGCGAGCAGCGAGCCGCACACGGAAGTGGCGCCGTTGATGCCCCAGAGCCATGGCGTGAGCGCGACCTGGCGCCGCGAAGCCGCTCGCAGGCCGAGGCTGAGCCGAGCAGTGCGCCCCCGGCGAAAGCTCGCGCTCGAGCGCCGGCATGGACGGCCATCGGGAGGCCTTCGCGCCTTCGGGAGGGACAGTCGACGCAGAGCCCGGACCCACCTTCGCGGCCGGGCAGAGCGACGCCGGCGCGCCTGCGCAGGCGCGGAGCGCGCTCTACGCCCGCGAGCATCGCCGGCACGCTGGCGGGGGCAGGGTTCACCAAGCTTTTACAATCGCGGCGCAGGGGTTGGCCGAAACAGGCGATAGACTCCGCCCGCTGCCGATTCCGGCGGGTTGTTTCGAGGCCGACCACAGCCCATGACCTCAGGCGCCGAAGCCATCTCCAGCGCTCGTGTCGAAATTCGCGATTCGAGCCGGGGATCGATCTTGAAGTACAAGGCAGACCGGGGCCCGGTCGCCTTCGTGCTGCTGATGTTCGGCCTGCACGGAGCGCTCTGGTACTTCGCGACGTCCTGGATCGCGCTCGCGTCGATCCTTCCGCTCGCAGTGCTCAGCTTCTTCGTCGCCCCGATCAACCACCACCATCAGCATCTGAACACCTTCCGCTCGGCGCTCTTGAATCGCGGCTACGACCTGCTGTTGGCGCTGCAGACCGGCGTGGCCCCTTTTGCGTGGGTGCTGCATCACAATCTCGGCCATCACCGCAACTACCTGCATCAGCGGCCGCACCTGCAGCCAGACGAATCCACCTGGACGAGGGTCGACGGCAAGAAGATGGGCCGCATCGAGTACACCCTCGACCTGCTGCTGCGGCACCAGAGTGACATCTACCAGGTCGGGCTGAGACATCCGAAAGCCCTGCGCAGCCTGCTGCTGATGAAGCTGCCGCTCTACGCTCTGCTGGGCCTCGGGCTCTGGCTGAACCCGCTGAACACCCTGCTGGTCTTCCTGGTTCCGGCCTTCCTGACGCTGACCCACACGATCTGGGCGACCTACGAGCACCACGCCGGCTGTGACACGGCGGACCACCTCCACGCCAGCGTCAACCGCGACAACCGCATCTACAACTGGCTCTCGGGCAACCTCGGCCTGCACACCGCTCATCACATGCGGCCGGGAATCCACTGGTCGCTGCTGCCGCAGATCCACGCGCAGATCGCGCATCGCATCCCGGAATCGCAGATCCTGACCCGGTTCTGGTAGATGCAGCTCTCGCGCCGCGCGCTCCTCTGCGGAGGAGCCGCGCTCGGGCTGTCCGCCTGCACAGGCCTCGGCGCGCTGCGCGACGCGCGCGGCTCCGCACCCAGGACCCGCGTGACCGACGTCGAGCTGATTCCGGTGCGCGCGACGCAGCGGACGGTCTGGCTCTTCGTGCGCCTGCACACGGACGCGGGCCTCGTCGGCCTCGGCGAGGCCTCCGACGCCTTCGGCTATCTGAACACGACGGCCGAGCAGGCGCGGCAGATGCAGGCCGCGCTGCGCGACTTCGCGGCCCTTGCGAGCGGCCACTCGCCGCTCGAGATCGCGCGCTTCCGGCAGTTGGGCCGCGCGCGCGCTGCCGCGGGAGGCCTCGTCGCGGCGACCGCGTTCAGCGCGATCGAGCAGGCGCTCTGGGACCTCTCGGGCCGGCTGCTCGAGCAGCCGGTGGTGAATCTGCTCGGCGCTCCATTGCGCGAGCGCCTCCCGATCTACGCCAACCTCAACCGCGCGACGCAACCGCGCACGCCCGAGGGCTTCGCCGCGAGCGCGCGCCGGGCCGTCGCGGAGGGCTTCCGCGCGCTCAAGCTCGCGCCCTTCGACGGCTTCGACCGCGGGACCTTCTCGGATCCCGCGAGCGCGCCGCCGCTCGAGGTCGGGATCGCCTGCGTCGCCGCCGTGCGCGAGGCCATCGGCAGCGAGGTCGACCTGATGGTCGACGCTCACAGCCTCTTCGACGTCCCGCTCGGAATCGCGGTGGCGCGGCGCCTCGAGCCGCAGCGGCTGCGCTGGTACGAGGAGCCGGTGGCGCCGGAGCTCACGCAGCAGACGCTCGAGATCAAGCATGCGATCCGCCAATCCATGGCCGGAGGCGAGCTGCTCTTCGGAACCGAGGGCTTCGCGCCGCTCTGCCGCGAGCGCGCCGTCGACGTGATCATGCCTGACCTGAAGCACTGCGGCGGAATCCGGGAACTGCTCCACATCGCGGCGCTGGCCGAGCTCGAGGGCGTCGCGGTCGCGCCGCACAATCCGAGCGGTCCGGTTTCGACGGCGGCTTCCGCCCAGGTTTGCGCCGCGCTGCCGAACTTCGCCGTGCTCGAGCTGCAGTGGGGCGAGGTCCCGTGGCGATCTGAGCTGACATCGCCGCCCGAGCTCTTCTCGCAGGGCCAGCTCGCAGTGCCGACTGCGCCCGGCTTCGGCGTCGAGCTCGATCTGCGCGTCGCGCGCGCTCATCCGGTCTGAGCGGAACCCGCCCCGCCGCACTCCGACACCCCGCTCGCTATTCCGACGCGGGCGCGTTCCCTATTCCGGCGCGGACGCCTTTCCTATTCCGGCGCGGACGCCTTTTCGCCCGGAATCTCGTGCGGCGCTTCCGCCTGCTCGAGCACGCGACGCGCGCGCTCGAGCTCGCTGTGGCCGAGCTCGACCTCCGGGTCGAGCTCGAGCGCGCGCTCGAGCTGCTCGCGCGCGACTTCCGCGCGGCCGCGCGCGAGCTCGAGGCTGCCGAGGATGCGGTGCACGCGCGCGTCCGCAGGCCGGAACGCGAGCGAGCGCCGATACAGCTCGGCGGCGCCGTCGAGATCCCCGCTGCCGACGCGCAGCGCCGCCAGGTTGTTCAGCGCGTAGGCGAAGTTCGGATCCCAGCGCAGCGCCTGCTCCCAGTGCGCCTGTGCGGCCGCGAGCTCTCCGCGCTGATACGCGAGCGCGCCGAGGTTGTTGTGCGCCGCGGGATAGTTTGCTTCGAGCGCGAGCGCGCGCTCGAAGCAGGCGCGCGCAGCGTCGCTGCGGCCCTGCTCCAGCCAGTGCTGGCCGAGCGAGTAGTGCGCCTTCGCATAGCCCGGATCGCTCTCGACCCAGCGCAGCAGGAAGCTCTCCTGGTCGCGAAAATAGCGGGCCTGATAGACGCTGATCGCGGCACAGGCTGCGATCGCAGCCACAGCCAGGGCGGCGACGACCGCGCGCCTGCGTTGCGGCGCGCCCGCGAGCGTCTGCGCGCAGATCGCGACCATTCCGACGAGCGCAAGCCAGGGCAGGAACACGAAGCGCTCGGCGAATTCGGTCTCCTGGTGCACGAAGTTTGCGCTGGGCAGGAGCGCCAGCGCGAAGAATCCGAGCAGGAAAGCGAGGCGGGCGCGTGCGGAAGAATCCCGGCGCGCGGCCGCGACGGCCGCCGCGAGCAAGAGCAGGGCGCCCAGCGCGGCGGCGAGCGTGCGCCCGCTCGCGAGCCACAGCTCCGGACGCGGCTCGTAGGCGAGTGCCACGCCCGGTGCGAGGCTCGCGCGCAGCGCAAACAGCGGCGACGCGAGCGGGAGCCACGCGAAGCGCGGCGGAAGCCAGGGCTCGGGATGGGCGGACGCGAGCGCCGCGCTGCGCAGCAGCAGGTAGAGCGCGATCACGGCTGCGAGTGGCGCCTGGCGCGCGAGCCAATCGAGCGCGCGCCGCGGCGGCTGGGCCGAGAGCCGCAACCCGTCGGCGAGTGCTACGAGCAGCGGCACGGCGATCGCGTGCTCGCGCGTGAAGAGCGCGGCGGCGAAGAACAGCGTCGCAGCCGCGCGCGCCGCGGGTCCGCGCGCGCGCAGATGGAGTTCGAGTGCCGCGATCGCGAACAGGCCGGCGAGCAGCGCCTCGCGGCCCGAGATCGGATGCACGACCGAGGCCGCGACCGGGTGTACCGCGAAGAGCGCCGCCCCGAGCCAGGCCACCTCGGGCCCCACGGCGACGGCGCGGCCGCGCAGGAACGCCCGCCCACCCAGCACCGCCGCGCAGATCAGCGCGACGTTGAGCGCGTGGAAGGGGAGCGGGACGTCGCCGTGCAGATAGCGCTGCAGCGCGAGCAGGGTGCCCGGCAGCGGGCGGTAGTAGGGCAGCTCCTGCTCGGGCCAGTGCGATTCGGAGAGACTGCGCGCGACGTCGGCCAGAGACGCCGGCATGCGGCGCTCGAGGATCAGCGTGTCGTCGTCATAGGCGAAACCGAGCCAAAGGCTCGGCGCGTAGACTGCCGCGACCAGACACACCAGCAGGATTCCCGCCGCAGCGCCATCCGCCCCGCGCGAGGCTCTGCCTCGCGTTCCGCCCGCGCTCATGCGCGCCGGACGTTCGTCGACTCGAAGATGCGGTCGGCGCTCGCGGCGACGAAGCCCTGGTAGAGCTGGCCCGTCGCGGGGTCCGCATAGCGCTTCGCGAACTCGTAGTAGCAGCTCGGGATCTCGCGCGAGACGTCACCCGCAAAGCGCCAGCGAATGCGCGAGGCGAGCGTCGAGCTCTGCTCGAGCAGCAGCTCGGGGCCGCCCTGGATCTTGCTGTCGCTGCCATTCAGCAGGAAGCCCTGCGCCTCGAGGAAGCGATTCAGCTCGGCCAGGTTCGCGAAGCTCTGCAGGTCGTTCATGTGCACGGTGAAGTGGTTCGCGCGAATTCCGAAGGCCGCGACCCAGGCCGCGTATTCAGATTCGCGAAGCAGCTCGTCGTAGACCTCGATCGCCACCGGCGGCCAGCTCGGCACGCGCGCGAGCAGCGCTGCGCCGCCGCCGCTGGGATCGACCTGTGCCGCGATCTCTTCGACGCGGCGGCGAAGCCCGTCAGAGCATTCGCGTGTGCACAGCTCGGAGATGAACACGCGCGGCAGCTCTGCGTCCTCGTGCACGAAGCCGCGCGCGAACAGGCGCTTCTCCTCGAAGCGGTATTCGCCGGCCGCGCGCCAATCCAGGGCAAGGAAGGGCTCCGCCAGCACGGCGAGCCCGATCGGCGCGCAGTCGTAGCTGCGCAGCGCGATGTGATCGTTGCGGAACTGCTCACCGCGCGCGCGGAGCAGCTCGTGGATGCGGGCGGCCTGGGGCGTGATCGCGACGTAGTCGTCCCACAGGCGGGAGAGCAGGCTCGAGGCGGCGGCGCGCTCCGGCGGCACGCGGGCACTCTACCGGAGGGCGCGCCCGGCGGTCAGCAGCGCAACGCCCGGCCACGAATGGGCCCCGAGAGGAAAGCTGCTGCTACGTTGCGGAGTGCCCGTCTACACCACCCCGAGAGTCGAAGCCGACGCCAATGAGTCAGATTGCCGCTGC
>CAYTJA010000339.1:0-4706 GCA_964437835.1 uncultured Spirochaetales bacterium
GTCGACTCTCGCGCGCGGAGGTCCGGGTGTTCCGCCACGCGGATCTCGACGCGCTCGAGTGCTGCCTGCACGAGGCCGCGAGCGAGGCGCGGCGCACGCTGGTGACTGTCGACGGGGTCTACAGCATGGACGGCGACCTCGCGCCACTCGCAGAGCTGGTGCCGCTCGCGCATCGCTTCGGCGCGATCGTGCTGCTCGACGACGCCCACGGCACCGGCACGCTCGGCGCGCGCGGGCGCGGCTCCGCGGAGCTCGCTGAGGTGCTCGGGCAGGTCGACGTGCTGGTCGGAACGCTCGGCAAGTCGCTCGGCTCCTTCGGCGCCTTCGTCGCCGGCAGCCGCGCGCTGCGCGAGCTGCTCGTGAATACTGCGCGCAGCTTCATCTTCAGCTGTGCACTCTCACCGCCGCAGGTCGAGGCCGCGCGCGCGGCGCTGGTCTTGATCGATCGCGAGCCGTGGCGGCGCGAGAAGCTCCAGCAGCTGGCGCGCCGGCTGCGCGAGGGGCTCGCCGCCGAGGGGATCTCGACCGCGCCGAGCGCGACCCACATCGTGCCGGTCCAGATCGGAGAGAACGCCGAGACGATGGCGCTCACAGAAGCGCTGCTCGCGCGCGGCTTCTACGCGCAGGGCATCCGGCATCCCTCGGTGCCGCGCGGCAGCGCGCGGCTGCGCATCACGCCGATGGCGGGGCACAGCGAGCAGGATGTCGACGCGCTGATCGCGTGCCTGGTCGAGCTGCTGCAGCCGCGACTGCGCGGAGCCGCTCCCGGCAGCGAGCTGCGCGCGCCGTGAACACCGCGTTCCGCGGTGTCTTCGTGACCGGAACGGATACCGGAGTCGGAAAGACGCGCGTGGCCTGCGCACTCGCGTCGAGCCTGCGCGGCCGCGGGCTGGACGTCGGCGTGATGAAGCCGATCGAGACCGGCGTCGGAGCCGCGGGCCCCCTCGACGCCCTCGCGCTGCGCGCCGCCGCGGGCTGCAGCGACCCTCTCGAGGAGATCTGCCCAGAGTCGCTGGCGCTGCCGGCCGCGCCTGCGGTGGCGGCGCGCCACGCGGGCCGCGCGATCGATCTCGAGCGCATCTTTCGCGCCTATCGCGGGCTCTGCGCGCGCCACGACTGCGTGCTCGCGGAGGGCGCCGGAGGGCTGCTGGTTCCCGTAACCCGCGAGCTCTCGATGGCGGACCTCGCGCGCCAGCTCGGGCTGCCGCTGCTGCTCGTCGCGCGCTCGGCGCTCGGCACGCTCAATCACACGCTGCTCACGCTGGAGGCAGCCGTCGCGCGGGGCCTGCCAGTCCGCGGCGTCGTGATCAGCCACGCGCAGGAGATGCGCGACGAGGGCACGCGGCTGAACCTCGCCGAGCTCCGGCGCGGCCTGGGCGCCGCGCTGCTCGGAGAGCTGCCGGCGCTCCCGGACGGCGCGGCCGCCCCTGAAGGATGGATCGACCTCGAGCGCCTGCTTTGGCCGGGTTGATTGACTTCGTTCGCCTTCGGCTCACTGCGCGGGGCAAAGCCAGGTTCGCTGGTCTTCGTTCGCCTCCGGCTCACTGCGCGGGGCAGGGCCCCTTGCGGATGGCCTTCGGTCGGCTCCGGCTCGCGGCGCGGGGCGAGGCCGCTTGCGAACGCTCAAGCCGCGCGGGGGGGCTCACCGATTCAGTTCGGACGGGATGCGTGCGTCCCGCATCGGAGAGGGCCAGGGTGCCGGCTGCCGCGTCGAACAAGGCCGCGGACAAGACCGCGAAGATCGGGGAAGACCTCGAGCTGCTCGACCACAAGCTCGGGTCGCTGAAGCTCGCCTACGAGCAGTATTTCCTCGGATCGCGGCCGCGTGAGCCCGTGCAGCTGCGCCAGGAGGTGCAGAAGCTCGTCGCGTATTACTCGAACACGGCGATCCAGAACACGTCGCTGCGCTTCAAGTTCAGCAGCCTGTGCGCGCGCTACCAGGCACACAAGCGGCAGTGGGAGGAGGTGCTGCGCAAGATCGAGCAGGGCGCGTACTCGCCGCACCGCTTCCGGGCCGACCTGCATCAGCGCGAGCGCGGGGGCGAGCCCGCGCCGGCCAGCGCCGCTGCGAGCGCGGCGCCGAGTCCGACTCCCGCCGTGGCCGGCGAGTCGCTCTACGCGGCCTTCGTCGCCGCGCGGCAGCAGTGCGGGCAGGAGCTGAAGGGTCTGAGCCCCGAGCGCTTCGACCAGATGCTGCGCCAGCAGGAAGCCCAGCTGCGCGCAAAGCTCGGGCCGGGCGAGCTGCGCTTCCGCGTCGTGATCGAGGATGGCAAGGCCAAGCTCAAGGCGGCCCGTGTGAAAAGCTAGTTTCGAGGCCGCTCCAAAACGAGACGCCCCGGAGCGCGCTGCGCTCCGGGGCGTCGTGTTTTCTAGCGCCTCGCGAAGAGAGGCGCGTTCGGTGATCGACTAGCTGCGCCGCCAGCCCGCGGCCGTGAGCATGCCGACTGCCAGCACGAGCATCGCAACGCTCTGCGGCTCGGGCAGCAAATTCACCGAGGCGGCGATAGCTGCAATATCGATGGGGATCTGCCCGTTAGAGTTGTTGTAGAACGCCGTTCCGAACGGATCGCGCTCGAGCGTCGCGAACAGGTCGAGACCGTCGGTCTGGACGTTCGCCGTCGTGACGAAGACCATGCGCGCGAAGGCCAGCGTTAGGTTCGAGGCGCCCGTTCCGAGCGAGAAGAGATCGAAACCGAAGAGCTGGCCCTCGGGACCGCCGGTGCCGCTCTCGAGGCTCGTCGTGAGGCCGTTTTCGTCTTTGCCAAGGCCAGGCGCCAGCGGCTTCAGCGTTCGGGTCGCCTTGGCATTCCCCCAGGACAGCTCCTGAGACGAAGAGAGATTGAGCTCGTTGTCGAACTCCGATCCGACGTCGAACTCGAAATCGGCTCCAAACGCCCCGAGGCCCGCCGCATCGACACCGATGACGAGGTCGAGCGTGAGACTCACTCCTCCCCCGGACGACACGCTGACTGCATTCGTCCCGAGCCCGGTCGCACTCGGATCGCTAGAAGTGGTCCAGATCAAGTTCACGGTAGAAGCCGAGGCGCTGAAGGCCCCGAACAACAGGAAGAAGCCTGCGATCAGACAGACGAGAGAGGATTTCCGCACGCTGCTATCTCCTCGGTGGTTCCGTTCAGTCTCACGCTTCGGCACAAAGCCCTGCGAAATCAAGCGGATCGCGACAATACCTGCGGGACTGCCGCGCGTCAACCAGCGGCTCATTCTCCCGGATCGATGCTACGCCCCGACCGCGCCGGTTGTCGTCACCCACATCTATGCCGGGAAAGACACCCGATCAACCCCAATTCCAGTGATGACCCCGGTCATCTGCAGCCAGAAGCGCGGATTTCGCAGCAGCTATGTGCTGCCGCGCTGCCTCACCGCCAGGCGATTTCGCGCGCGCGCGAGGGCGGCCTCGCACTCTCTCGCGCGCGAGGGCTCGGCGTCGCGCGGCAGCACCGCGAGGGCCTGCTCGGCGCGCTGGCGCGCGAGCTCGGCGCGCGCGGCATCGATGCGGTCGGAGAGCTCACAGGCCTCTGCGAGCACGGCCACAGCCTGGCCCGAGACGTCGGCGAAGCCCTCGGCAACGGCCGCGTAGCGGCTGCGTCCGCCGGCCTGGATCACCAGCTCGCCGATGCGGATCGGCGTCAGGAAGCGCTCGTGCTCGGGCAGCACGCCGAAGTCCCCTTCGGAGCCCGGCACCAGCACGCTGTCCACCGGCCCCTCGAACACGGTTCCCTGGGGCGTCAGGATCGATAGCTGCAGCGGCATCGTGTGGTCCTCGGAAGTCAACTAGCTGAGTTTGCGCGCCTTTTCGATGGCTTCTTCGATCGTGCCGACCATGTAGAAAGCCTGCTCGGGCAGCTCGTCGTGCTTGCCGTCGAGGATCTCCTTGAAGCCGCGGATGGTGTCTTCGAGGCGCACGTAGACGCCGGGTGTGCCCGTGAACTGCTCCGCGACGTGGAAGGGCTGCGACAGGAAGCGCTGCAGCTTGCGCGCGCGCGCGACCGTCAGCTTGTCTTCCTCCGAGAGCTCGTCCATGCCGAGGATCGCGATGATGTCCTGCAGGTCCTTGTACTTCTGCAGCTGCAGCTGCACGCCGCGCGCGATCTGGTAGTGCTCCTCGCCGACGACCTGCGGATCCAGGATGCGGCTGGTCGAGTCGAGCGGATCGACGGCCGGGTAGATCCCGAGCTCGGCGATCGCGCGCGAGAGCACGGTCGTCGCGTCGAGGTGCGTGAAGGCCGTCGCCGGCGCGGGGTCGGTCAGGTCGTCGGCCGGCACGTAGATCGCCTGCACCGAGGTGATCGAGCCCTTCTTGGTCGACGTGATGCGCTCCTGCAGCTCTCCCATTTCCGTCGCGAGCGTCGGCTGGTAGCCCACGGCCGAGGGGATCCGGCCGAGCAGCGCCGACACCTCGGAGCCCGCCTGCGTGAAGCGGAAGATGTTGTCGATGAAGAGCAACACGTCCTTGCCCTCTTCGTCGCGGAAGTACTCGGCCGCGGTCAGCGCCGAGAGCCCGACGCGCGCGCGCGCGCCGGGCGGCTCGTTCATCTGGCCGTAGACGAGCGCCGCCTTGTCGAGCACCGTGGTGCCGTCGGAGAGCTTGGCGTCCATCATTTCGTGCCAGAGGTCGTTGCCCTCGCGCGTGCGCTCGCCCACCCCTCCGAACACCGAATAGCCCGAGTGCTGCTTCGCGATGTTGT
>CAYTJA010000340.1:0-2462 GCA_964437835.1 uncultured Spirochaetales bacterium
TTCGAATCCAGGAGGGCCCACGCGTAAGGCATGTCTGGGCCGTCTGCAACGAACCGCATGGCGTATCAGGTAGCCGCGCTTGGCGGCGGGAATACTCGCGACAGATCTCCTCGCGCTCCAAGGCGATAGATGAACGGCGGGGCCTCAGAGGCGGCGAGTCGCGCCATCTCAGGCCAAGCGACCATCAAGAGGCGAAGCATGTCGAACCGGCTCAAGTTGCCTCCGAGAAGAAACATCCGCGCTCCAGCGCGGACGAACGCCGCCCGTTCCTCCGGCCGGTATCGGATCCGCTTGTCCTTGTAGACGATGATTTCGCCGAGGCGGCCGGCCTCTTCGATCCACACGTCGTCAGCAGTAGGCGGTTGCCCAGGTAGGTGTGGATAGCGCTCGGCGTCGAACGCCACTTCGACCGCGATCGCTCGCAAGGCAAGTGGCACGGCCTTCCCGATCGAGCGATCAAAGTAGAGCTTCATGCTGCGAGGGGCGTCGTCTCCCAACGAATCGCCTCGAGGACCTCGTCCTCCTTCGCGCCGAGGTCCTCTGCGATCGCGCGCAACTCTTCGCCCGCGTGGAAGCGAGACACGACCTCTTCAGTTCGGACGCCGCAGCTCGCAAGGATCGGGAGGCCGAATCCAATCCGCGGGTTCACCAGGATCGACTTGTCGCGGCCAGCGATCCAAACCTGAATCGGGCCGAGGCCGTCGTAGTCGATTTCTCGAAGCCAGCGCTCGACGAGCTCTGGCCAGATGTACTGCCCGCTCGCGCTTGCATTGAGAAGGCCTCGATCGTGTTGCAACACCAGATCGCGGCCGTCGATTCGGAACTGTTCTGTCAAGAGGGGGCGCCGGATATCGAGGCGCGACCGGCAGAAGTCGAGGGCCGATCGAACGCGTTGCATCGGTGCGCCGGTCTCTCGGTAGGCATTTAGAAAGCCACCCTCGATCAGGTTGAAGAACGAGAGGTAGGTCCCCTCGATCTGGTCACCATCTGGTGTGATCACAGGCGCCTGGCCGCGCCGCCCCTTGCTTTCCTTCCAGCCGACGCACCACGTGCGCAGGGTCACGGCCTTGACCCTCATGATCCGCGCTGCCTCCGCGATGGAATATCGCGGGGCGATCCCGTAGTCCGAGGTGCTTCGGCTCTCCACCGTGTTTCGCCTCCTACCCGCAGCCGCCCATCCGGAAAATCGGCGCTGCGTGTGACAGTTCCGGTCACGGCGACGCGGCTACGGTCGCCGATTCCTCTCGGGCCAGCTAGCCCAGGCATCGGAGCTGGTTTTGTCCAAGGCGCTGTTCGCGTGGTAAGGAGCGAGGCGCATCGACACTGCGAACCTCGATCTGGCGCACCTCATTGCCGAGCGCTCCTACCAAGAGGGCGAGTTCGTCCTCGCCTCGGGGCGGATCAGCCAGCACTACTTCGATTGCCGGCTCACGACGTGCTTCGCCGCGGCGATTCCGCCGATCGCGCGGGCATTCATCCGAGAGATCCAGCCCGCTGGAACCCGACCGCAGGCGGTCGGCGGCATGACGAGCGGCGCCGACCCGATCGCTCTGGGTGACGTTGTCGCGGTCGTCGAGGATGTCGTCACCAGTGGGAAATCTGCACGGACCGCGATCGAGCGATGCCAGGCAGAGGGCCTGCAGATCGTTCGGGTCGTCGAGGACCGACCGCCCACTTGTCGCCAAGCCCTTTTCACGTTTGTAACTACTAGATTTTGTTAGGCCTTTTCTTCCTTGCTCCCGTTTCGGATCCAGGAGGGCCCACGGCGAAGCGGTCACGCGTGCGATCCGCTGGCTGTCGCCCCGCGGCGTGTCGCCGCCGCTTCGCTCTGTTGGATACCTCCCGCCCGTTCCCGGCATCGAACCGCCAGCCAAGGGAGGACCCCGTGTCCCAACTTCTGGAGAGAGCCGGCTGGGCGCTCGTGATTCTCGGTGTCTTCGCGGTTGCGGCGAGCGCAGCACGCGACATCGATCTCATGTCGCGCCGCGGTCCCGCCTTCGAGACCGCCGACTCCGCGTCTCCCGCGCGCACATGCCCGCTGTCCACAGCGGCACGGAGCTGCTGATCGCTCGCGCCCGTCACGGACGCATCGCGACTCACGCGCGGCGCACGAACTCGTCGGCCAAGTCAGCGTGCGTCACGCCGAGGCGGTCGCGCTCCGCATCACCCACGCGCGATACCAGCGCGGCGGGAAGAAGCAGAGCCAGATCGCGCCGGCGGCCGCGAAGATCGCGGTGCCGAGGACCAGGCGGATCATCGGGAACACCGTCGGCGTCAGCTCGGCGCCGAGCCCGAAGACGCGTCCTGCGACGCGCATCAGCAGCACGAAGCCGAAGCACAGCGTGAGCCCGCCGGTCCAGACGGACCAGAGCAGGAAGCGGTTCACGACGACAGGCTCCGCCAGACCGAGCGCCGCTCGCCTGCGCATCATGCGCCAATAGCGCAGCGCCTCGGCGAAGCTC
>CAYTJA010000341.1:0-9676 GCA_964437835.1 uncultured Spirochaetales bacterium
CCCTAATTTCCCCATCGAGGGCGGTTGTTCAACCCGCCGCTGAAGCTGGCGGCCGCGGTCCTCCGCCTCGCGGGCTGCCTGCGCCTGGTCGGGTCGTGGTAGCATCACGCGCGGTCGCAGCTTAGCGGCTATTCGTTGGGCAGACCCAGAGCGACTCTGCTATTGACCCCTGCGTCCCCCCCGACACCGGGTCAGCCTGCACTCAGGCGACCTACTTGACGCTCGTAGAAGGGGGGTTCATGCGCATGATTCCCATGTTGCTGCTTTCCATAGCAATTCCAGTTACCGCGCTTGCCGGTCCGATTGGCCCTCTCGATTTCGCTCCGGGCAGCACCGTACTCGGGTTTGACGAGTTCGCGCACGAGACATTCTTGTCGACCGAGTTCGCAGCACTCGGGGTCATCTTCGGAAGCGAGAGCCACGATGGGCTGTCTCCGCCGCTGGTCGGCGCGCCGTTCGTGCGAGTGTCGGTCGCTGTGCCGACTACTTCCACATCGAGCCTACCGAACAAGATCGTCGGCACTGTCGTAGATCCTAACGGCAATCTCTTTTGGTGCGATCCCTGCAGCATCGTCGTTTCGTTCCTCGACCCTCTTCCGACACAGGTCGGCTTCTTCGTTACTGATCCTGACGTTGGACAGAGCGCACGGTTTTTCGGTGCCTCGGGGCTCGTTGGAACGCTCTCTGTAACCGGCGGAAGCAACTCCAACTATCCATTCTTTTTCGGACTAGAGGACTCGGGTGGAATTTCGAGGGTGGTGTTGAAGACGGTGCCGTGTTGCGGGGTCGGGATGGATGACCTGAGATTTGGCGCCCCTGTGCCAGAACCAGGCACCGGCAGCCTAATACTTGGTGGGCTCGCCATACTTGTTCTCCGGCGGCGGTGGGCGGCAAGCGCGGTGCCGAGGTAGGAGCCCTGGCCAACCGAAGGATACGGTCCTTCCACGTCTGGGTGGCGCGACCATCGGGGCCGGCGGGCGGCCTGTTGCGCGCTTGCGCCGCGGCCGGCCGCCGATCGATACTCCGATGGCTCACGGACGGCCGACAGCTGATCCTCTCGCCGTTGAGCAGCTCCAAGATTGCGGAGACGTGCTCGTGCCCCCACCGAGACTGAACGGAGGATCCGGCGATGTCCAGAGGTGATCCCCGCACCGCCGCAGTCTCCGAGACATGGCGACTCGGCAGCTTGCCCCGATGGACAGCAGCGTGCTTCGGCCTTGCGCTCATCGGCTTGGCTGTCCTCGCGATCATCTGCCAATTCCCTACGGCGTTCGAGAAAGACGCTCACGGCGCGATCATCAAGTCAACTCGCAGCGTCGCTGATCTCGCAACCATCGCTACCGCCTGCCTGCTCGGTGGGACCGCGCTCCTCGTGTACGCCCTCAACGGAGTTCGACTCGTTCGCGTCGGACTCGGCTCGCTGGTCGCTGAAGGCAGCTCCGCAGCCGAATCAGCGACCAAGTACTACGCTCACCCCCCGACCGAATCAGTGCAGGAAGTCAACGCGGAAGGCGAACCTCCCGAGCCGACGGAGCCGCCTGCTAAACAGCTCTTCGCGGACGATGATGAGATGGCGGTCTTCGAGCTTCAGGACGTTCCGCTACGCGTGATACTGGACGCCCTACAGAAGTGGCCGAGCAGCGCTGGACGCAAACCGGAAACGCTCGCTGATTTCCAGTTCGCGGTTCGAAAGCGAGGCAAAGGCAATCACCCCTGGATTCTGAAGTTTCGCGATTGCACTCCGGCGAAGGTGTCTTACGGAGGCCGCGGGAAGGCAGAGGGGACTGTTGCCGGGGCTGCCCAACAAGATGCTGCAGCTGACACAGCCCAGCCTGCTCCAATCGTGGCGTGATACCGTCTGGCGGCCAACGTCAGTGCCTCAGCGTGAGTCAGGTAGCGCTGGGCTGCGCAGCTGAGCATCGATCCGTTAGGCGGCACGATTCGCAGCCCGGAGGTCCACGATGAAGTTGTTAGCGATCGCCACTTTGTTTCTAGCCGGCGCGGCTATTCAAGCGCACGCGCAGTCTGCGACGCTCGAAGGCTACGTCTATAATCAGCACACGGGTGTTCCGCTTCGGTCTGCAGAGATTTTGATCTCCCGCGATGGCTCGCTCGGAAGCGGAGTTGCGCGGCCGGTGCGAACTGACAGCAGTGGCTACTTCTCCGTTGCGATTCCCGATCGAGATCTCGGCTCTGTGCTTCAGATCACGGCTACGTGTCGCGTTAGGGTTAACGATGAAACCCGCGTGGTCCAGCCTGCAGAGACTCATCCGTTTACTGTCCGCGAGGGCGTAACTCAGCGCAATCTTTTCATTCCAGCATCCCGGCGCCGCTTCTTCGATACGTGCGTCCAGGTCTACTTTCCTGTGAGCTGATTGCTCTGCGCCGCCCAACCAGCGCTTGCAGCTGACGAGCCGGAGCGTGCCGTGTTCGAGGTGTCAGCCTGTGCGCAATGAAGCACGGCGGCTTCGGAGGGCCGGTCAGCCTCCGGCTCGCAGCTGAAGCGCGAATACGTTAAGCCGCGCGGCGCGAGCGCTTCGAAATCACGCGAGCAACCTCGGAGCGGTTCGCCCCCAGCGCCAGGAGAGTCCGCACGAGGAGGTCTATCGACACGCTTCGATCGGCCGACTCCATCTTCGCAACCCGCGACTGGCTCGAGCCAATCTTCCGCGCGAGCTCGATCTGGCTCCATCGCTTCGCCTGCCGCCGCTTTCGCACCCCTTCCGCGAGCGACAGCTTCAGCTCCACAAAGGCCGCTTCCTCTTGGGAAAGCCCAAGAAATTCGGCTGTCGTACCAACGCGCCACCCGGCCGCTTCTAGCCGGATCCGCTTGCTCTTCTTCATGACATCCCTCCTATCCGCCCGCGACCTCGTCATAGCGCTTCAGGCGCTGCCGACTCGCTGCGATTACTCCGACAGGAGTCGCTCGGGTTTGCTTCGCGAATACCTCTGCAATCACGACGGCATCTGGGTCCACGCGCACGATGACCCGCCACTGATGACGCTCGTCTCGAACCCGCAGCTCGAGACACTGGCTTCCAATGACCGGCATCGGTCGGGCATGGGGCATTGCCAACGCATCACCCCGTTGCAGCCGTCGCAGCAAGAAGCCGACCTCGATCCGGGCCGCTGGGCTGAAGGGAGGCGTCTTGATCTCTCCCGCAAGCCAGACGAGGGGCTTGTCGTCTCCGAGCATTCCTGCCAGAATATGTCGCATCCGACATTTACGCAAGCCCCGTAGGCTCGCGTTGCCTAACAATTAGCTGCAGCTGACGTCCAACAGCTTGTTTCAATCGAGGATTGATAGCCTTCTGGCATCAACCTTGGGTGCTTCGTCGGCCTTCGGAGGCGCTGTTGGCCGCAGCTGAGCGCCCGGTCCGTTCGGCATGTACCAACGGGAGCTGTGGGCGTTCGTTGAGGCACGAGTCGGGCGCGTCTCGGCGGCGCAGAAGCGGGCGCAGCTGACGGTTGCTTCCGGCCGCTCGCCGGAGCAAACGGGTCGCGGCTCGCATCGCGAGTGCGTCGTAAATGACGCCGCCGGAGCGGCCCGCCTTCGCAACTCTGTCGATCACGGCCTGGGTGTCGCGGGCGCTCCGCGACACGACGCGAAACCGGGAGAGCACGCTGGCCTGCAGGACGTCCCGGGCCGCCACGGGAGTGATACGCGGGCGATGGGGCAGCGTGGTCAGCAGCGCGAACGTTTCGGCCACGCCGAGCGCCGCGACGAGCCCTCGCACGCCACCCGCCCGTGAAGCGCCGAAGTCCGTCCCCGCTCGAGCTCGTCAGGAGCGGCGCGCTTCGGACTCCGCGCTCCGAAAGTACCGCTCGAAACGCGCGGCGGATTCGCGCGCGAGCGTCTCGGGCTCGAGGCCGCGGCGCGTCGCAGTGCGCGCGACCGCGAACAGCAGATCGCCGAGCTCGGGCTCCCCGAGCTGCGGCAGCAGCGCCTCGAGCCGGGAGCAGAGCGGCGCGGCGCGCTCCCAGTCGCAGCCCGCGCGTTCGGCGCGGCGCTGCAGCTTCGCGATCCGCAGCAACGCCGGAAACGCGCTCGGCACGTCGTCCATCGCGCTCGCTGCAGTGCCCTGCGCCGCGGCTCGCGCGACCCGCTCCTCACGCTTCAGCCGATCCCAGGTGTCGAGCTGCGCCGTGGCGCTGCCGATCGCCTGATCCCCGAACACGTGCGGATGCCGGTGTACGAGCTTTGCGCAGATCGCCTCGACCACGGCGTCGAAATCGAAGCTGCCCTCCTCGCTCGCGAGCTGTGCGTGAAACACGACCTGGAGCAGCAGATCGCCGAGCTCTTCGCGCAACGCACCGCGATCGCCGCGCCGGATCGCGTCGTCGACCTCATAGGCCTCTTCGATCGTGTACGGGGCGAGCGTCTCGAAGCTCTGCTCGAGATCCCAGGGGCAGCCACCGCCCCGGCTCCGCAGCCGCGCCATGATCTCGAGCAGCGCTTCGATCTTGGCCATCGAAATGCCGATCCCTAACGCCGCTTCGGAACGTAGAGGTCGGTGATGGTCCCCTCCGCGACTTCGGCGGCGAGCGCGAGCGTCTCCGACAGCGTCGGGTGCGGGTGGATCGAGAGCGCGAGGTCGCCCGCTTCGGCGTCCATCTCGAGCGCGAGCACCGCCTCGGCGATCAGGTCGCCCGCGCGCGGGCCGACGATGCCCGCACCGAGCAGTCGGCCGGTCTCGGGATCGAAGAGCAGCTTCGTCAGGCCCTCGTCGCGTCCCAGAGCCAGTGCGCGCCCCGAGGCCGCCCAGGGGAAGCGCGCGACGCGCACTTCGCGCCCCTCCAGCTTCGCCTGCGTCTCCGTGAGGCCCATCCACGCGACTTCCGGATCCGTGTAGGCGACCGACGGAATCGCGCGCGCGACGAAGGCCGACTTGTGCCCGGCCGCGACCTCGGCCGCGACCTTCGCCTCGTGCATCGCCTTGTGAGCGAGCATCGGCCCGGCGGTGACGTCGCCGATCGCGAACAGGTGAGGAATCTGCGTGCGCTGCTCGTGATTCACGCTGATCTGCCCGCGCGCGTCGACGCCAAGCCCTGCCTTCTCGGCGTCGATGCGGTCCCCGTTCGCACGCCGGCCGACCGCAATCAGCACGCGGTCGAAGCGCGCCGTGGCCGGCGCGCCCTCCCCCTCGAGGTGCACGTGCAAGCCGTCCGCACGCGCATCGATGCCGTTCAGCTTCGTGCGCAGCCAGATCTTTTCGCAGCGCGGGTCGACGATGCGCCGAAAGCTGCGCACGAGGTCCGGATCGGTACCGGGCATCAGCTGATCGGTGAGCTCGACGACGCTGATCTTCGAGCCGAGAGCAAAATACACCGCGGCCATCTCGAGTCCGATGATGCCGCCCCCGACGATCAGCAGCTGTTCCGGCACGTCTTCAAGTGCGAGTGCAGAGGTCGAATCGAGGATGCGCGGATCCTGCGGCAGGCCGGGCAGCGCGATGCTGCGCGAGCCGACGGCGATGATCGCGCGCTCGAAGGCGATGCGGCGCGGCCCGGTCTCGCCGGCGACCTCGACACTCAGCGTGTGAGGCGACTCGAAGCGGCCGACTCCGGTCACCCGCTCGACCTTGCGGCGCGCTGCCAGCTGCGCGAGCCCATCGGTCAGGCGCTTGACGATCGCGTCCTTGCGCGCGCGCAGGCGCTCGAGGTCGAGCACCGGCTCGCCGTAGCGGACGCCGTGCGCGGCCAGTGCGCGCACCTCGGTCATCACCTCGGCCACGTGCAGCAGCGCCTTCGACGGAATGCAGCCGACGTTCAGGCAGACGCCACCGAGGATCGGGTAGCGCTCGACGAGCACGACGCGCTGGCCGAGGTCGGCCGCTCGAAACGCCGCGGTGTAGCCGCCCGGGCCCGCGCCGAGCACGAGCACGTCGCACTGGAGATCGGCCGGGCCCACGACGGCGCCGGACGCAGAGACCTCGAGCAGGGGTGAACTCACAGCGCTGTGCTCCCGATGCGGATCGTCACAGGATCAGATTCCGGATGTCGGCCAGCACCGCGACCAGCCGGGTCGTGAAACGCACGGCGTCGGCGCCGTCGATCGCGCGGTGGTCGTAGGAGAGCGAGAGCGGGAGCAAGAGCCGCGGCACGAACTGAGCGTCTCGCCAGACTGGCCTGATCTGCGAGCGCGACACGCCGAGGATCGCGACCTCGGGATGGTTCACGATCGGTGTAAATGCGGTGCCGCCGATCCCCCCGAGGCTCGAGATCGTCATGCAGGCGCCCGAGAGCTCCTCGGGCCTGAGCTTGCGGTTGCGCGCGCGCTCCGAGAGCTCCGCGATCTCGGCCGCGAGCACGAGCAGGCTCTTCTGGTCGACGTTCTTGACCACCGGCACCACCAGACCGTGCTCGGTATCGACCGCGACCCCGAGATGCATGTACTTCTTCACGATCAGGTTCTCGCCGCTCTCGTCGAGCGAGGCGCGGAACATCGGGAAGTCCTGCAGCGCGACCTCGAGCGCCTTCAGCAGGAAGACCGTGAGCGTGAGCTTCACGCCCTTGGCAGCCGCCTCGTCGAGACGGCTGCGACGGAAGTCTTCGAGGTCCGTGATGTCGGCGTCGTCGAACTGGGTGACGTGCGGGATCGTCAGCCAGGAGCGGTGCAGGTTGCGTGCCGAGAGCTTGCGAATGCGGTTCAGGGGCTGGAGCTCGATCTCGCCGAACTTCGCGAAGTCGATGCGCGGCGCAGCGGAGATCTGCAGTCCGCCCACCGGAGATCCGGCGGACGGCGGCGGCGCTGCCAGCGCCCGCTTGACATAGCCCTGCACGTCCTGTTTGAGGATGCGGCCCTTGCGGCCGCTGCCCAGGACGCTGCGCAGGTCGACGCCCAGCTCGTGCGCGAAGCGGCGCACCGACGGCCCCGCGTGCGCGAGCTTCGCGGGTGCGGCCTGCTGCACCGCGACGGGCTCGTCGCGCACGAGCTCGACTTGCGCCAGGCTCGCGCGCTGGCCACCGGTGCTCGCGAGCGGCGCCTCGGGCGGCGGCAGCGGTTGGTCCTGGGCCGGGTCGTGCGAGACATCCAGCGCAGGCGGCGCGGCCGCGCGTGGCGCCGCGGCGGAGGCCGGCGCTTCGACCCCGACTCCCTCCTCGACTTCGATCGCGCAGAGCCGGCTGCCCTCCGCGACCTGGGAGCCGACGCGCACGCAGAGCTCGCGGATCACACCGGGCCAGGGGGCCGGCAGCTCCATCGTCGCCTTCTCGCTCTCGAGCGTGACGAGGACTTGCTCCGCATCGACCTTGTCGCCGACGGCAACGAGGACCTCGATCACCTCGACTTCCGGGAAATCGCCGATGTCGGGAACCAGAACATAGCTGAGCGCGCCCATGCCCGCGGTCTCAGACCGAAGCCGGGTTCGGCTTGTCGGGATCGATGCCGTAGCGCTTCAGTGCTTCGGTCACGACGCGCCCGGGCAGCTCGCCCTCGCGCGCGAGCGCTGCGAGCGCTGCGACCGCGACCTGGTGCCGGTCGACCTCGAAGAAACGCCGCAGCCGCTCGCGTGTATCGCTGCGGCCGAAGCCGTCGGTTCCGAGCACGCTGTAAGGCTGCGGGACGAAGGCGCGGATCTGATCGGCGAAGGCCTTCAGGTAATCCGTCGCCGCAATCACGGGGCCCTGACGCGCGCCGAGGCACTGCTGCGCGTAGCTCATGCGCGGTGGGTCCTCGGGATGCAGGCGATTCCAGCGCTCGACCTCGAGGCCGTCGCGGCGCAGCTCGTTCAGGCTCGGCGCGCTCCAGACGTCGGCCGCAACGCCCCACTCCCGCTCGAGCAGCTCCGCTGCCGCGATCACCTCGCGCAAAATTGCACCGGAGCCCAGCAGCTGCACCCGCAGCGGCTGGGCGGGGTCGCCCGCGCGGAACAGGTAGAGGCCCTTCACGATCGCCTCGCGCAGCCCGGGCTGCGCCGGCATCGGCGGCTGCGCGTAGTTCTCGTTCAGGAGCGTCACGTAGTAGAAGACACTCTCCTGGTCGCGGTACATGCGCACGAGGCCATCGTGCAGGATCACCGCGAGCTCGTAGGCGAAGGTCGGGTCGTAGGAGCGACAGTTCGGAATCAGCGCGGCCTGCAGCTGACTGTGGCCATCCTGGTGCTGCAGCCCCTCGCCGGCGAGCGTCGTGCGCCCGGAAGTGCCCCCGAGCAGGAAGCCGCGCGCGCGCGAGTCGCCGGCGGCCCAGGCGAGGTCGCCAACGCGCTGGAAGCCGAACATCGAATAGAAGATGTAGAAGGGAATCATCGGCACGCCGTGATTCGCATACGACGTCGCGGCCGCGATCCACGACGACATCGCCCCTGCCTCGCTGATGCCCTCCTCGAGGATCTGCCCGTCGACTTGCTCTCGATAGGGCATCGCCTGGCCCTGATCGACCGGGTCGTAGAGCTGGCCCTTCGCGGCGTAGATGCCCATCCTACGGAACATGCCTTCCATGCCGAAGGTGCGCGCCTCGTCCGGCACGATCGGAACCACGTGCTTGCCGAGGTTCTTGTCGCGCGTGAGGAAGGTGAGCAGGCGCACGAAGCTCATGGTCGTCGACACTTCGCGCTCGCCGCTGCCGGTCGTCTGCGGCTCGAAGATCTCGAAGCCGGGAATTTCGAGCGCCGGAACCTGCCCCCTGCGCGCGGGCAGCGAGCCGCCCATCGCGCGCATGCGCTCGCGCAGGTACAGCATCTCGGCGCTCTGCTCGGGTGGCTTGTAGTAGGGAACCTCGGCGAGCTGAGCGTCCGGAATCGGGATGCGATAGCGGTCGCGGAACTCCTTGAGCGCGTCGGGTCCGGGCTTCTTCAGCTGGTGGGAGATGTTCACGGACTCGCCGGCTGGGCCCAGGCCGTAACCCTTGACCGTCTTCGCGAGGATCACGGTCGGCTGGCCGGCATGCTTCGAGGCTGCGGCAAAGGCCGCGTAGACCTTCTGCTGATCGTGCCCGCCGCGCTGCAGGCGCCAGATGTCGTCGTCCGAGAGGTGAGCCACGAGCTGGCGCAGCTCCGGGTACTTCCCGAAGAAATGCTCTCGCACGTAGGCGCCACCCTTGGCCTTGTAGTTCTGATAGTCGCCGTCGAGGGCCTCTTCCATGCGGCGCAGCAGGATGCCCTGCTTATCGCGCGCGAGCAGCGGATCCCAGCCCTCACCCCAGATCAGCTTGATCACGTTCCAGCCGGCGCCGCGGAAGCCGCCCTCCAGCTCCTGGATGATCTTGCCGTTGCCGCGCACGGGGCCATCGAGGCGCTGCAAGTTGCAGTTGATCACGAAGATCAGGTTGTCGAGCTCCTCGCGCGCCGCGAGCGAGATCGCCCCGAGCGACTCGGGCTCGTCCATCTCGCCGTCGCCCATGAAGGCCCAGACCTTGCGGCCGGCGGTCTCGGCGAGGCCGCGGCCCTGCAGGTACTTCAGGAAGCGCGCCTGGTAGATGGCCATGAGCGGCGTGAGTCCCATCGACACCGTCGGGAACTGCCAGAAGTCGGGCATCAGCCAGGGGTGCGGATAGGACGAGAGGCCGTTCGTCTCGACCTCCTGCCGGAAGCTCGCGAGCTGCTCGGCGCTCATGCGCCCTTCGAGGAACGCGCGCGCGTAGATGCCGGGCGAGGAGTGCCCCTGGATGTAGATCAGGTCGCCGCCCGACTCGTGCCCCGCCGCGCGCCAGAAGTGGTTGAAGCCCACGTCATAGAGC
>CAYTJA010000342.1:0-6150 GCA_964437835.1 uncultured Spirochaetales bacterium
CCGCAGCTTCGATGCCGCAGAGCTCGAACGCCTCTCGGAGTCGATCCGGCGCCACGGTGTGCTGCAGCCGGTCGTCGTGCGCCGCGCCGGCGAGCGTTACGAGCTGCTCGTCGGGGAGCGGCGCTGGCGCGCGAGCCGCGCGGCGGGACTCGCGGAAATTCCGGCCGTCGTCGCCGACGTCGATCCGGCCGAACGCCTCGAGCTCGCGCTGGTCGAGAACGTGCAGCGCCAGGATTTGAATCCGATGGAGCTGGCTCACGCGTTCCGCGCGATGGCGGAGAATGGCGCGACACAGGAGCAGATCGGAGAGCGCGTGGGACTGGATCGCTCCAGCGTCGCGAACCACATCCGGCTGCTCGAGCTACCGCGGGAGATGCAGGGCGATGTCGAGTCGGGCCGCCTGAGCAGCGGGCACGCCAAGGCGCTGCTGCAGCTCTCGAACCCGGAACGGCGGCGGCATCTCCGCGATCGGATCGTGCGCGAGCAGCTTTCGGTGCGCGCGGCCGAGGAGTTCGCGCGCGCCGATGCCCCGGCCGCGCGCGCACCGCGCGAGGCGGCAAAGCCCGCACAGGATCCCAACCTCCAGCGCGTGGTGGATTCACTTCGCCAGCGATTGCAGACCCGGGTGCGTCTGCAGGGAAATGCCAACCGAGGCCGCATCGAGATCGAGTACTTCGGGCAGGAGGATCTGCGCCGCCTGATCGGATTGCTGCTCGGGAGCGGCAGCTGATGCCGGAGCCGACGCAGGCGCCCGAGCGGCCCGAGCTGTTTCGGGTGATCGAGGTCGGCGCGCGTTTCCGGGGCCTCGTGTTGCTGTGCGAGTCGGCGCGCATCGATGGGCGGGTCGAAGGTCGCGTCGAGGCCTCCGGTGAGCTTCGCATCGGCGCCGCAGGCTGCGTGATCGGTCCCGTGGAAGCGCACGACGCGCAGATCGCCGGCCGGGTCGAGGGCGACGTGCGCGCCAGCGACCGGATCCTGTTGGAAGCGACGGCTCACGTTCGCGGAGAGCTCTCCGCGCCGCGCCTCGTGCTGCGGGAAGGTTCCTTTCTCGAAGGCAGCTGTCAGTCGGGCTCGGCGCTTGCCGTGAGCTCCGCCGGCGCAGGCGCACTTACCACAGCGCCGGAGCGGCCGGACGCCAGACGCGGAACTGGTTGAAGTTCCGCGAGACTTTGCAAGAATCCCGCCGCCCCAAAGAGCGCCTCAGCCATCGTTCGGCGCCCACCTGCGATCGAAATCTGGCGATCGAAGGCCGGAGCTGGAGCCCGGTTTCTTGAAATACATGCTCTCGCGTCGGCAGCCTGAAATCCCGAGCTCTCGCGTCGCCCGCTGCGCGCGCCAGGACTCGCCCCCTGTGCTCGCGCTCACGGCGCTGCTGCTCTTCGCGGCCGCTCCTGCACACGCGAGCGAAGGCGGCCTGGTCCTGCTGCCGGATTTCAGCGGCCTGTTGCCCGCGCTGGTGCTGTTCTTCGCGCTGCTGATCCTGCCCGTGAACAGGCTGATCCTGCGGCCGCTGCTGCAGGTGCTCGATCAGCGCGCCGAGCGCATCGAGGGCGCGCGCGGGCGGGCTGAGCGACTGGTGCGCGAGGCGGAGGAGCTCTCGGTGCGTCACCGCGATGCGATCCGCGAGGCCCGCGAGCACGCCGAGGAGCAGCGGCGCGAGCTGCTGGACGAAGTGCGCGCTCGGGTCAACGGCGAAATCGGCGGCGCCCGCGCCGAAGCCGAAGCCGAGGTCGAGCGGGCGCGCGTGGAGCTCGCGCGAGCCCTCGAAGACGCGCGCGGCCTGCTGCGCGGCAGCACCCAGGAGCTCGCAAGTCAGATCGCGACCCGGATCCTCGGGCGGCCGATCTCGTGAACCGCGCGGCGCGCTGCATGCGCGAGCTCGGGCGCGCGCTGTTCCGGCAGGCCCTGCTGCCCGCACTGGCTGTTCAGCGCGCCTGGGCCGAGGCGGGCGGCGAACACGCTGGAGAGCACGGTGGCGTCTCGCCGTGGCCCGCGATCAATTTCCTGATGCTGCTCGGAGTGCTGATCTACTTCGGGCGCGAGCCGATCCAGTCCCTGTTTCGCGAGCGGCGCGGGAAGATCCAAGCGGATCTCGACGCCGCGGCAGAGAAGCTTCGCGAAGCCGAGGCAAAGCACAGCCAGCTCCAGCGCCAGCTCCAGCACCTCGAAGAGGAGCTCGAGCGGATTCGCAGCGCGTCGCGCAGCCGCGCCGAGCAGGAACGCGATCAGCTCTTGTCCGATGCGCGTGCGGCGGCCGCGCGCGTGCGCAGCGATGCGCAGGCCGCCATTGCGCAAGAGGGTCAGCGCGCGCGCGCGGCGCTGCGCGCCGAAGCGGCCGAGCTCGCGCTCTCGCTCGCGGCCGAGCGCCTGCGCCAGGAAGTCGGCGCTTCCGACCGCGAGCGCCTGATCGACGAGTTCATCTCCGTGATCGAATCCGAGCGCGCGGCCGGCGCGAGCCGCTAGTCGAGCTTCGCGGCGCCGGCGCCGCGCTGGAGTTCCGAGCATGCAGAGTTCTGCTGCCGCACGACGCTACGCGAAAGCGCTCTTCGCGTTGGCAAGCGAGTCGAGCCGCATCGATGCCACGCGCGCGGAGCTCGACCAGATGGCCGCGCTCTTCGAGTCCGATCTCGCGCTCGCCCGCGCGCTGTTCCAGCCGCTGCACCCGGTGGCGGAGCGCCGCGCTGTGCTGCGGACCCTCTGCCAGCGGCTCGCCAGCAGCGGAACCGTGGTGAATTTCTTCGCCTATCTGATCGACCAGCGCCGGTTGGTGGACTTCGCTTCGATCCGCGAGGAGTACCACCGCCTCGCCGACGCCCACGCCGGGCGCACGCGCGCCGAGCTCGTGTGTGCAGCTCCGCTGCGCCCCGAGCAGCTCGAGCGCCTGCAGCGCGCGCTCTCGGCGCGCAGCGGGCGCCAGGTCGAGCTCGAGATTCGCGTCGATGCATCCCTGCTCGGTGGAGCGGTGGCCAGCATCGACGGTGTCGTCTACGACGGCAGTCTGCGCACACAGCTCGCGCAGCTGCGGTCTACGCTCACGAGAGGACAGCATGGACATCAAGCCGGGTGAGATCACCGACATCCTGAAGCGCGAAATCCGCGAGTACGATCGCCAGATCGACGTCGCGGAGACGGGCACGGTGCTCTACCAGGGCGACGGCATCGCGCGCATCTACGGGCTCGACAAAGTCATGGCCGGCGAGCTGGTCGAGTTCCCGGGCGGCGTCTCGGGCCTGGTGCTCAACCTCGAAGAGGACAACGTGGGCGTCGCGATCATGGGCGAGTCGTCCCACGTGCGCGAGGGCGATCTGGTGCGCCGCACCGGCCGGATCATCCAGGTGCCGGTGGGCATGGGCCTGGTCGGCCGCGTGGTCGACGGGCTCGGCCAGCCGATCGACGGCAAGGGTCCGATCCAGAGCACGGAGTCGCGCCGGGTCGAGGTGAAGGCGCCCGGCATCGTGAAGCGCAAGTCGGTGCACCAGCCGCTGCAGACCGGCATCAAGGCGATCGACGCGATGACGCCGATCGGGCGCGGCCAGCGCGAGCTGATCATCGGCGACCGCCAGACGGGCAAGACCGCGATCGCGCTCGACACGATCATCAACCAGAAGGGCGGCGACGTGTTCTGCATCTACGTCGCCACGGGCCAGAAGCAGTCGACCGTCGCGCAGGTCGTCGAGAAGCTCACGAAGTATGGTGCGATGGAATACACGGTCGTGGTCTGCGCAAGCGCGAGCGAACCCGCACCACTGCAGTTCATCTCGCCTTATACGGGCTGCACGATCGGCGAGTGGTTCCGAGACAACGGCAAGCACGCGTTGATCATCTACGACGATCTCTCGAAGCAGGCCGTCGCGTATCGCCAGCTCTCGCTGCTGCTGCGGCGGCCGCCGGGGCGCGAGGCCTACCCGGGCGACGTGTTCTATCTCCACTCGCGCTTGCTCGAGCGCGCGGCCAAGATGAGCGACGAAGCCGGCGGCGGCAGCCTGACGGCGCTGCCGATCATCGAGACCCAGGCCGGCGACGTCTCGGCCTACATCCCGACCAACGTCATCTCGATCACCGACGGCCAGATCTTCCTCGAGACCGACCTCTTCAATTCCGGCATCCGCCCGGCCGTGAACGTCGGCATCTCCGTCTCCCGCGTGGGCGGCGCCGCGCAGACCAAGGCGACCAAGAAGGTCGCCGGCAAGCTGAAGCTGAATCTGGCTCAGTACCGCGAGATGGCGGCCTTCGCGCAGTTCGGCAGCGACCTCGACAAGACCACCCAGGAGCAGCTCGCGAATGGCGCGCGCCAGACGGAGATGCTGAAGCAGGGCCAGTACTCGCCGCTCCCGATGGAGGAGCAGGTGGTGTCGATCTACGCCGCCACGCCGCAAGAAGGGCGGACCTCCTGGGTGCGCGAGTACGAGCTCTCGGATCTCGGCCGCTACGAGCGCGAGCTGCACGCCTATCTGCGTGCGAACCACGCGGAGATCCTGAAGGCGATCCGCGAGTCCGGGAACCTCAGCGACGACGTCGAGCGCAAGCTGCGCGACGCCCTGGATGCCTTCAAGGGCATCTTCCAGCCGGCGCGGCGCGGCGGCGCTGCGGCCTAGCCGGAACGCGCGAGCGGAGCAGCATCCAAGGTGCCCAGTCTCAAGGACATCCGGCGGCGCATCGGCAGCGTCAAGAAGACGCAGCAGATCACCCGCGCGATGCGCATGGTCGCCGGCGCAAAGCTGCGCCGAGCGCAGAACGCGATCGAGTCGGCGCGGCCCTACTCGGAGCGCATGCGTGCGACGCTCGCGGAGGTCGCAGGCAGCGGCAGCGGCCAGCACCCGCTGCTCGAGGCGCGCGAGAGCGTGCGGCGCGTGGAGATCGTGGTCGTCAGCTCGGACCGCGGCCTGTGCGGCGCCTTCAATTCGAACGTGCTGAAGCAGGCCGAGCGCGCGATCGCCGCGCGCCAGGGCGTAGAGTTCGCGATCACGACGGCCGGGCGCAAGGCGAGCGACTTCTTCAAGCGCCGGCGCCCGGGGCAGCTCGCGAAGAGCTACGGGATGGAGGGCTGGGTCGGCTACGCCAAGGCGGCCGAGATCGCCGCGCGCCTGGCGCAGCGCTACCGGGACGCCGAAGTCGACGAGGTCGTGCTGGTCTTCAGCCAGTTCGTGAACGCGATGACACAGACGCCGCGAGAGCTGCGCCTGTTGCCCTTCTCGGCGGATGCGGCCGCCGGCTCGGCCCTGCCCTACACGATCGAGCCGAACCCGAACGCGCTGCTGGCGACGCTGGTTCCGAAGGCGCTCGAGGTGACGCTCTTCCGCGCGCTGCTCGAGAACCAGGCCGGTGAGCACGCGGCGCGCATGGCGGCGATGGAATCGGCGACGCGCAACACCGAAGACCTGATCGAATCGCTCACGCTCAAGTTCAATCGCGCCCGGCAGGCCGCGATCACGAGAGAACTGGTCGAAATCGTCAGCGGCGCCGAAGCGCTGTAGCGAAATTTTTGCGGGAAGAGAGGCCATGGCCAACGTCAACACCAATGAGAATGGACGCATCGTGCAGGTGATGGGGCCCGTCGTAGACGTGGAGTTCCCGCCCGGCGCGCTGCCCGAGGTCTACACCGCGCTGCGGACCAGCAATCTGGGCATCGACGAGCGGCCCGACAACCTCGTGCTCGAGGTCGCGCAGCACCTCGGCGAGAACACCGTGCGCTGCGTCGCGATGGACACCACCGACGGACTCGTGCGCGGGCAACCCGTGAAGAACACCGGCGACGGCATCCGGATCCCGGTCGGCCCCGAGACCCTCGGCCGGATCATGAACGTGATCGGCGAGCCGGTCGACGAGCGCGGGCCGATCCTCGCCAAGAAGAGCCTCCCGATCCACCGTCCGGCACCCGAGTTCGTCGAGCAGTCGACCAGCGTCGAATCCTTCGAGACGGGCATCAAGGTCGTGGATCTGATCGCGCCCTACCCGAAGGGCGGCAAGGTGGGTCTCTTCGGCGGTGCGGGTGTCGGCAAGACCGTCGTGATCATGGAGCTGATCAACAACATCGCGAAGCAGCACTCGGGCTATTCGGTGTTCGGAGGGGTGGGCGAGCGCACGCGCGAGGGCAACGACCTCTGGCACGAAATGATGGACGCCAAGCTCTCCGCCGGCACCACGGTGCTC
>CAYTJA010000343.1:0-15567 GCA_964437835.1 uncultured Spirochaetales bacterium
TGCGCTTCTGGTGGGAGCCGCCGCGGCGGACGACGGCGCTCTCACGAGCGGCTTCCGACGACCGGGATCGGATCGCTGGATTCCCTCGCTGGCCGCGACAAGTGGCATCACGATCCAGAAGTGGAATGGCTCGGTGAGTAACCGCTGCCAGAATTGCTCGATCGTCCAACCCGACCCCCTCAGCCCCGGCCGCTTCTTGCTCGTTCCTACGGATACGCTGCCGGGGCGATCGGCGCCCTCGGGCGACGACCTCGACGTCACGCCCTTCGTCGGGGGCGACTTCGAGCTGATGACGCCCGAGCTACCGCTCCCCACCTCGCCGCGGCTGTTCGTCGGGACTGGTGTGTTGGCGTCCTTCGGCTTCGAGCGCCGGGTGGCGACGGAAGGCAATTCCGCCAGCCTCGTCTCCCCCCTCCCTCCGGGATCGGAGAATAATCCTTTCAGCGAGAATGGAGCCCTGGGTCAGGGCAGCGAGATTGCCGCGCAGCTCGACACGCTCGTCTACGGGGTCCGCGCCGGGATCGCATTTCCGGTCGAGCTGTTCGGCCGCGCGTTTCGGCTCAAGCCCTCCGTCGGCTGGATCCGCTACGACATCGACGCGAGAGGCGAGGTCTCCGACGCTGAGTGTCTAAATGCAGCGCAGGGCACGAACACGAACTGCAACCCCAACTCCGTACCGGATCAATTCCCCCAGGCTACCGATCCGCCCGCGCCAGGCTTCTTGCGTCCGATCCAGCTCGCGGGCAGCGCGTCCGACAGCTTCGACGGGATCGGCGGGGGGCTCGATCTCGAGATGGACACCGCGAGGATCGGGCCACTCGGCTGCTCGCTCTTCGTCGGCGCGCACTTCTTCAGGATTCTCGGCGACCGGGAGCTCGACTTCAGTGATTCCGCGTCGTTCCCCACTAATGACGGTTTGGGCCTCCGTCCAGCCGAGACGTTCGCGCAGTTCCGCTTCGAGGTGGACGAGGTGATGTATCGCGTGGGCGTCGGGCTGCGCCTGCATTGGCTGGGCTCCAGCGACTAGCCTTGATCCAGCCAACGGGCTCCCCGCGCGCGACGGACGCTGGCGTCTGAGACCCGATCTTCGCGGCCCTGGAACAGCTCCGGACCCGTCTCCCGGCTTCGTGTCCGTGGTCTGAAACCGCGCGTCGACGGTAGGCGCCGGCCCTTTCGCAGTAGCGCGACGCGACGATACGCAATCCCTTGTGACAATCAGCGCAGAGACGAAATGCCCGCCGCGGGGGGGGGGGCGGGGCTGTCCGGCGGGCTCCAGTTGGCGCAATCGGTGGCGCAGGGACTGAGCGTGGTCCCTGCGCCAACCGACTACCGATTCGCCCGACTCACTGCGCGGCGGTCGCCCGTCGCGCGCGAATCGCGATCGCCGTGAGTCCGAATCCGAGCAGCAGGGCAGTGCCGGGCTCGGGGATCGGAACGAAGGTGCGGACGAGATAGTTGCCGCTCGTGGCCCTGACCGTGGCGAAGGTGCCCGAGCCGTCCGGCGAGATGAAGCGGCCCGTAAGTGCATCCGGGGTCGTGCCGTAGGTGGGCAGATAGGCGAGCGTCCCATCCGCCAGATTGTCTGCCCAACCCGAGCCCGTGCCCCTGATGATGCCACCCGGGCCCCCTAGGGGGGCGCAAGCGGCGGCCGTGTCCGTACATCCCATCAGGCTCAGCAGCAGCTGGGCGGGACCCAGGTTGGCCGCGGAGAACGGGTCGTTCACCGTGCCCCCCGCGTGTTCGAACAACAGCGTCGCTTCATCGGTGTTGGCTCGACGGAAGCCGTGGACGGTGACGAAGGTCCCCGCCTGGGCCGTGTTGTAGGACTGACCCTTCGTTGAAGTCAGGTCGAGCCACTCGAGGTTCGTATCGGTGTCGTAGGTGATGAGCGTATCGGCCGGGGCCAACAGGTCGTGTGTGATCAGCGCAGCGGCAGCCGGCAGCGAGAACGTGAGCGAGAGACAGAAACCAATGGTTAATTTTCGCATGGATATCCCCTTCTTTCCAAGCCCCTTTACCCTACACCCGAATGCAGGACGTCTGGGGAATTATCTTTTTTTTTTGCGGAGCGCGATGTACCGTCAAGAATCGACTCCCCCGGGGGCGCGTCGACCGACATCGGTGCCGGCGACGGCCTTCGATCCGCCCCCTGGGCGGATGCCGCGAGAGCGGCGCCGCGCCGATGCCGCCGGCCGGCCTCCGGAATCGCGCCGTGCGGCCCCTCCGACGGGAGCTGCCGCCGCGCGCGCCGCGAGCCCGGCCCCGCGCAGTGAGCCGACAGCGACCGAAGTCGATCCGCAAGGGGCCTTGCCGCGCGCAGTGAGCCGAAGGCGAACGCAGGTCGATCCCCAAGCGGCCCTGCCGCGCGCAGTGAGCCGAAGGCGAACGAAGTAAATCCGCTAGGGCAGCAGCTCGAGCGCGCGTGAGAGCCGGGGGCCGATCCGGATCGCGCTGAAATCGCGACGATCCGTGGTCAGCACCCGGTACACCTCGCGCCGCTCGGCAAGAGCCGCGACCGTGCCGTCGACCAATCCGAGCTCGAGGTTCTCGAACCTGGCGTCGAGCTCGAGCGCCCGAACGAGATCGGAAGGGAGCGGCGATTCGTACTCGTAACGGGTCCCCGGATCGAAGATCTCGGCAATCAGCTTGCGCATCGCGGCCCGCTCGGCGCGGAGGAAGTAGTCCACTTCGGCCAGCACGAGCCCCGGCACGATCACGAGGCTCGCCGAAGTCAGCGCCGATTCGTAGGCGGGAAAACCCGGTCCGCCCTTTGCGTTGCAGGCGAGCGCCCGGAGCAGCCCGCCCGTATCCACAATCAGCGGGCGACTCAATCCTCGAGGTCCCGGAACAGCTCGGACTCGTCTCCCAGCTTCGTGTCCGTGGACTGAAACAGGCGCGTCGAGGGTGGGCGCCGGCCCCTGTAGTAGCGCGACGCGACGACACGCAGCCCCTTGCGAATCAGCTCAGAGGCGGAATGTCCCGCCGCGCGCGCCCGCTTCAAGGCGCGGACATCCTCTGCGTCCAGGCGAATCGTGGTCGAAATCCGTCGTGCCATACATTCACCATACAGCGAACCCACCCCGTTCACAATCTGCGTCAGCGGCGGCCAACGCAGCCGCGCGCGAACCCTCCGCCTCACCACCGGGAGCGGGGATCGGGCCCGATCGAGGTAGGATGAACGACTGGGTGCGCGGCCACAGACGGATCGCGGTGAAGGTCGTGGACGTGTTCGCAAACGAGTCGACCGTCGCGCGGGAGCCTTGACCCACATGAAAGTACTGCGAGTGAAGATCTGGTATGACGCCGAGGGGGACTTCCTCGAAGTGATCTTCGACGAGAAGCCCGGGTACTTCCGTGAGACCCTGAGCGACCAGGTGATGGAGAAGGTCGATGAGCAGGGAAAGCTTCTCGGCTTCTCCGTGCTGCGTGTGAGCGCGATGCAGGAACAGCCGCTCGAAGTGGCACTTTGAGTTTTCAGCCGGTTGAAACGCTTTCTCACGCAGCAGAGCAGTGTCCCACTTCGGGGATCCTCACGTTAGAATTGGGATGTGGATCAGCCTGATCCGTTCCTCCAGCGTGCCTTGAGACGCTCTACCTGGCCCGTGCGGCGCTACGCCCTCGGGGAAGAGCCTGCTGACCTTTCGGCGCAGACCTCGGCGAGCGAACGCATCGCGATGATGTGGCCCTTGGCGCTCGAGGCGTGGAAGCTCGCCGGCCTCCCCATTCCCGATTACACCCGCCGGAATCTGCCTAGCCGCATTCTGCGCGGCCCGACGGAATGACTCCTCTGCGCGACCTGAACCCGGACTTCCGGGACCTGCTCGTCTGTTTCAGTCGCGAGGGAGTCGAGTACGTCTTGGTGGGGGCATACGCGCTGGCCTTTCACGGAGCTCCGCGAGCCACGGGAGACATCGATGTCTTCGTTCGTCCGACCCCATTGAACGCCGAGCGAACCTGGCGGGCCTTGCTCGCTTTTGGAGCGCCGCTCGCGACTGCCGGCGTCGAGCCGCGCGACTTCACTACCCCGGGCATCGTCTACCAGATCGGACTCCCGCCACGACGCGTGGACATCCTCTCCGACATCAGCGGTGTTTCTTTCGACGAGGCCTGGGAGTCGCGATGCATGGCCGACCTCGAGGGGCTCCCCGTCGCCTTCCTCGGCCGCGCGGCGCTGATCGCGAACAAGCGCGCCAGCGGTCGGCTCAAGGATCTGGCGGACGTCGAGCGCCTCGAGGGCTCCGGGGATCGGACCTGAAGACGGGCGGACGCGTCGTCAGCATCGGCGGCTGCAACGGCGAGTGCATCCGCCTCACCACAGGGAGCGGGCGCGCCGGGCCGCTCCCGGCTCGGGACCCGCAAGACCGCAAGCCGCTTCGGCGCGCAGCGAGGCGAAGCCGAGCGGAGTGCGGGTGGGACCGGGCCGCTCCCGGACCGGGACCCGCAAGGCTCAAAGCGTAGGCTCCAGCTGGGCCTCTTCTTCGCGCTGGCCCTGGAAGACCATGCGGCCGCGGCCGGAGCGCACGAACAGGAACAGGCTCGCGATCAGCGTCAGCAGCGCGGAGCCCGCGAGCCAGGGGTTGTAGCGGCGCTGCAGGAAGACCTGGCCGCTGCCGACTTCGGGCAGCGTCTGCGGGTAGAGCGGCAGGCCGTAGCGCTGCGCCATGTGGTTGATCTGCAGGTAGTGGATCACGGGGATGCCCTGGTCGAGGAAGCGGGCCATCACCGAGTCGATCAGCGCGGCTTTCGGCGGCGTGCGCGTGTTCACGCCCGGCTCGTAGGCGAACTTCGCGCGCCGCGTGCCGACCGACGACGTGCCGCCGCCGATGTTGATGTACGCGCGGATCGGCTTCTCGCCGGCCCCGCTGCGGTAGATCGCGAGGCGCTCGACGACGCTCTCGGCGTAGTTGGCCGGCTGGATCATGCGCAGGCCCGTGCGCCCGATGGTCTTCTGCAACGCCTGGATGCCCTTCTCGGACATCCCGAGCGCGCGGTCCTCGGCACCGCCCAGCGAAACCGCGGCCGAGCGGTAGGGGAAGATCTTGCGCTCGAAGAGCAGCCGCTCCATGTCGAGCCACAGCAGCTTCGGATGGTTCGCTCCCCACTGCGAGCCCGACGCGCTCGTGATCACGACGGCCTCGAGCTGCAGCGTCGCCATCGCGGCATAGACTGCGGTGTTGAGAGCCGGGAAGGAGCCAGAGACGCCGACCGCCACGGTGTCGCCCTCGTTGACGCCGGCCTCGCGCAGCAGGTGCACGCTCACCGCGGCCCAGTTCGGATTCACGCTGGTCTGTTTGGCGAGCAGATTCCCGTGCGCGCTCGTGACGTCGCTCATCGCGATGCCGATCAGGCCCGACTCCGACGGATCCGCGATCGGGTCGATCCCGATCCGGCGCCGGCCGCGCTCGCGCTTGATCGCGACGAAGGCCTCGTGTGTGAGCTTCGAGGCCTCGAGCATCTGGTGCAGATAGGCCTCGCTGGTGCGCTCGGGGAAGGCCTCGACCACGACCATCGCCGCGATCGCGATCGCGGCGATCAGGATCAGCGCATTGCTCGAGACGCCGCGCGGGCGCCAGTAGACGCGCTTCAACCGGCGGCCTCCTCGTTCTCGAAGGACAGCGAGGGCCGAGCTTCGAACCACTGCAGGTCGTCGGGCACCGTCAGGATCAGCACCAGGCGCACGACGACCGCGCTCGCGAGCAGCGCCGCGAAGGTCGGCAGGACGCCCTGGCGGTCGAGCCAGATCGCGATCAGGCCCGGCACGATGTAGCCGATCACGCCGGCTTCGAAGCCGGCCGGCACAGCGGCGAAGGGCGCCGCCGGCAGCGCGGCCAGCGCCACGGCCGCGTTCGCGCCCGCAGCCGCCTCGCTGCCGGTCTCGATCGCAAGGCTGATCAGCAGGCCCATCGCATAACCGACCAGGATCATCAGCGCAGTGCGCCGCCGCCCGTAGACGATCACGAAGCTCGACAAGAGCCGGACCAGGAAGAACGTGATCAGCGCCGCGACGAGCGTCGCCGCGACGTCGAGCGGCCGGGTCAAGAACAGCGCGAAGTAGCCCGGCACCACGAGGCCGCCGGCCGCGAGGCCAAAGACCTCCGAGAAGACCAGGCTCACCACGAGCCCGATTCCGATCGAGAGCGAGAGCAGCGAGAGATCCATCAGGCGAGCTCCCATTCGCGGCCGCGGTTGCGGAACAGCCGCGCGAGCTCCGCGCCGCCGCCGTGCACGTTGCCCATTCCCATGATCAGGGCCGAGCGCCCCGCGCGCTCGACGAGCGTCTCGAAGATGTCGGCCGGCGCGAGATTCTCGGCGATCACGAGGCGCCGGATGTCGAGGCCGCGCGCGGTCGCCGCGCGCGCGAAGATGTAGGTGCCGCTGCCCATCAGCACGTAGCTGTCGGCCGCAGGCCACGCGACGCAGGCCTCGCCGAACTGGCGCGAGCGGTCGGGCCGGTCGACGCGGCAGTTGAAGAGCGCGATGCGGCGCTCGACGCCGGCGACGCGCGCGATCACGTCGCTCCAGATGCGCTCGGTCGACTCCGGGTCGTTCGCGGAGAAGCCGTTCGCGAACAGGATCCGGCGGCCGAAGAAATCGAGTTCGTGGATCGTGAGCACGCCCGGGTCCGGGCGCGCCGCCCACATCCCGGGCAGCGCGACCTGCTTTGCAACGCCGAGCTCGGCACAGACGCGCAGCGCGAGCGCGACATTCTCCTTGTGCTCGAGGTAGCGGAAACCGGCCATCTCGTCGTCGCGAACCGCGTCGATTTCGCTCCTCGGCACAGCGATGAACGCCGAGCCGCGGTCCTTGGCCGCGCGCTCGAGCACCTCGAGGTGGCGCTCGGCGGCAGTGAAGAGCACGCCCGCGACCGGAGTCGTGCCGGCCAGCGCGAGGGCGACGTCCTCGGCAGTCGGCCCCATCACGTCGAGGTGGTCGGGGCGCACATTCGTGATCACGCCGTGCGTCGCGCGCACCAGGCGCAGCTCACTCAGGCTCTGCAGCAGCGGCTGCAGCGCCATGCACTCGACCACCATCACCTCCGCGCCGACCGACGCGGCGGTGTCGAGCATGCGCACCTGTTCGATCACGTTCGCGCGCCAGGGCCGGTAGATCCCGTATTCGGAGCCATCCGGCAGGATCATGCTCGCCTCGGTGCCCGTGGTCTTGGCCACGGTGGCAACCCCGCCTGCGCGCAGGCCGCCGGCGATCAGGCGCGTCACGCTGCTCTTGCCGCGGGTCCCGTTGACGTGGATCCGGATCGGGATCCGGCGCAGGTTGCGCCGGTGCCGCGCGCCCTCGATCCCGCCGAGCGCCAGCAGCACCAAGAGCAGGGCCAGGAGCAGGGCGAGCCGCGGCATGGGCGGGCGGAGTTTCGCACGCTCCGCCCGCGGCGCACGCGCGCGCCGGAAGCGCTCGAAAGCCGAGGCTCAGCTCGCGGAGCGGAGGATTGGCGGCCGGGGCAGCGGCGGCAGCTCGGCCTCGAGCCGCGCGCCCACCGCCAGCAGCAGATCTTCGCGCCCGTGGGCGGCGACCAGCTGAACCGAGAGCGGCAGCCCCTGCTCCGAGAGGCCCACCGGAAGCGCCAGCGCGGGCTGGCCCGTCGCGTTGAAGGGCTCTGTGAACGCCATGTGCGGGCCCATGCGCTCCATCAGCTCGTCCGGCGCGACCGCGTTCCCGTCCAGCTCTTCGAGCCGCGGCGGCAGCACGCCGACCGTCGGGGTGACGAGCAGGTCGTAATCCTGCCACCAGGAGGCGACGCGTGCGGCCCAATGGAGCTGGCGCTCGGCGGCCATCACGAGCTGATCCGCCGGGACCTGCCCGAGATCCATGTGCGCGAGCCGCCACAGGTAGGGCTCGACGTCAGCCTCGTCGATCTTGCGACCGAGGTGCAGCGCGAGCTCCCAGAGACAGGAGCGCGCCTCGAGCGGGCCAAAGATCAGGCCGAGCAGCGCGCGCTCCTCCTGCTCGAAGAGCGCCTTCGGCCACGACACCTGCACCTGGTGGCCATGCGCCTCGAGCCGGCGCGCGACGCCTGCGGCGGCCTCTGCGCAGACGCGCTCGCAGAGCCCGCCGGGCATCTCGGTCAGCACGCCGATGCGAAGCGGCGGGAGCTTCGCCGAGAGCGCGCGGCGGAAGCTGCGCGTGGGCGGCGGCGGCGCGGTGAAGAGATCTCCGAGCTCGCTGCCGTGCACGGCATCGAGCAGCGCCGCGGCATCCCGAACGCTGCGCGTCAGCGCGAACTCGACCGTGGTTGCGCCGTCGAGATCGCCGGGCCCGCGCGAGACGCGGCCGCGCGAGGGCTTCAGGCCGACGACGCCGCACCACGCGGCGGGAATCCGGATCGATCCCGCGCCGTCGCTGCCGTGGGCAAGCGGCACGAGCCCGGCTGCGACTGCGGCTGCGGAGCCACCCGAAGAGCCACCCGCGCTGCGCTCGAGCGCCCAGGGGTTGTGGGTCGGGCCGAAGGCGAGCGGCTGGGTCGTCGACTGCAGGCCGAATTCGGGCGTCTTGGACTTGCCGAGCGTCACCAGTCCGGCGCGCCGGAAGCGGGCGCCGAGCGGGGAGTCGGCGGGAGCGCGGTAGTCGGCGTCGCGGAGCGCGCGGTTGCCGCAGGTGTGGGGCAGCCCGGCCTGGCAGGCGCCCTGGTCCTTCAACAGGAAAGGCACGCCGCGGAAGGGGCCGCGAGGCAGGCGGCGCTCGGCGGCCGCGCGGCGCGCGTGCTCGAAGAGCGGGATCGCGACCGCACCGAGCGCGCCGTCGAACTCGGCGATCCGCTCGATCGACGCCTCGACGAGCTCGGAAGGCGAGAGCTCGCCGCGGCGTACACACGCGGCCTGAGCCGTGGCGTCGAGGGCGGCGATTTCTTCGCGGTCTCGCGCTCGCATATCGGCAGTATCTCCCACGCGAAGCCTGCGGCCCATCGGAAAAAACGCAAGGCGCGTATGATTCGTGACCTTCGCGGCCTGATCGGTGACGCAGCGCCGGGTCGGCAAGGGATCTGGGGGAACGATTCGATGGCGGCGAGGCCCGGGGCGATCGTGATCGGAACCGGTTTCGGCGTGCTGACCCACCTGCGCGCACTGCGCGCGGCGGGCTTCGAGGTGCACGCGCTGGTCGGGCGCGACCCCGCTCGCAGTGCTGCGCGGGCTCGCGTCTCGGGTGTCCCGCACGGCCTCACAGACCTCTCGCGCGCGCTGGCGCTGCCCGGCGTCGAGGTCGTCTCGATCGCGACCCCTCCGCACAGCCACTGCGAGCTCGCGCTCGCGGCGTTCGCGGCCGGCAAGCACGTCGTCTGCGAGAAGCCCTTCGCACGCGATGCGGCCGAGGGCGCGCGCATGCTGGCCGCCGCCGAGAAGGCCGGCGTGATCCACCTGATCGGGACCGAATTCCGCTTCGCGACGGCCCAGGCACTCGCGACGCGCGCGCTGCGCGAGGGCGCGATCGGCGAGCCGCGCCTCGCGACCTTCATCCTCCAGCTGCCCGCGCTCGCAGACCCGAAGGGCCAGGTGCCCGATTGGTGGTCCGACGCCTCCCAGGGCGGCGGCTGGCTCGGCGCCTATGCGTCCCACGTGATCGACCAGATGCGCGTCTGCCTGGGCGAGATCGAAGGCGTATCGGCCTCACTGCAGCTGCTCTCCGACCGCAGCTGGAGCGCCGAAGACACCTATTCGATCCACTTCCGAACCGCGTCCGGCGCGAGCGGCCTGCTGCAGAGCTCCGCCGGCACCTGGGGCGCGCCGCTCGCCGTCGCGCGCTTCGCGGGTTCGCAGGGCACGCTCTGGATCGAAGGCGAGGACGTCTGGGTCGGCACGGCTGCGGGCGCGCGCAAGCTTCCGGTGCCGGACGACCTGAAGCACCCGGCGCCGGTCCCGCCGGACAGCGATCTGCTGATCACGGCCTACGACCGGCTCCACTCGATGGGCATCGACCTCGGCCCCTTCACGCGCCTCTTCTCGGTGCTGCGGATCCAGATGGAAGGCTTTGTTCCGCCCGCAGACCCCGCGGCCGCGACCTTCGCGGACGGCCTCGCGGTGCAGCGCGTGCTCGACGCGGTGCGGCGCGCGGCCGCGGAGCGGAGCTGGGTACGCGTCGGCTGAGCCGCTGCTCGCGGCTCCTGGACGATCATCCTTGATAGCGGACCGCGAGCGACTGGAGCGTCACCAGAGCGCACACCGCGAGGAAGGCCGGCAGCCCGAACGCGCGAAGCGTGTCGATCGGGATGCCCGCCGACCGCAGCCCGTTCCACGCCGGACTCAGGCGCTGGTTGTAGAGCAGCAGGGCCACGAGCGGCGCGAGCGGAATGAAGTAGCGCCCCTGGATGCCACCGATCCCGCTCGCGCCCAGCGGATTCCCGTACAGGTAGGCCATCGACAGCAGCGCCACGAGCGCGACCAGGATCGTCGCCGCAGCGCAAACGCGGATCCCGGCGCCGAGCCGCAGCTGCGGTTCCGAAACCGAGAGCGACACGGCCAACAGCACGCACTGATAGGCGTAGATGAACCCGAGCGGAAGCGGCGCGTCGAGCGAGCCCAGCCAGCTTCCGACCATCAGCTGCGACTGGAGCGCGGCTCCGCTCCACAGCTCGCGGGAGACGAGACCCGCGAACCAGAGCGGGCGCTCGAGAACGAAGCGCAGCTGTGCGCTCGGGTCGATTCCAGGAACCCAGGAGGGCGGCGTGTAGAGCGGACCGACGACCGCGAGCCAGCCGCCGAGGGCGGCCGCGTTCGCAGCGAGCAGCGCGAGCGCGAACAGCGCGAAGCGCTGCGGCGTTCGAAACCGGCGCGTCGGGATCGCGAGCACGAGGAGCATCAGCACCGCGTAGGCGTGCTTCGACATCGACAGCGCCAGCGATGTCAGCAGCACTGCCATCAGATCTCGACGGCGCACTCGATCCCGAGCCAGCGCGAGCCGCAGCACGAGACTCGTGAAGAGCAGCGCGATGGCATTCGTGAATGCGTCTGCGGAGGCGCTCGACATCTGGAAGACGGCCATCGGCATCAGGGCAAGCAGCAGGAAGGCCCACGCGCAGACCGGCGTCAGCTTCAGCGCTGCGGCAGTGAGCCCCAGCGCCACGAGCAGGTTTCCGAGGCGCGCGGCATACAGCAGCGCCGTGGGTCCGAGGCCGAGCGCTCGACCCAGCGCAATGCCCGCGGCCTGCGGCAGGTAGGGAACCGGCGAGTAGACGGCAGTGGTCTCGAAGCGGACGAAGCGCCGCTCCGCAGGGGCGAGCGGCCTCCGCAGTGCGCGGCGGATCGCCCCCTCGCGCAGCTGCCGCTCCTGGTGTCGCCTCACGCGCAGGAAGGGCTTCGCGGCGCTCTGCAGGCTGGCGGGGAGCCAGGCGCCCGTTCCGGCCTGGTTCTTCTCGGCGACCAGCTGTCCCTCCGAGATCTGATAGGCGCGATAGAAATGAGCCTGTTCGTCAGGGGCGAGGAAGGGAGGCGTGATCCCGAGGACCAGCGCCCCGAACAGCGCCCCGAAGCTCAGCAGGATCCGCTGCGGGCTCGCGAGCAGCGGCTTCATGACGCGGCGGGGGCGCGTTCCGGATGGCGCGCCCACTGCTCGCGCAGCGCGCCGAGGACGCCCGAGTACTCCAGATCGCCCGCGAGGTCGCGCTGCTCTCCCGGGTCGTGCTCGAGATCGAAGAGCGATTCCCGGAGCGGCTCCGGCTCCGCATAGCGGATGTACTTCCAGCGCTCGCTGCGGAGGCCCTCGCAGCCGAGGACCTGCTCGCCGGGCAGCGCGGGCATCTCGTAGAGGAAGTCCTTGCGCCACTCGGGCTCGGCGCCGCGTACCAGCGGGACCAGGCTCTTGCCCTGCATCGCAGCCGGGATCGACACGCCCGCGAAGTCGAGCAGCGTCGGTGCCAGGTCGATGTTCAGTGCGATGCGCTCGCAGCGCCGGCCGCGCTGGGCCCCCGGCAGCGCGGGATCGAAGACGACGAGCGGCACGCGGATCGCCTCTTCGTACATCAGCCATTTCCCGGTGAGGCCGTGCTCGCCGAGGAAGACGCCGTTGTCGGAGCTGAACACGACGACGGTGTTCTCGCGCAGCCCACGAGCTTCGAGTGCACTCAGCACGCGTCCGACCGCGGTGTCGAGGCCGCTGATCAGGCGGTAGTAGCGGCGCGTCATCGCCTCGAGCGCGCGCTCGGGATGCTTCGGCCGCTGCCACCAGAGGCCGCCGCGCGACTCCCGCAGGAAGGCCGGCAGGCGGCCCCAGTCCTCGGCCGTCGCCGTCTTCGCGAGCGGCATCCGCTCGCCCTCGTACAGCGACGCGAGTGCGGGATCGAAGTCCTGCCACGGCGTGTGCGGGGCCTTGAAGCAAAGGGACAGACAGAAGGGCTCGCGCGCGTCGGAAGCCAGGAATTCGATCGCGTGGTCGGCGAGCAGGCTGTCGAGATGCCGCCGGCGCCCCCCGACTTCGTGGAAATACTCGCCCTGCCCCGAGAAGGATCGGTCGAAATCGAAGAGGCCCGCGGGCAGGCGCCCGCCCAGGCCCCACTTGCCGACGAAGCCGGTCCGATAGCCAGCGGCGCGCAGCTGGGCCGGGTACGCAGCCTGCGCGTCGCGCTCGCGCAGCGGCTGTCCGAAGTCGCGCACGCCGTGCCGACTGGTATGGAGGCCGGTCAGGATGCTGGCCCGGCTGCTCGGGCAGATCGAGGTCGTGACGAAGGAATTCGAGAACATCACGCCGTCGCGCGCGAGCCGATCGAGGTGCGGGGTCTGGATCACCGGGTTGCCGGCCGCGCCCAGCGTGTCCCAGCGCTGGTCGTCCGCGAGCAGCAGCACGAGATTCGGCGGGCGCCCGGAAGTGCAGCGCGGGAGAGCGAGGGAGAAGCCGGCGACGCAGTGGGACAGAAAGCGACGACGGGAGAGCGTCAAGCGGCGCGAGCCTAGCCCGCTTTTCCAGCCAGGTCGCGTCGCGAGGCGGCGCGCTGCACGCACTCGGGGTTTTCCCGAAACCGGTCTGGGGAGTCTTCCTGTCGAGCGCGTTGCGCATTCAGCCGATCAGCGGGCTGGAGAGGTCTGCCGATGTCGCTGTTCAAGCGCAACTCCGATCCGAAGCAGCCCCCCGGCAGCGGCGCGACTGCGCCCGGCTCGGGCGCCGGCAGCGACGCCGTGCTCGACGCACTCGCCGGGATGCTGCGCGCCTTTGGCAACAAGGCCTTCGACGTCGACGAGACTCCCGCCGCGGCCGTCGCCGTGGCCTGCGAGCGCTGGATGCGCCACGCGCTGATCGGCACTCCGCCCGGCCCCGCGCGACCCGACCGCAGCTCCGACGCCGACCTGCGCGAGGAAAACGACGCGAAAGCCTCGCTGCCGCTCGCGCAGCGCGACTTCCGCGGACTCTCGCACTTCTTCGCGAACCACCGCGGCAGCGAGCACGCCCACGTGAGCCAGAACCTCTCGGATCTGCGCGTCGCGATCTGGAGCATGGTGCAGGCGTTGCGCGCGGGCATGAGCGAGGACCGCAGGAGCGATCTCGTCGCGGCGGACCACCTGCAGCGCCTCGCTGCGGCCGTCGACGCGAATTCCGGCGAGCAGATCCGTCACGAGGCGCGCGAGTGCGTCACAGTGATCAGCGACCTGATCGGGAAACGCGAAGAGCGCCAGCGCGCCGAGATCGAGCGCCTCGCGAGCGAGCTGCGTTCGCTGCGCGCCGAGCTCGACCGCGCCTGGGACCAGGCCTCGCGCGACAGCCTGACGGGGCTCGCGAACCGCGCGGCCCTCGACGCCTATCTCGCGCGGATGGCCGACGTCGTGTTCCTGTTCCCCGAGCCGATCTGGATCTTCATGGTCGACATCGATCACTTCAAGCAGGTGAACGACCGCTACGGCCATCCGTTCGGAGACGAAGTGCTGCGCCAGGTCGCCCGCAGGTTGGTCAACACCTTTCCGCGCAAGGGCGATCTCCTCGCGCGCTATGGCGGAGAGGAATTCGCACTCGTGCTCCAGATCGACTCGCCTGCGCTCGCACAGCGACTCGCAGAACGCGCGCTCCACGCGGTGCGGGAGCTCGAGCTCGCGCACGGCGACGAGCGCGTCCAGGTGTCGATTTCGATCGGCGCCGCGCAGCTCGGCGCGCAGGAGACGCCCGAGCGCTGGCTCGCGCGCGCCGACACAGCGCTCTACGAGGCCAAGCAGTCCGGGCGCGACCGCGTCGTCCTCGCAGCCTGAGGGCGACACGGCCGTCAGCCGAGACCCATTCGCGCGCCCCAGTTCGCGAGCGCCAGGGGCCTCGCCCCGCGCACTGAGCCGCAGGCGAACGCAGTCGGTCCGCAAGGGGCCCCGCCCCGCGCACTGAGCCGCAGGCGAACGAAGTCGATCCGCAAGGGGCCTTGCCCCGCGCAGTGAGCCGCAGGCGAACGAAGTAAACCCGTTAGGGCTCGAGCGTGTACGACCAGGTCTCGGTCAGGACCTGCTTGCCGCGGCGCAGGAACGCGCGCAGCTCGACCGGCTCGCTGGCGTCGGGCCGCACCAGGAAGCTGAGCCGCCAGCGCGCGTTGACCGGGTTCTTTTGCAGCTGCTGCTCGACCACGCGGCCGCCCTTCCCGGCCCAGACGATCGCCTCGAGTGCTGCGTCTGCGGCCAGCACTGATAGTTCCTGGCCCTCGAAATCGATCAGGTAGCGGTAGCCGCGCTCCGCCTCCGAAGCGTGCTTGGTGTAGAAGTTTCCGCGGTCGCGCCGCGTCGCAACCACGCGGCCCGCCGGCGGGCGCGCAGGATGCTCGCTGTACCAGATCATCCGATAGCCGAGCGCGGTCTGCTCGAGCGGCTTCGGCATCTGCTCGGGCTTCCAGTAGGCCACGATGTTGTCGTTGATCTCCTCCGGCGACGCGATCCGCACCAGCTCGATCGCACCGCGGCCCCAGTCGCCGCGCGGCTCGATCCAGACGCCGGGCCGAAGCTCCATGCGCGTCTCGAGATCCTGGAAGTGCTCGAAGTCGCGGTCGCGCTGGATCAAGCCGAAGCCGCGCGGGTTCTGCATGCGAAACGAGTTCACGCGCAGCACGCGCGGGTTGTCGAGTGGTCGCCAGATCCACTCGCCGGTCGAATCGTGCAGCATCAGTCCGTCGGAGTCGTGCACCTCGGGCCGGTAGTCCTCGCGCGGGCTCGGATCGTTCTCGCCGAATGCGAACATGCTCGTGAGCGGCGCGAGGCCGAGTACAGTCACGCGCTCGCGCAGGAAGACCCGCGACTCGACGTCGACCTCGGTCGCCTCGCCGGGGCGCACGTCGAAGCGGTAGGCGCCGGTTGCGCGCGGGCTGTCGAGCAGCGCGTAGAGCGTGAGCTCGGCCGCGCCCTCGGCGGGCCGAGCGAGCCACCACTCGCGGAAGAACGGGAATTCCTCGCCCGAGGGCTGGGCGGTATCGAGCGCGAGCCCGCGTGCGGAGAGACCGTAGACGTGGGGCCTTCCAACGGCACGGAAATAGCTCGCACCGACAAACACGATCACCTCGTCCTTATAGCGGGGATCCTTGAGCGGATAGTGGACGCGGAAACCCGCGAAACCCATCTCGCGCGGGATGCGCTTCGCGAAGCGGTTCTTGCCGTAGTCGAAGAGCGCGGG
>CAYTJA010000344.1:0-1951 GCA_964437835.1 uncultured Spirochaetales bacterium
CGCTGCGGAGCCACATCGCCACCGGGCCGCATCGAGGCGAGCCGTGGCGCCGCCTCGGCGCTCGGGTCGAGCCGTCGGCCGGGGACGCGACTGAAGTGGACCCGGAGGCGTCTGCACGCGTACCCCAGCACGGTGGCATGAGCCTCCACGCCGACGTCAGCGTCCCCGCGTGCGACCGGCGACGTCTCGAACGGCTGTGCCGCTACGTCGCCAGGCCGCCGCTCGCGAACGAGCGGCTCGAAGAGCGACCGGACGGAGGGCTCGCGCTGCGCCTCAAGACTCGCTGGCGGGACGGCACGACCCACGTCTTGATGGAGCGACGTGAGCTGATCGATCGCCTGGTGCCCCTCATTCCGCCTCCGCGTGCACACCAGGTCCGCTACCACGGGATCCTGGCGCCCGGCTCGAGCCAGCGTGACCGGATCGTGCGCGGCGAGCCGGCTCATGCGGCGGACGGCGAGCTGCCGAGATGGGGCGGGGAGCGGGGAGCGGTGGCCACCAGCTGTCGCGACACCGACCAACGTGCGGTCTCTTCTCATCAGGGGGGCGAGCGATTGGAGCGCGATTCACGACCCGAGGCGCCGGCGGGCCCCAAGACCGGCGAGCGCGACCGTGAAGCGGATCGGAGCCAGATCGGCTCCATCGGGAGCGCCCGCAGAATGCGGTGGGCAGCGTTGCTCCAGCGGGTCTTCGAGGCCGACGCGCTGCGCTGCCCGCGCTGCGCGTCGACGATGCGGCTGATCGCGGCCATCGAAAACCCGGCCGTCGCCCAGCGTATCCTCGAATGCCTGAAGCTTCCGGCACGCGCACCTCCTCTCGGACGCGCGACCGCCGAACCGGAGGAACCGGGGCCGTGGGAGCATGGCGGGTTCTTCGACCAGGCACCGACTCACGAGGAGGCGTAGCTCCCTGCCCCGCGGCACGCCCAACACGCGTCGAGCCCCCGCCAGTCGCCCGGCGAGCGGGACGCAGCTTGAAATCGCCCCGCCGTGGGGCTCCCCGTGGGGGGGTTGACATAACGTTCATACCCGGACCTTGCGCCAGAACGCAGCCTGAAATTCCTATCTGCTCTACGAGCGCATCGGACGCCGGCGCGCGGGAGCCGATCCCAAATGGGGCCGCCTGCTCGACGCCGTGCGCTGGCAATCGGATCACTTCGAGGAGGTCCCCGTCGTGGTAGTGGCCTGCCTGAAGGGGCCGCGCGCGTGGTTTCCGCCGTTCGCCGCCGCGAGCTACTACGGCTCGATCTTCCCTTCGGTGCAGAACCTGCTGCTCGCGGCCCGGGCTGCAGGTCTCGGCGCCGCGCTGATCACGCTGCCGCTCTGGAGCACGTGGCTCTCGCGCCGGACGCTGGGGCTGCCGCGCAGCGTGACACCGTGCGCGGTCATCCCGCTGGGCTGGCCGATCGGGAAATACGGCCCGACGACGCGCCGCCCCGTCGAGGACGTGGTGTCGATCGATCAATACGGCAATCGCGCCTGGAAGACCTGAAGGCTACCGGCGAATCATCCGGCTGAAGATCTCGTCCGGCGACTCGGGGCCGTCGAACGCCAGCGCCTGCGACGCCAGCCCCGCGTGGATCTGCTTGCAGATCCGCTCCGCGTCTTCGACGCCGCCCTTGCGGATCTCCGACGGCAGCAGCCGCTCGACCAGCAGCTGCATCTGGCCCGCGCTCAGCGTGTCGGGATCGAACAGGGCGCGCTCGATCACGCTGCGCACGGCGGCGCGCGCCGCAGCTCGGCCGAGGCTCGTCGCGCGAGTCAGCTCGCCCACAACGAATTCGAAGAGCGCAGAATCCGCCATCAGGCGACGACCGTCCGTTGGCTCGCGCGGGCGGCGAGCCGGCGCGCGTAGGCCCGCGGAGGCAGGAAGGCGAAATACAGACTCGCGGCGGTGACGATTCCGCACAGCGAGATCGCGAGTTGCACGCCGGCGCCCAGACGCTCGCCGG
>CAYTJA010000345.1:0-14253 GCA_964437835.1 uncultured Spirochaetales bacterium
GCGCAGATCCAGCTCACGCCGTCGCCGCCCTCGCTCGTCAGCTCGGCCTCCGTGGCGAACGCCCCCTTCGCCGCGGGCGACGCCGGCCTCTCGCTCTCGGCGCCGGGCGCGGGCCACACCGGTTCGGTCGATCTCGATCTCGATCTCTCGGCTGCCGGGCTGGATCTGCCCTTCCTGCGCTACGACTGGAATGGGGATGGCCTGCACACCGAGGACCCGAGCGGGCGCGCGACCTTCGGGATCTACCGCGGCAGCGACGCGCGCATCGACCTTCGGGAACGGTATTGAGGCAGGTTCGGGAGGGGCAACCGGGTGGCTGCCCCTCCTCGATCGGATTGCCTCGAGTGCGAACGCGCGCTGGCTAGGCCGGAAGCGTGCGCTTGCGCGCGTTGTGGCCGAGCAGGCCGAGGCCGAGCAGCACGAGGCCCGCCGTCGCGGGCTCCGGGACCGCCGTGAGGATCGCGCGGATCTCACCGCCCGGGAAGGTGGTTGAGTGGATGTTGAAATATGCACGCTGCTGATCGAGGCCCAGGACTAACGCATTGAAGGCGGTCGCTGCGCTGCCGCCGTTCGCGGTGACGAAGGCAGGGTTGTAGCTCCCCGCGAGCGACATGTCGTAGTCGAAGTTGTAGCTGCCCGCGGATACTCCGGTCGGGAACGAGGTGAAGCTCGGCGTGATCGTCGCCACGCCGGCATTGCCGGTTCCCGGCGATGCCGTGCAGCAATGGATGTGCGAGGCGGTCACGAGGCCGCTCAAGCCCGAGAAAATCGCCTGGACATTCATCGTGAGTAGATCGGTGTCGATGGTCACGACTGCGTCGCCGGACCCGGTGCCGCCCGAGACTTCGGCAGAGAACAGGCCCGTGTAGACGATCGAGATCGCAGCAGCAGGCGCGAGCGATGCGAGTGAGATTGCAAGGGCAACGAACAGGGTCTTCTTCAGCATGATCGATTCCCTCTCCCTGATGCCTCGTTGTCCCTCCCTTTGCGAATGGGCACACGCCACTCGAGCGCCGGAGCAAGCGGGCCGGCGTAGCTGTGCGGTGCAAGAACCACACAACTGAAACCATTCATACCACGCGGGGGCGATCTGCTTCAATGGTTTCGTCGGGGCGATCGGGTGGAGAACCCGAGACCGGAAGAAGAAAGGCCGGGTCGCCTTGCGGCGGCCCGGCCCGGGTCCGAAAGCCAAAACGGACCCCTACCCAGAGCGCGCATCATCGACCCGCGCCGAGCCCGGAGTCAAGCCTTCGTAGAACGCCGGTCTGCAACTGGCGGCAGCAGGCCGCGCTCGCTTGCGAGCCGCGCGACGAGGTTCAACCCCGCGTCGCGCGAAGCAATTTTCCCGTCGAGCTGCGCTTCGTAGCAGGTCGCGAGCAGCGCTCCGAACGCGGGGCCGGGCGAAAGCCCCAGCTCGAGCAGGTCGCGGCCCCGGACCAGCGCTTCGGGTTTCGAACGCTCGACCGTGAGCGCCCGCGCGCGCTCGAGCAGCCACTCGCCGGCCTCGAAGCGCGCGACCTCGAGCGGGGGACGCCCTCGCGCGTCGGCGCTGGCGACGCGCACCAGCCGGTCGATGCGGCCGACCTTGCGCGCGAGGCGCCGCACCGCGGCGTCGCTCGCGCGGTCGCGGAACAGGTGGAAGGGCGCGAGGTGCGCGGCCACCAGCGGCACGACCTCGTCCAGCAGCGCGCGCTCGTCGGTCAAGCGTGCCAGGAAGGCGAGCGTGCGCTCCTCGCCCTCGGGCTCGTGGCGGTGCGAGATGATGCGGCCCGCGTCGTTCGTCGCGGTCGTGGCCGGCTTGCCGAGGTCGTGACACAGCACCGCGAGGCCGACGATCAAATCTTCGCGTGCGTCGCCGAGCTTTTCGGAGGCGAAGGCGTCCATGCAGTGCAGCGTGTGCACCCAGACGTCGCCCTCGGGATGCCACTCGGGATCCTGCGGGCAGCCGACCAGCGCCGCGAGCTCCGGGAACTGCGCGAGCCAGCCGGTGTCGCGCAGGAAGGCGAGGCCTAGCGAGGGGCGCAGGCCCTGCACGATAAGCTTCTGCCACTCGCCGAAGATGCGCTCGCGCGCGAGGCCTTCGGGCTCGATCTCGCGACACAGCGCGATCGTCTCCGGCGCGGGCGCGAGCTCGAAGCGGGCCGCGAACTGCATCCCGCGCAGCACGCGCAGCGGATCTTCGGCGAAGTGCAGCGTGGTGTGGCGCAGCACGCGCGCGGCGAGGTCGCGCAGGCCGCCGAAGGGATCGATCACTTCGCCCGTGAGCGGATCGAGCGCGATCGCGTTGATCGTGAAGTCGCGGCGCGCGGCGGCCTGCTCGGGCGCGAGGCGCGGATCCGAGTGGATCGCGAAGCCGCGATGGCCGCTGCCCTGCTTCGATTCGCGCCGCGGCAGCGAGACGTCGATCGGAATGCCGCGCAGCTTGAGCACGCCGAACGCGCGCCCGACGAGATCGACAGGGAAGCGCCGCGAGACCAGCGCGACCAGGCGCTCGGCCTCGATGCCGAAGACCTCGACGTCGAGGTCGACCGGCGAGCGCCCGAGCGCGGCGTCGCGCACGCAGCCGCCGACCACCAGCGCACGGCCGCCGGCGCCGCGCACGTCCTCGACCAGGTGCGCGAGCGCGGCGCGCAGCCGCGCGTCGTCGACGCGCCAGGGGATCCGATGCATGCGAGGCGACACGGGGCGCTCCTCGGGCTCAGGGTTCGGCCGCGGCAAGCTCCGCGAGCAGCCGCGCGCCGCGGCCCTGTGCGAGCTCCCGCAGCCGCGAGGCCACGTCCGCCGGCAGCCCCGGCAGCGCGGCAGTCGGGTCGGCCTCGAAGCGCAGCAGCTCGCGCAGGTTGTCCGCCGGACCCGAGTGTAGGTCCGCGGGCACGAAGTACTCGAGGTAGGGATGGTCGTCGGTGTTGCGCGGGACACCCGGCTCGGCCGCGGCGAACGCGCGGATCTCCGCGGGCCCGAGCAGCAGCCCTGCGAGCAGCTGCTCCGGCGTTCCGAAGCCGACCGCGTCGAGGTCTGCATGTACGCGAGAATCGCCCATCCGCTCGCGCAAGCGCTGCCAGTCCGCAGGGCTGTCGACGAGCGGCGCACCGTCGCCGCGCGCGACCAGCAGCGCGTGGTTCCGGACGTACCAGAGAGTGGCCTCGGGGAAGACCGCCGCAAAGCTCGCGAGCGCCGAGCGCAGCCGCGTCGGCGCGATCTGATACAGCGGCATCCACTGGCAGACGACGCCTCTCGCTGCCAGGCGCGCGCGCACGGCGGCGTAGTACTCCTCGGTGTAGAGGTAGCCGACGCGTGAGACCTTCGGGTGGATCGGATCCGCGGTGATCATGTCGTAGCGCTCGCGCGAAAAGTGCATGTAATTGCGGCCGTCGTCGATGCGCAGCCGCACACGCGCGTCGGAGAGCACGTCGCCGTTGATCGCTGCGAGCACGCGCTGCGCTGCGGCGATCTCGGGCGTGAGCTCGATCACGTCGATCCGCTCGACGCCCGGATGCCGCAGCGTGGCTTGCAGCGTGAGGCCCATGCCGAGGCCCACGACGAGCACGCGCCGCGGCTCGGGCAGGAACAGCAGCGGCAGATGCGCCTTCAGCACGAAGTGGCGGCGCTGCGTCTCCGAGTCGTCGGCCTCGACGTTGCCGCCGATCACGAGCGAGGTCACGCCCGAGCGCGAGCGCACGACGTCGACCGTGTTCTGCGCGCCCTCGGCGTGTTGCAGGATCAGGACCTCGGCGCCCGCGCGCTGGTGGAAGTTCAGCGCGACGCGATAGGGGCGGGACGCGCCAAAGACCCCGAGCGCGAGCGCGCCGGCGAGCAGTGCGGCATGCGCGGGGGCGCGCAGCGCGCGCGCGAGCGGCTCCGCGCGAGCGGCCAGCAGGGCGAGCGCGTTGGCCGCGAAGAGCGCGGCGATCGCCGCGAGGCTGCCGCGCGCGCCGAGGCGCGGGAGCAGCCAGAACGCGCCCGCGAGCGAGCCCGCGATCGCGCCCGCGGTGTTCGCGAAGCCGAGCCAACCGCTGATGCGACCGGCGCTCGCCGCCCGCGGCGCAGCGGCGCGCAACGCGGCCGGGAAGGTCGCGCCGAGCAGCAGGGCAGGTACACCGACGAGTGCCAGGCCGGTGCCGAGCGTCGCGGCCGTCAGCGCAGGGCCCGCGTTCGCGGCATCCGGCGCGAGGAACGCGCGAAAGAGCCCTAGGAAGAACGCGGGGACGGCCGGCGAGACTGCGCAGAGCGCTGCGACCGCAGCCGCGGCGCCGAGCTCGACGCGTGCGAAGTAGAGCAGCGCGTCGCCGGCGGCGTCGATGCGGCGCGCGGCGACGGCGCTGCCGAGCGCGATCCCGAGCAGCGTACAGGCGAGCATCGATGCGAACGCGTACACGGTCGCGCTGGTAGTCTGCAGCAGCACGCGCGTCCACACGACCTCGAGCGCGAAGGAGCCGATTCCGGAAATGCCGTAGCCGAGGATCGCCGCGCGCGCGGCGCGGGAGAGAGGCGGGGCCGGCACGCTCGCGCTCGGCGCCGCGGCGGTGCTGCGCGGGACCTCGCGCGACCAGCCGAGCGCCGCGCAGCAGGCGCCGATCGCGAGATTCAGCGCGGCCGCGCAGGCGCTGCTGCCGGCCATGCCGAGGTGTGGCAGCAACACGAAGCCCGCGAGCAGCGTGCCGCAGAGCGCGCCGAGCGTGTTCGCCGCGTAGAAGCCACCGCCGCTCCTGCCGAGCTGCGCATCGCTGCGCGCGAACTGGCGCAGCACCAGCGGCAGCGTGGCTCCCATCAGACTCGTCGGGACGAGCAGCGCACCGGCCGAGAGCAGCACGCGCAGCCCCTGGTAGCGCGCGCTCGCCGGCCCGAGCTCGCGATAGGCGTCTCCGAGCAAGCCCTCGGAGGCGCGCAGCAGCTCCGGGAACGCGAGCGCGAAGGCGCCGATGCCGAGCTCTGCGAGGCCGTAGGCGAAGAGCGGGCGCGCGATGCGCTGGCAGAGTGCGCCCCCGGCGAGCTGGCCCAGCGCCATTCCGCCCATGAAGGTGCTGAGGATGATCGAGACGCCGTAGATGTCGCTGCCGAAGAGCAGGCCGAGGCTGCGCATCCAGATCACCTGGTAGACGAGCCCGGCCGCACCCGAGCCGAAGAAGAGCAGGCCGACCACGAGCGTGAGGCGCCGCGCGTTCACCAGCTCCCCCGCAGGTCGAGCAGTGCCAGGTTCGCGCGCAGCGGCGCAGCGGGAGCGCCGGCCGCGAGCGCGGCCTCGTAGTCGGCGCGCGCCTCGCGCTGCGCCCCGACGCGGAACGAGCGCGCGTTGCCGCGGTATGCGAGCGCGAGCGCGTCGCGCGGGTTCGCCTCGATGCGGCGATCGAGCTGCTGCAGCAGGCGATCGTATTTCCACAGGTCGCGGTCCGCGAGGCCCGTGCGCTCGAAGCCGAAGCCGAGCCAGTCTTCGCGCGCCACCGGATCGCGCTGCAGCGCGTCGAGCGCGGCCCGGCGCTGCGCGGTGCGCGCCTCCAGCGCGAAGCCCGGCTCGGGCGCGATCAGGCCCGCTGCGGCGAGCGCGCGGAAGACCGCCGCGGCTGCGACGAGCGCCCCGCGCGGTGTGAAGTGCACGTAGTCGTAGAAGTGCTCGAAGCCGACGATCCCGTGCGGGGCGTCTGCGGCGAGGGCGGCGACGGTGTCGACGTAGAGCGCGCCGCGGCGCTCGGCGACGCGTTGCAGCGCGTCGCCGAACTCGTCGACCGCGCGGCGCAGGTGGCGGTCTTCGTTCATCGCGGCGCGGTAGTCGCGGAGCGCGCCCTGCATGTCGCCGAGCTGCTCGCGCAGCACTGCGCTCTGGAAGCGAGCCTCGCCGCGCTCGAAGCGCGGCGCGCCCGCGAGGCGGTCGCGCAGGCGCCCGAGCGCCGCGCGCGCGCGCTCGCGGCGCTCGGGCGGACTCTCCGCCGGCGCCAGCACCGCGTCGAGCCAGTCGGGCGGCAGGTCCTCGCGGCCGCGCCAGCGCCAATTCGAGGCCACGCGCATCAGCAAGAGCTGCGCGCCTGCGATCTCTGCGGCGTCAGCCATGGCCTCGAGCTGCGCGGTGTAGTGCGAGGCCGCGTCCGTGACATCGGTTTCGCGCGTCTCGACCTTCTCGACGATCGCGTCTTGTGTGAGGCGCAGCTGCTGCTGGGACTGCTGCAGCTCGGCGAGCGAGGGCGTCGACGGCGCCGGTCGAAGCGAGCGGGTGAGGAGCCGGAACAGGTGCGTGCCGCGCAGCGCCTCGCCGGCGCGGAACGCGAGGCCTCCGGTCGCCGTCGCATAGCGCTCTGCGTGCAGCTCGAGGAACTCGTTGTTGCCGGAGTAGACGATCAGCAGATCCGGTGCGGCGCTGCGGCAGACGTCCTCGACCAGCTGGCGCGCCTGGCGCGTTCCGAGCGCGACGATCCCGAGATTCACGACTTCGATCGGGCGCCCGGGCAGCGCCTCGCGCAGCAGGCGCTCGAGCTCGCGCGCGATCGTGACGTTCGGCGAGAAGCCGAGTCCGGCCGCGGCGGAGCTGCCGAAGCTGAATACGCGCAGCGCGTCGCGCGGCTTCTCGGCGGCGACCCACTGCGCCGGCAGCCTGGGATCACCGGTGCGCAGCACCGCGCGGCCGCTCGCGAGCGCGTCGGGCTCGAGGATCGGCAGCGCGATGCGCTGGTAGGCGAGGCGCGAGGGTCGCAGCGGATCCGGCGAGCCGAGGTGAGCTGCGCGCAGGCCCGCCTCGAGCGTTGCCAGGGCGAGCCCGGCCACGAGCAGCGCGCCGAGCGCCAGCGCGAGGTTTGCGGCCAGCGGCGCGCGACCCGCTCTGGCGGGCATCAGTCGAAGCCTTCGTACTCGAAGGGGAGGGTCGGCGCGTCCTCGGTGAGCCAGGCCGCGAGGGCCAGACCCGCGAGGCCGAGTCCCAGCAGCGCCGCCGCGAGCGCGAGCAGCCGCAGCCCCCTGCCGCGCAGCCCGGCGGAGGCAGGATCACGGTCCCCGGGGCTCGGCGCGCTCACGGCGGGCCAGTCTATCGACGCGGGTTCCGGCCACCAAGGCGAGGGCCGCACCGCGCCCGCGTTGCCTTCCGGGCCTCGCGAGGGGCATGCTTGCGGCACGGTCCGTTCCGGTGGCCGCAGAGGAGGCGTGGCGCATGCACGATCTCGTGATTCGCGGGGGCTCGGTCGTCGATGGCAGCGGCAGCCCGGTGCGCGAGGCGGACGTCGCGATCGACGCCGGCCGCATCGCCGCGGTGGGCGCGGTCTCCGCACGCGGGCGCGAGGAGCTCGACGCGCGCGGCCTGCTCGTCACGCCGGGCTTCGTCGACGTGCACACGCACTACGACGGGCAGGTCACCTGGGACCCCTACCTGACGCCGTCTTGCTGGCACGGTGTGACCACGGTGGTGATGGGCAACTGCGGGGTCGGATTTGCGCCGGCAGACCCCGCTCGGCACGACTGGCTGATCGGCCTGATGGAAGGCGTCGAGGACATCCCGGGCACCGCGCTGCACGAGGGCATCCAGTGGGGCTGGGAGCACTTCTCCGAATATCTCGACGCGGTCGAGCGGCTGCCGCACGCGATCGACGTCGCAGCGCAGCTGCCGCACGGCGCGCTGCGCGCGTATGTGATGGGCGAGCGCGGCGCCGAGCACACGGCCGTTCCGACCGAGAACGAGATATCCGCGATGGCGCGCGAGGCGCGCGACGCGGTCGAGGCCGGCGCGCTCGGCTTCTCGACCTCGCGCACGGTCAACCACCGCACCAAGGCCGGCGCGCACACGCCATCGCTGACGGCGACGCCCGCGGAGCTGCTCGGAATCGGCAGGGGTCTGCGCGACGCCGGCAAGGGCGTGTTCCAGCTGGTCGCGGACTTCGGCGACCTGGAGGCCGAGTTCGCGCTGATCCGCCGCCTCGCCGAGGAGAACAGGCGCCCGCTCTCGTTCACGCTGTTGCAGAACGACGCGCGACCCGACGCCTGGCGGCGGCTGCTCGAGCTGACCGCGCAGGCGGTGCGCGAGGGCGTGTCGATTCGCGCGCAGGTCGCCGCGCGGCCGGTCGGCCTGCTGATGGGGCTCGAGGCGAGCATCCACCCCTTCTTGGGCTGCAGGGGCTACCGCGAGATCGAAGCGCTGCCGCTCGCCGAGCGGGTGAAGGGGCTGCGCGATCCCGAGCGGAAGCGCCGCATCCTCGCGGAACGCGAGGCGCAGGGCGCGGGCTTCCCGAGCCTCGAGAAGCTCTTCGCGCTCGGCGACCCGCCGGATTACGAGCCTCCCGCGGAGCAGAGCGTCGCGGCGCGCGCGGCGCGCCTCTGCATTTCGCCTCTCGCGCTGCTCTACGAGCTGCTGCTCGAGCGGGACGGCCGGGAACTCCTGTACGCGCCGGTCATGAACTACAGCGCGTTCGACATGGAAGTGTGTCGCGAGATGCTGTTGCACCCGCTCACGGTGCCGGGCCTCGGCGATGCGGGCGCGCACTGCGGGATGATCTGCGACGGCAGCTTCGTGACGACGCTGCTCACGCACTGGGGGCGCGACCGCGTGCGCGGCGCTCGCATTCCGCTCGAGACGCTCGTGCGCTGGCACACGCGGGACACCGCGGAGCTGGTCGGTCTAAGCGACCGCGGCCTGCTCGCGCCCGGCAAGAAGGCCGACCTCAACCTGATCGACTGGGAGGGCCTGCACCTGCACCCGCCCGAGATCCGCTTCGATCTGCCGGCCGGCGGCCGGCGCCTCGTCCAGCGCGCGGACGGGTATCGCGCGACGCTCGTATCGGGGCAGGTCGTGCTGCGGGACGGCGAGCCGACGGGCGCGCTGCCGGGGCGGCTCGTCCGCGGCTAGTTCCTTGATCTTCGCTCGCCTGCGGCTCGCTGCGCGGGGCAAGGCCCCTTGCCGCTCAGTCGCCCGGCTCGCTGCGGGCCACGAGGCTCTGGTCGAGATAGGCCAGGTAGACCGAGACGAGTCGCAGGCTCTCGGTGTAGGCCTGTGTGTCGAAGAGGCTCTTGTCGTGCTCGCGGTAGGGTTGCTCGAGCAGGCGCGCGGTGTCGCGGTCGTAGGAGTGGATCACGATCGAGGGGATGCGGTAGCGCCGGAAGCTGTTCGCATCGGCGTGGATCGGCCACGGGGAGAGGTCGTCGGGCTCGTTCCGCTCGGGCTGGCGCGAGAGGTCCACGTGCCGCAGCTCGAGGTCCAGCGTATTGCTCACGGAGACGAGGTCGAGGAGCAGATCCGGATCCGCACGTGAGGTCCAGACCGCGGTGCTGCCGAGACCGAGCCCCTTCAGATTCACCATCGCCGCAATCTGGCCGCGCCGGAAGGGTTTCATCCGCCGCAGGTAGGACTCCGATCCGATCTGGTCCTGGGTGGCTGCGCCAAACCCAGCGAAGACGAAGGCGTGCCCCCGGGGCTCGCTCGCGAGCGCGCGGTACAGCAGCGGCAGCATCGCGAGGCCGGACCAGTTGTCGCTGAGCCCGATGCCGGAACTGGAGTGGTCGTAGTGCGCGCCGACGACGATCGTGCGGTCGCCCTGGCCGGGCAGCGTGCAGAACAGGTTCTTCTTCCGAGAGCTCATCACGTGCGAGCGCGTGATCTGGTCCTCGGGGCAGCCCGCGAGCCGGAATAGCTCGATCAGCCGGGCCGCGCGCTCTGCGTTCGTCTGCGGCACGGGCTCGAGGGCCTGCTCGAAGAGCCCCCCGAGCTCGAGGCGACCGATGCGCACCGCGAGCGGATCCAGGGCCCTGGTCTGCGTGCGTGGCGCACAGGCAGGGAGCGTTGCGAGGGTCAGCAGCGCGAACAGGAAGCAGAGCGCGATTCGGGATCGGGGCGGAGGCATGAGCACGCTCGGGTTCTGCAACGCACCCGAGGCTACCACGCGAGCCGCCGCCTGTGCGCGGCCGCCGCTCTCGGGGCTACGTCAGCGCGCGGCGGCTGCGAGCTCGGCCAACAGCTCGACCACGAGCTCCGGGCGAGACAGCATCGGCGAGTGCCCCGTCGGCCAGCGCAGCGCGCGCGAGCAGCGCGTTGCCGCGCGGCGCTGGGCGTCGACGGCGAGGGTGCGGTCGTCCTCGCAGATCACGTAGGTCGAAGGGCGCTCGCGCCAGGGTGCACGCGTGACGGTTTCGCTCAGGTTTTCGAGTCCCTGGGGCCCGAGTTGGGCAATCGCCCACGCGACGAGCTCTGCGTCGCAGTCGTGATAGAAGATCTCGCCCGCGCGCTCCGGGTCGATCTCGACGCTGTTCTCGGCGCGGCCCGGCAGCAGGCTGGCGGCGATCGGAGCGTCCAGCATCTCGGGCACTCCGGTCGCGAAGCTCTCGCCGATGTCGGGGACGACGGCCGCGAGGTAGACGAGGTGCGCGACGCGGTGCCCCGGCTCGACCGCCTGGCTGATCACGGCGCCGCCATAGCTGTGCCCGCAGAGCACGACCGGCCCCGCGCAGCGGCCCAGCACGCGCGCAACCGCCGCGGCGTCGTCCCGCAGGCCGCGCAGCGGCAGCGGACTCTGGCCGTGCCCCGGGAGCTCGACCGGCAGCGCCTCGATGCCGCGTTCGGCCAGCCCCTTCGCGACGAAGGACCAGCACCAGGCCCCGTGGAAAGCCCCGTGCACCAACACCACCGCTGCGCTCATCGGAGGACTATCGGCGCGGCGCGGGGGGCGATGGAGGGGGCTGGACTAGGGGAAATCCGGAGTCGGCACTTCGGAGACCGGCAAGGAGTTCGGCAAGCCGCCGATCGCAATCGCAATCTTCGAGAAGCCGTGGAACAGCGCGACGCCGGCCGTGAGCTCGACCACCTGCTCGGGGCTCAGGTGGCGGAGCAGCTCCTCGCGCGTGCTGTCTGCGAGCGCGCGCGGCTCGGCCAGGAATACGTCTACGTACTCGAGCACCGCCTTGAAGCGGGGCGAGAGCGCGCTGCCGGCGTAGTCGTCGCGGATCTGCTCGACCAGGTCTTCGCTGAGGCCCTGCTGCTTCGCGACCGCGAAGCGGGAATTGCGTCACAGGACGCAGTCGGTCACGCGGGCGTTGCGCAGGCGCGCGATCTCCTTGGCCGGGTGGTCGAGCACGCCGCGGCTCCAGAGGATTCCGTAGAGCTTCTGGAAGCGCGCGAGCGCCTCGGGCTGGTGCGCGAGCGCGCTGCTCTTCACGGGGTCGGGGTCGCCGGCGCTGGCGGCCGGCGGTCGGATGCGCGGTTGACCCATGGCTCGTCGTCCTCTCGCTGTTTGCGCCGTGCTTCGCACAGCGCGCTAGTGCATCGATGCGCAGCCGCTGGCGGGCGCCGGGACGACGCGGATCCCGTCGTCCGCGGGCTCCACACCGAGCATGATCCGGAAGCGCGCGAAGCCGTCGAAGAGCGCCAGCGCGAAGAGCAGGCCCACGGCGCCCTCCTCGCCGAGCACTGCTACGACCGCGGCGGCGTGCGAGTCGCCGATCGAATGGGGATCGCTCGAGAAGCGCTCTGCAAAGGCCAGGCAAGCGCGCTCGCTGGGCGAGAAATCCGGGTCGAGCGCGTAGTGCTCGAGCCGGGCGATCTTCGACTCCGCGAGCCCGGCGTCGCGCGCCGGCGCATAGCGCAGCTGCAGCTCCGAGCGGCAGCCGAGTTGCTGGGCGATCCGGAGCCGGCACAGCTCCAGCAGCACCGGGTCGACGAGGCGCTGCTCGAAGAACACCGCGTGCATGTCGCGAAATGCGGCGTAGAGGTTCGGGCGCAGGCCGAAGACCGCGTCGAAGGGCGTTGCGGCGCCGGCGGCGGCAGTGGGCAGCCAGCTCGGCTTCGCGCTCGGCGGGGTCACGGCCGCTATTTCTCGCAGCGCACGGAGCGCGGAGGCGTGCGGTCGCACTGCATGCCCTGGGTGACGCCCGAGGAGAGCAGCGCACAGGCGGAGGCCACGGCGCCGCGCACGGCTTCGTCGCGGGTTTCCGCGCTGCTGGTGCGGCATTCGCTGCGGCCGCCGAATTCGACACAGACCAGGCAGGAGACGGCGGCCTGGTTCAGCGTCGCGTAGATCAGCGTCGCGAAGAGCGCGACGCCACACAGGATTCCGACCGCGATGCGCACTCGCTCATTGTGACACGAGCTCCGCGCGCTCGCCGCGGAGCTCCTCGAAGATCGCCTCGCCGAGCGGTGAGAAGCTCCGGGTCGTGAGCAGCGAGGAGCGCGCGTAGATCTCGCCGACCGCATTCACGTAGCCCGTTTCGGGGTCGAAGCGCCGCGGCGGAACCAGCTGGCAGCGGGGCTCCTCGGGCCCGCAATACGCGAAGATCCGGTGCCCGAGCAGCGAGACGGGTTCGCGGAATCCGGCCTCGACGAGCGTACTCATGCGCGCCTCGATCTGCGCTTCGACGCGCGCGCCGATCAGGCCCCAGTTCACCTGCCGCGTCAGCACGCCCGAGAGCTCGGCCGAGAGCACTTCGCCGGTCGCGGAGTCGAAGAGCCAGACGAAGTCGCTGAAGCTGCCGGCGAGCGGCTCCTGCTCGGCGAGCAGGTATTGCTCGACGGCCGCGCCAGGGATTCGCAGGCGCAGGGTGCCCGGCGCCGCCGGCTCGAGCTGCCCGGTGAGCGACGGCGTGAAGCGCTGCGCGCGATCCCCCGGCCGATCGCTCGGAGAGACTTCGAAGCGCACGGTGACCGGGCGCGGGGTCGCGTTCGAGAGGTCGAGCGGCGCGCTCGCGGCGGGGACTGCAGCGCTGGCGAGCAGTGCGCCGCCGAGGGCCGCTGCGAGTGCCGCTCGCGTCATGCCGGGATCTGGATGCAATCCGGGTACCAGCGCGCCCCGCGCGCAGCAGGCCCGGCGCGCGGCAGCGCGGCGGCAGCGCAAGCGCAACGTGCGTGTGGGGGCGCGCAGCCGGCCGGCACGCGAAGGGCAGCCCGCGCCGGAGGCGGAAAGCCGAGGTGGTAGAGTGCTTCCCACGAAGGGAAGCGCGTCACCCATGTCGCAACAGCGGAAAGCTTCGGGGCTGCGCCACGAGCGCTGGAAGTACCAGAAGGGCCTGCACGAGCTCGCGCGCGACTGCTATGCGTGGCTCGCGCCGGACGGCTCCTGGGGCTGGTCGAACGCCGGCCTCGTCTGCGATGGCGAGGCCACGCTGCTGGTCGACACGCTCTTCGACCTCGAGCTCACGGCCGAGATGCTGGCCGCGATGCGCAGGGCTGTGCCCGCGGCGCGGCAGATCGGCACGCTCGTGAACACGCACTCGAACGGCGACCACTGCTACGGCAACGCGCTGCTGCGCGGCTCGCGCATCCTCGCGTCGCAGGCCTGCGCCGAGGAGATGGGGGAGGTCCCGCCCTCCGTGATGAGCGCGATGCTCGCGAACGCCGATGCGATGGGCCCCGCCGGCGCCTTCATCCGCCGCGCCTTCGGCGCGTTCCACTTCGAGGGCATCGAGCTCGTGAAACCGACCGAGACCTTCCGCGGCGAGCTCGAGCTGCGCGTCGGGAACAAGCGCGTGCGCCTCTCCGAAGTCGGCCCCGCGCACACGCGCGGCGACATCCTCGTACACAGCGTCGACGACCGCGCCGTCTTCACGGGAGACATCCTGTTCATCGAGGGCACGCCGATCATGTGGCAGGGCCCGATCGCGAACTGGATCGCGGCCTGCGAGCGGATCGAGGCCCTCGACGTCGACGTCGTGGTGCCCGGCCACGGCCCGCTCTCCGACCGCCGCGGCGCGCGCGCCGTGCGCGAATACCTCGGCTTCGTGCGCGACGCCGCACGCCTGCGCTACGACGCCGGCCTCTCGGCCGCCGACGCCGCGCGCGACATCGAGCTCGGCGCCTACGCCGATTGGAGCGACTCCGAGCGCATCGCGGTGAACGTCGCCTCGCTCTACCGCGAGTGGAGCGGCGGGGCCGCGGGCGCGGGCACGCTCGACCTGATGGCGCTGATGGCGGAGCTCGCGGCGCGCCACAGGCGTTAATCTTGGCGCGCCCGCTCATCCAGCGAGCCTCTGGTCGCCCGACGCCCTCAATGGAGCCGCGGCTCGAGAGCCGCGGAGATGGCTGCGCCATCTCGATGTGAATCGCCCCGTGTTCTCGCTTCAATGGAGCCGCGGCTCGAGAGCCGCGGAGATCGGAGCCGGCGCGCGTTAGCCGCGTCGGCAAAGAAGGCTTCAATGGAGCCGCGGCTCGAGAGCCGCGGAGATCTGGCGCCACGCTGCTCATCGACTTGAACGTGCAAGCGGCTTCAATGGAGCCGCGGCTCGAGAGCCGCGGAGATGTCGAGTGCGGTTCGGGCCGGCGTGGAGGGGTGGTTTGGTGAAGTGGAGGTGGGGCTCGGGCTCGGG
>CAYTJA010000346.1:0-3145 GCA_964437835.1 uncultured Spirochaetales bacterium
ACGCCCACCGCGAGGTCGGGCGCCTGGTCGGGTCGCTCGGGATCGACCGGCTCTTCGCACTGGGCGCCCGCGCGGCGTGCTTTGCCGAGGGCGCCGCGAAGGCGGGCATGTCCGCCGAGCGGATCGCGATCTGCCGCGATCACGACGAGATCGCGGAGCGCGTCGCGCGCGAGCTCGTCCCGCTCGATTGGGTGCTGGTCAAGGGCTCGCGCAGCGCACGCATGGAACGCGTCGTGGAACGACTCGCGGCGCGCGGAAGGGATTGAATGCTCTACCATCTGCTCTACCCGCTCGCCTCCGAATACAGCGTCTTCAACGTCTTCCGCTACATCACCTTCCGCACCGGCGCGGCGACGCTCACGGCGCTCTTTCTCGCCTTCCTGGTGGGTCCTTCGCTGATCCGCTGGCTGGCGCGCATGCGGGTGGGCCAGCCGATCCGCGAGATCGGCCCGGCCCACCAGGCCAAGGCCGGCACGCCCACCATGGGCGGCCTGCTGATCCTGCTCTCCCTGATCGTGTCGGTGCTGCTCTGGTCGAACCTCGACAACCGTTTCGTGTGGACGGTGATGGGCGTGACGATCGGTTACGGCCTGCTCGGCTTCATCGACGACTATCTCAAGGTCAGCAGGCAGCACAGCGCGGGCATCCCGGGCCGCGTGAAGCTGGTCTGGCAGACGGCGGTCGCGGCCGTCGTCGCGATCGCGATCTACAGCGATCCGGGCTTCGACGCGCGGCTCTCGGTGCCCTTCTTCAAGGCCTTCCAGCCCGAGATCGGCGTCTTCTACGTGCCGCTCGCGATCTTCGTGATCGTCGGCACCAGCAATGCGGTCAATCTGACCGACGGTCTGGATGGGCTCGCGATCGGCCCGGTGATGGTCGCCGCGGGCACCTTTGCGATCCTGTCCTACGCCGCAGGGCACGCGGGCTTCGCCGAGTACCTCGCGATCCGCGCCGTGCCGGGGAGCGGGCACCTCGCGATCTTCTGCGCCGCGCTGATCGGCGGCAGCCTCGGCTTCCTGTGGTTCAACGCCTCGCCGGCGCAGCTGTTCATGGGGGACGTCGGCTCGCTCGCGCTCGGCGGTGCGCTCGGGACGATCGCGGTGCTGATCCGTCAGGAAGCGCTGCTCGCGGTCGTCGGCGGCATCTTCGTATTCGAGACGCTCTCCGTGATGATCCAGGTCGCGTCCTTCAAGCTGACGGGGCGTCGCGTGTTCCTGATGACGCCGATCCATCACCACTTCGAGAAGCTCGGCTGGCCCGAGCAGAAGATCGTCGTGCGCTTCTGGATCGTGTCGATCGTGTTGGGCCTGGTGGCCCTCTCCTCGCTCAAGCTGCGCTGATGCAGGAGCTCTTGGGGGCGCGCGTGCTCGTGCTCGGCCTCGGGGCCTCGGGCAGGAGCGCCGCGCGTTTCTGCGCCGAGCGCGGCGCCAGCGTCGTCGCTGCGGACGAGCGCGCTTCCGCCGGCCCGCAAGCGGCCTCGGAGCTCGGCCCGGGAGTCGCGCTCGCGCTGGGACAGCCCTTTCCGGACCCCGCCGACTTCGATCTCGTGGTGCCCTCGCCGGGGGTACCGCGGGAGCGCTATGCGGAGCGCGCGCGCCGCGTCTGGGGCGACATCGAGCTGGCCTATCGCGCGCTGCGGATCCCGGTCGCCGCCGTGACCGGAACCAACGGCAAGTCGACCACGACCTGCCTGGTCGAGGCGCTGCTGCAGCGCGCGGGCCTGCGCGCGCGAGCCGCCGGCAACCTCGGACTGCCCGCGCTCGAGCTCGTGGGTCTTCCCCTCGACTGGGCCGTGCTCGAGGTCTCCTCGTTCCAGCTCGAAGCGGTCGAGAGCTTCCGCCCGCGGCTCGCCATCGTGTTGAACGTCACGCAGGACCATCTCGACCGGCACGGCTCGATCGAGAACTACGCGCGGACCAAGCAGCGACTGCTCGCTTGCCAGCGCGAGGACGACATCGCCGTGCTGAACTTCGACGACCCGCGCGTGCGCGAGATGGCGTCGCACACGCGCGCGCGCGTGATTCCGTTCCGCACGCTGGGCCCGGTCGAACACGGCGCCTGTGTGGACGCGGGGGGCTTCGTCTGGCGCGAGCCGGGCCGCACCCCGCAGCGCGCAGCGCTCGACGCGCCCGCGCTGGAGGGGCTGCCCCATCGCGAGAACCTGGTCGCGGCACTCGCGGCCGTCTGCGCGCTGGGCCTCGATCTCGCGCGCGTGCTCCCGGCCCTCGCGAGCTTCCGGGGCCTCGCGCACCGCGGCGAGCGGGTCGGGGAGATCGCGGGCGTCGCGTTCCTCGACGACTCGAAGGCCACGAACCCCGGCGCGGCCCAGCGCGCGCTCGAGGCTGCGCCCGGGCCGGCGATCTGGATCGCCGGCGGCCGCGACAAGGGCTTCGACTTCGGCGAGCTGGCGCGCGTCGCCGCGCAGCGCGCGCGCGCGGCGGTGCTGATCGGCGAAGCCGCGGACAGCCTCGCCGCCTGCCTCGGCGACGCGCTGCCGATCCACCGCGCGGCGTCGATCGAGGCAGCGGTCGAGATCGCGTCGAGGCTCGCGCGCGCGGGTGACGTCGTGCTGCTCGCGCCGGCCTGCGCGAGCTTCGATCAGTTCAAGAGCTATGCCGAACGCGGAGACCGCTTTCGTGCAGCCGTCCAGAGGCTCGGGCGATCGGAGGCGAAATGACCGGGATCCAGCGCACCAGCCGCCGCAAGCGGCGCCCGACCCGGGCCTCTGCGGAGCGCCGCGCGCCGCGCGCCGCCGCGGGCAACGCGAGCGGTCTCGATGGGGGCGTGCTGCTCTCCGCGGCCCTGCTCGCGAGCTTTGGCGTCGTGATCGTCTACAGCGCGACGGCACCGCTCGAGCTCGGAGCCTGGCTGCCGCAGCATTTCCTGCGCCACGCCGCGGCAGTCCTGATCTCGATCGGCATTGCGGCGGCCTGCCTGCGCGTGCCGCTCTCGCAGTGGGCGCAGTACGCGCGCCCGTTCTGGTTCGCGGTGATGCTGCTGCTCGCGCTGACGCTCGCGTTCGGCGTGCGCGTGAACGGCGCGACCCGCTGGCTCCCGATTCCGGGCATCGGACCCATCCAGCCCGGCGAGCTCGCGAAGCTCGCGACGCTGCTGGCGGTGGCCGCGGTACTCGCGCAGCGCGAGG
>CAYTJA010000347.1:0-49177 GCA_964437835.1 uncultured Spirochaetales bacterium
TGACGTACGGACTCGCGCGGAAGCCCGTGCCGTGGAAGGTCCAGGTGCCGAGGTCGTAGAACGCGGAGTTGATGCGCGGATCCACGCTCGCCTCGTCCATGCCCATCGCGAGCCCGCAGATCACCGAGGGAGCCGAGTTGCACCAGAAGGTGCCCGAGCCCGTCCAGCCGGTGACGGTGCCCCAGCGGATCGTCGACGCGGTGCTGCCGGTTCCAGTGAAGACCGGGAACGCGTTCGGGTCGTTCGGGCGCGGACCCTTGTTTCCCTCTCCGGGGCCCTGGCGCAGGTTGTTCGACACGAAGATGTCCGTCACCAGCGAGGGCACCAGCACCGTCACCGTGCGATCTGTCGCATCGATCAGCTTGCGCAGGCGCGGCGAGCTGCCGTTGTCTTCGATCAGCGCAACGGCCTCGGACTCGGTGCCGAAGTCGCTGTTGCCGCGCGCAACTGCATTCGGTGAGGGGACCGTATCCGAGGTGTTGACGCCGGTCAGCCGCTGCAGGCGGTACTTCTTGAGCGCCGCATCGGAGCCCGATGCGAGCAGCGCCGCGACAGCCAGCGAGCACAGAAAACGCGTTCCGAATCGCATGGGTGGTTTGCCTCTCCTGGGCGGCATCGATCGGGCTCGAACTCGACCCGCGATCGGACTTCGCCCTGTTTGACTACCTGCCCGAGCAAGGCCCGTGCCAAACCCTCGAGAGCATGTCCATGTCGTTGATTTCGAAGAGATCTGGCGGCGCTTCGACGCCGCCAGCGCGCCGCCCAGCTGACTCCGGACTGCGCCAATCTGCTCCACGCGCCGGGGTCATCGCTCCGAAGGTCCTGAAAATCCAGCGAAAACCCGAGCAGCGCCGAGCGCGGCGCAAGATGCGCCAGTGCGCCGCCTCACCCCGTGCCTCCGCGCGTTGCGCGAGCTCCGGCATACTGCGCCGCGATGCCCTCCCCGCCCGCGACCGTTGCCGATTTGATCCTCGCGCGGGCCGAAGACGAGCGCCCGGCGCTCTACTTCGAGGACCAGCTCGTCAGCTACCGCGAGTTCGTCGCCGAGTGCGCGGCGCGCGCGCGCTGGCTGCACAGCCTCCGCCGACCCGGCCCCTTCCACGTCGGCGTGCTGCTCGACAACATCCCCGAGTACCCGCTGCTGCTCGGAGCCGCGGCCCTCGCGGGCGCGGCCCTGGTCGGGATCAACCCGACCCGGCGCGGCGCCGAGCTCGAGCGCGACATCCGCCACAGCGAGTGCCAGCTGCTGATCAGCGAGCAGCGCCACGCGCCGCTGCTCGCGGGCCTCGAGCTGCCGGTCGACCCCGGGCGGCGTTTCCTCTGCGACTCCCCGAGCTGGGAGCCCGAGCTCGCGCCCTTTCGCGGCGCGCGGGCCGCGGCCGCTGAGATCGATCCGAGCGCGCCCTATCTGCTGCTCTTCACTTCCGGCACGACCGGCGATCCGAAGGCGGCGATCTGCAGCCAGACGCGACTCGCGGCGATCGGAGCCTCCCTCGTGCAGCTGCGCGGCCTCGGCCCAGACACCGTCAGCTACCTCGCGATGCCCTTCTTCCATTCGAATGCGCTGATGGCGGGCTGGGCGCCGACCCTCTGCAGCGGCGGCGCGGGCGCCCTGCGCCGCCGCTTCTCGGCGAGCGGATTCTTGCCCGATGTGCGGCGCTACGGCGTCAGCTACTTCCCTTACGTCGGCAAACCGCTGACCTACATCCTCGCGACCCCGGAACGACCCGACGACGCGGACAACCCGCTGCGGATCGCGTTCGGCAACGAGGGCGCCGAGCACGATCTCGAGCGTTTCGCGAAGCGCTTCGACTGTCAGGTGATCGACGGCTACGGATCGACCGAGGGCGGCCTCGCGATCACGCGCACTCCGGACACGCCGCCCGGCTCGCTCGGCGTCGGCCAACCCGGGACGCTGATCCTGGATCCCGAGACCGGCGCGGAACGCCCGCCCGCGCGCTTCGACTCGGGCGGCAAGCTGCTGAACGCGGAGGACTGCGTCGGCGAGATCGCGAACAGCCAGTCCGCGCGCAGCTTCGAGGGCTACTGGCGCAACCCCGACGCGGATCGCGAACGCACGCGGGAAGGCATCTACTGGACCGGGGACCTCGGCTACCGCGACGCGCGCGGCTTCCTGTACTTCGCGGGCCGCAGCTTCGACTGGCTGCGCGTCGACGGCGAGAACTTCGCGGCCGCTCCGATCGAGCGGATCCTGGTGCGTCACCCGGCGGTGTCGCTAGCCGTGGTCTACGCGGTTCCGAACCCCGAGGTCGGCGACGATGTGATGGCCGCGCTGATCCTGCACGCGGGCCTGAGCCTCGACATCGACGCCTTCCCGGCCTTCCTCGCGGCCCAGTCCGATCTCGGCACGAAGTGGGCGCCGCGCTATCTGCGCATCGCGAAGGAGCTGCCGATGACGCCCTCGAACAAGATCCTGAAGCGCGCGCTGCGCAGCCAGCGCTGGGACTCCAGCGACCCGGTCTACCGGCGCGGCAGCGACGGCGCCTATCGAAGCTTCGGCCCCTCGGACGTCGCGGCGCTGCGCGCGGCATTCTGTGCGCGCGGCCGAGGCGCAGTACTCGATCTCTAACGAGGGCGGTCCGGGCTGCGCCCGGACCGGGACCCGCAAGGCCCGGCGCGCAGCGAGGCGCAGCCGAGCGAAGTGGGGTGGTCCGGGCTGCGCCCGGACCGGGACCACAAGGCTCGCTACCGGATCGGCTGGAACGCGATCAGGGGGTCGAGGTTCGTGCCGAGGCCGCTGTTCGGGAACAGCGTGCCGAAGTTGCCCTGCTCGCCGTGCAGCGCCATGTAGTTCAGCACGATCGCGTGGGCGAGCAGCGTCACGTTGTTCGAGATCGGCGTCGCGGCCGTCTCGACGTCGCCGCCGCTGCGGAAGTACCCGATCTGCTGCGAGGCCGCAGAGATCAGGGCCGCACGGCCCAGCGGGTTGTAGACCAGCATGAACACCGCCGCGGTCGACGAGTTGTCGCCGCGCCAGGAGCCCTTGCCGCGGCCGTCGACCGAGTTGTCGAGCTGGCCGTCGCTGTCGAGCGAGCCGTCGCTGAATACGTAGATCAGCAGCTGCTGATTCAGCTGCGCGGCGTACTCCAGCACCGCGCCGATCGACTGGCCCGCTTCGAAGTCGCGGACTTCTCCGGTCGCGCGCGAGCCGTCGTGGTAGTCGTAGCCGCCGAGCGCGATCGTGCCCGCGCCGGCGAAGCCGTTCACGACCAGCTTCATCACCGCCGCGGTGCGCTCGAACTTGCTCTCGTCGAGTTCCGCGGCCGAGAAGATCGGCGTCGCGCCGCTCGCGATCAGCGGATCGTTGAAGGGGTCGAGGCTGGCCGGATCGCCAAAGGTGCCGACCAGGCCCGTCGTCTCCGCGAAGGCGCAAGTGATCAGCTGCTCGACCAGCGCGTCTTCCGAAATCCGGTTCAGCTTCGCATCGGTGACCTGGTGCGCGGCGTCCATCACCGCCTCGGCGTCCGCCTGGCTCAAGAGTTGGACGAGTTTTCCGGTGTCGACGAGCCCGGTCACGTCGCGCGCGGTTGCGACCTTCGTCGGCCGCGCTTCGGGATCCATCATCGCCATCGGCGCCTCGGAGTTTCCGCCCGAATCCGAGGTCTGGGTGCCGATCAGTGTCACGAGCGCGCCGTCGGCTCCGGCTCGGTTGATGCCGTACATCGGGTTGTGCGGGTTGTTCGAGGTTTCGTTCTCCGAGCGCGCGCAGATCACCGCGCCGTTCGTGTTCGCGAGGGTCGCCGCCGACGCCTTGCTCAGGATCCCGCGCAAGAATGCGCTGTCCGCGTGGAAGGCGAGGCCCATGTCGACGTTGACCTGACCCGGCAAGCTTGGGAGCAGCGTCGCGGGCAGACCGAGCTTCGAATAGCCGGCGTCCGAGAGGAAGTCGAGCTGGCCGCCCTGGCCACCGACCAGCACGTTCGAGCCGGCGATGTTCGCGCCGCCCGCGAGGTCGAAGCACACGAAGGGGATCTTGCCCGCGGCCGAGAAATTCACGCCGCAGTTCGCGGCCTGCGCGCGCGCCTGCGGGGTGTTCAGGAATCCGAGCAGGCTCGGGGCCGCGATCATTGCGGCGCCCGAGAGGAAGCCCTGCGCGAGGAAGTCGCGCCGCGTGACCGGCCGGCGGTGTTGCGGGTGGCGGTAGGGCACGGACACATCGGGCAGTCGCAGTCCTCGGCGATTCCGCATCACGATTCTCCTCGAGTTCTTTCGAAGCCTGGCCTAGTGGACCGACACGGCCGCGCTCGACAGCACTGCGTCGCAGACGGCCTTGCCGATGGTCTTCGTCCGGGCGCTGTCGCAGGTCGTCCCGTTGGTGCAGCCTGCGGCGAGCGTCATGATCAGGCTGTCGAGCACAGCGCTGATCTCGGGCTGTGTCGGCTGATCGCTGAGGTTCGTGCCGACCATGCGGTTCACGAGCGGAACGACGAGCGCGTCGCGGTTCGCCGGGACCGAGAAGTCGGTAGCCGTGGCGTCGAAGTCGAAGCTGCCGAAGAGGCTGCTGCGCAGCGCCGGCGTCTCGATCAGCGCGTCGCAGTATTCGATCGAGAGGTTCGAGATCCCGACCTGGTGCGTCGCCAGGAACGAGCGCAGGTCCGTCGTGGCCGGCAGCTGCTGCGAGAGGTTCCCGAAGGCCGTGGCGACCGCCGGCACCGCGGCCGGATCCACGCCGGTCAGCACCGCGAAGCTCGCGTTCAGGCGGTCGAAATCGCGCATTCCGCGCTCGGGTCGCAGCTCGGTGTCGTCGACCGGAGGCGGCGCGGGGGGGCTGTTCTCGACGATCGGGTTCGTGAAGGAACCCAGGAACTCGAAGTCGAGCGCGATCGTGTCCCCTGCGACGCCGAGCGGGCCCTTCGGGATGATCGAGCAGAGCTCCGAGAGCCGCTGACCCGACTGCGTGATGGGCTGGTCGACGTGGGTGAAGGCCTGTCCGGAGACCGAGATCTGCCCGTTCACCGCGATCCGGATGTTCGAGATCCGGAAGCCGCTCGGGTTCGAGGTCGCAATCGTCGGCTCGCAGAACAGGTAGCTGTAGTCGTCGAACTCGCGCACCACGAAGCGCAGGGTCGTCCCGGCCGCCCACTGCGACAGGTTGAAGGTCATCAGGAAGCGGCGGCCGATGCCGGCCAGGAAGTTCGTGCGGATCTCCGCGTCGGTGAGCACGCGCTCGTAGATCGCAGCGAGCTGCATGCGGCCGGCCCAGGGACGCTCGTTGAAGCGCGTGTTCGCGAGGATCAGGAGCTGGTTCGGGTCCCAATTCGAGAGCGGCCCGCCGCCGAGCTCGTCGACGTCGCCCGTGAAGACGCCGTTCACGTAGATGCGCCGGCCCCGGAACATGTCGTAGGTCAGGACGACGTGCTGCAGCGTGTCCTGCAGGTCTTCGTCGTAGGTCTGGAGACCCGGCGTGCCGTTGCTCTGGTTGCCGTTGACCGCCGCGCGGTTCCGGTAGTTGTAGTAGTACATCACCTGGCCGAGCATGAAATTCGCCGCGCTGCCATTCGAGTAGTTGACGATGCGCGCGGGGCCCTCCTGCGTGGTGTTCGCGGGGATCACCCAGGTCTCGAGCGCGTACTGTTGGCTGCCCTGCATCGGGTCGGCGATGCGGTCGTAGAGCTTCTGCGTGGCCGCGCCGCTCGCGCTCTGCGCCTTCGCCTGCGTGAACTCGACGCCGTAGTTCGACATCCAGCGATAGTTTCCGGCCAGCGTCAGAGGCAGCGCGGGTGCGACACCACTGGTGTCGTTCACGAGGTTGCCCTGGCCTTCCTTGAACTCCCACTTGCCGATCAGGCCGTTCTCGACCCGCGCCTGGCCCTGGTCTTCGACGCCGTCCGCGAAGCTCAGGCTGTCGCTCTGGATCGAGCCGGCCGCCTGGGTGCCGCCGCTGCCGTAGTTGATCAGCGTGGCCCACTGCGTGATCGCGGCGCTCATGAGCGCGGCGTCGGCGATGCAGTCGCCACTCCAGCAGTGATGGAAGTCCGCGGCGAGGCGCTGGACGAGCCGTGAATTTCCCGGGTTCGCGAAATTGACCTTCTGCGTGTCGACCGTCGCGTCGTGCGCGGCGGTCGAATTCGAGGACGCGATACTCGGGAAGCCGGGGCCGGAGCCCGCGTGGCAGCCGACGCAGAACTGTTGCGTGAGCGGGTAGACCGTCTGCTCGAAGGCGGCGACTGATTCGGCCTTGCTCACGCCGCTGCCGCTGCCGCCGCCGCCGCCCGTCGATCCGCTGCCGCTGCCCGCGCCGGCGCCGCCGGTCACGCCTTGGGTGTCGCCGCTGAATTCGGCCGGCGTGCAGGCCGCGAAGAGCGCGAGGGCCGCTACCGGGAGCAGCGCCGCAGCTCCGCCCCGCGCGGCGAGGCGTCGGCCACGAGCGCGGGGCGCGCTCGGCACGGCGCTCGCGTGCGGAATCGAGGTCGAGTGGATCGGGATCGTCATGCGGCCTCCGGGCTGTCGCGTCGCGTGGCGGGACTGGGCTTCGCCTACTGGCCCATGCAGTAGGTCGAGGTTTCAGCGAAGACCGTCTTCAGGTTGTAGTTGTCGGCCTCGAAGGCGTTCGTGATGCGCTGGACCTCGTCGCGATCGGTCTGGTCTCCGGGCGGCCGGAAGCAGACGCGCTCGAAGACCTTCTGCACCTGGCACTCGGAAAACGCGCGGCTCGAGGCGACCTCGACGCCGAGGCCCTTTGCGCCGAAGCCTCCGGAGCTCGGACCGCGCCAGTTCAGGTACGCGTTCTGCCCGACGCGCCAGTAGTTGTCCCAGCGGTTGTTGGTCGTGGCGTATCCATACGGAAACACGCTCGAGTTGATCAGGTGCTTCGCTTGTACCTGGCCCGGCGTGTGCACGACGCGGCTCGTGTTCTCGTCCCACTCGAAGTACGCGAAGGCACCCGCCATCGGATCCATGCCGCTGTGACAGCCGGTGCAGGTGTTGTGGAAGATCGAGCTGTCGCCACCGGGGCTGCGCGTGACGTCCTGGCGGATGCGGTCGACCGGGCGCGTGACGTCGTTCAGCGCCTCCATGTCGCGGCAGAGATGATTCATCGCGGTGAAGCGCCACATGCGGCGGTTGGTACCGGCGCTGAAGAAGGCCTCGCCTGCGGCGCGCGTCGTGAGCACGCCTGCGGCATCGCCACTCGCGAGCTGCGAGTTCGGCAGCGTCGATTGGGGAACGCCGGTGAAGAGCTGCGGATTCGAGAGGTCGACGCGATTGGCCTCGAGCTGCTCGTAGTGCTGATTGTTCGTCTGGGCGTAGGGCGTGACGTTCGCGGCGGCCGTGCCGACGTAGACGAGATCGGCCGAGAGCACGTCGCTGAAGGGGCGCTCGTCGCGGACGATCCCGATCACGGTGGCGCTGTAATCGTTGAGCGGCGCGAAGGGCGTCCCCTCGACGTTCGTCCAGGGGGTGACCCAGTTCTTGAGCGCCGTCCGATAGAAATCGGGGTGGTTCATCGCGAGGTCTGCGGCAGCGGCTGGATTGCCGCCCGCGATCAGCGCCTCCATCGAGCTCAGCAGCACGGCCGGCGGCGGGACGCCGACCAGGCGGTCGTGCATGCGCCGGGCCTGATCCCGGGGCGTGGCCGTGCTCGGGCCCGCGAGGACCACCGCCAAGGCACCGGCGAGCGCCGGCCAGCTGAAGCGCATTCGGGTCGAGCGATGCATTCGCGGCTCCCTATTCCCCACTGGCTACCCGCTCCCGGTGAATCTCCCGAACGAGCGCAGCGCCAGCAGTGGTGTGTTTCGGCCCCATTTAAAAAATCACTTGTGACGAATGTCACAAATATAGATGTGAAAAAGACCCGAATAAGGTTCAGGAACCTCGACGGCGTGTCGCTGAAGAGAGACAGGAATGAAGCCCGACGCGGTAGCGCCGCGGCCGAGCTGCCGGAGGATCGAGGTGCAGCCGCGACGTCGCAGATCTCGGCGCGCACTCGGAGTCCGATCGGTCTTCGCGGCGCTCGCGCTCGCGCTGCAGGGCGCGAGCGCTGCGCAGAGTCCCGATCCCTCCGGCGTCGAAGTTCCCGCATCGGCGCGCGGGCGCGCGATCGAGATCGACGGCGAGGCCCAGCTCGAGGCCCGGCTGCTAGCGGCCCCCGAGGCACAGCAAGGCGGACGGCGCCGCGTCGGCGTGCTCTTCGAACTCGCGCCGGGCTGGCACATCTACGCGAAGGATCCGGGGCAGTCCGGCGTCGCGACCGCGCTGCATTTCGAGGCCCCGGGCGCGCGCGTCTCTGAGCTCGGTTGGCCGCAGCCCCAGGTCTTCCGCGAGTCCGACGGCCTCTTCACGACCTACGGTTATGCGGGCCGCGTGCTGCTGGGCGCGGAGCTGGCGCCGGAGTCTCCCGGCGCAGCGCTGTCGCAGCTCGAGCTGCGTGCGGAGTTTCTGGCCTGCCGCGAGGAGTGCGTGCCGGGCTCTCTGCAGCTCTCGCGAGATCTGCGGGTCGCACAGGGTGCCGCGGAGGCCGCGACCTCGCGCGAGCTGCTGGCGGCACTCCCCGCAGCAGAGGCCGATCCGGTGCTCGCGAGCGAGCCTCCCGCGACGCCGCCGAAAGAGTCGCCCGCGACTGCGGACGGGCAGGGCACAGCGCTCTGGCTGCGTGCGCTGCTGCTCGCGTTCCTCGGCGGGATCGTGTTGAACGGGATGCCCTGCGTGCTCCCCGTGCTCGTGATGAAGATCTTCGCGCTGAGCGAGCTCGCGCAGAGCGGCCGGCGCGAGGCCATCCGACACGGAATCGCGTATACCGCGGGAGTCGTCGGCAGCATGCTGCTGCTCGCGGCCGCAGTGCTGGTGCTGCGCGGCGCCGGCATGGCCGTGGGCTGGGGTTTCCAGTTCCAGGAGCCGCTCTTCGTCGCCGCGGTTGCAGCTCTGGTGGTGGCCTTCGCGCTGAATCTGTTCGGAGTCTTCGAAATCGCTCCCGACACCGGGCGGCTCGCGGAATTCGGAGCTGCGGCCTCCGGCTGGCGCCGCAGCCTCTTCGATGGACTGCTCGCGGTCGTGCTCGCGACGCCCTGCACGGCGCCCTTCCTCGGGACGGCAGTCGGGCTGGCCTTCGCGAGCTCGGCGCCGCTGGCCGCGGCGATCTTCGCGGCGATCGGCCTCGGCCTCGCGGCGCCCTTTGCGCTGGTCTCGGCGCTGCCAGGCCTCGCAGGCTTCGTGCCGCGTCCGGGAGCGTGGATGTTGCACTTGCGCACGATGCTCGGCTTCTCGCTGCTCGCGACCTCGGTCTGGCTGGTCTGGGTGCTCGGGCGCAACGCCGGAGTCGACGCCGCGGCGGCGCTGCTCGCGCTGCTGGTCGGCTTCGCATTCCTGATCTGGGCCTACGGCGCGCTGCAGCGCGCCGGTCATCGCGCTGCGGGGCTCTCGGCCGCGAGCGCCGCCGCGGTGTTGTTGCTCGTCGGCCTCGATTGGGTGGACGTAGCGCCCGCCGAAGAGCCGGGGTCGGGGCCGCCGGCCTCGATCGCCGCTTCGCAGGCGGGCTGGCGGCCCTGGGCACCGGAAGCGATCGGCCCGCAGCTCGCCGCGGGCCAGCGCGTGTTCGTGGCCTTCTCCGCCGACTGGTGCATCACCTGCAAGCTCAACGAGCGCCGCGTGCTGCAGAATCCGGAAGTCGAAGCGGCCTTCGAGCGCGCGGGGGTGCTGCGCATGCACGCCGACTGGACCCGCCGCGACGCGCGGATCGGCGAGGAGCTGTTGCGCCACGGCCGCGCGGGCGTGCCGTTGTATCTGCTCTACGAGCCGGGCGCGCCCGACGCACCGCGCGTGCTGCCGGAACTGCTCGGGGCCAAAGAGCTGCTCGCGCTGCTGGCGGCGGGGGCCTGAGATAGCCCGCATTTCTCAGGAGGTCGCTACTGCGGCGGCGCAGCTCTGCGGGTCCCGGGCCGGGAGCGGCCCGGCCCACCCGCTCTCCGCTCGGCTTCGCCTCGCTGCGCGCCGAAGCGGCTTGCTGGGCGCGCTGACAGCAGATCTCTCCCTGCGGGTGCTCGACGTAGCGTCGGCTACGCCTCCGCATCCCTCGGTCGAGATCTGCTGTCAGCGCACCCATCTGCACCGCCTCGCGACGCGACCTCCTGAGAAAAGCGGGCTAGCCGCGCTGCCGGCTGCCTGCCGCTGCGCTGCCGTGACCGGAGTCACGCAAGTTAAGGCGCCGCGCAGCGATGAGTAGAGCGGGGATCGCGGGCGGATTCCGCGACAGGAGGGGCTTCCGTGCGCGCAGCTTGCTGGATCGATGTCCTCGTGCGGCCCGGACTGGCGGCACTGATGTTCGCACTCGCGAGTGGCCCGGCGCGCGCGGTCGAGCGCGGCGAGCCGGCGCCGAACTTCTCGACGCCCGCGCTGCAGGGCGGCGGGAACATCGCTCTCTCCGCCTATCGCGGCAAGCTCGTGTATCTCGATTTCTGGGCCTCGTGGTGCCCGCCGTGTCTGACGTCGCTCCCGCAGCTCGAGTCGCTGCGCAAGGAGCTGCCGGCGGATCGGGTCCAGATCGTCGCCGTCAATCTCGACAAGCAGCCTGACAAGGCGCGGCAGTTCCTCGCCGCGCATCCGATCGGCTATCCGTCGGGCAGCGATCCGCAGGGCAAGATCCCTGCGAGCTTCGGTCTCGAGACGATGCCGACCTCGTATCTGATCGACGCGCAGGGCGTCGTCCGCTACGTGCACAAGGGCTTCCGCAAGGGCGACATCGACGAAGTCCGCTCGCGGATCCAGGCGCTGCTCGGAGACGCGCGGTGAGCGCGGCGGGTTTGCGGCTCGCCGCTGCGCTGCTGCTCTGCGCCGCCGCCATCGGCTGTGCGGGCGTCAAGCCGTGGGAACGCGATCTGCTCGCGCGGCGCGACATGGCCTGGGAGCCGGACGCGCGCGAGGCCACCGCGCGCGGGCACGTCTTCTTCAGCAAGGAAGCCTCCCTCGAGGGCGGCAGCGCGGGCGGCGGCGGCTGCGGATGCAACTAGCTCGAGGCACGGGAGGGGGCATGAATCGGCGGACCCGCAAGCGGGAGCTGCAGCGCGCTCGCGCGCGCAGGCGGCGCCTGCACCAGGGGCGGGGCGTGTTGCGCGCGCTCGTCGGCGGCGCTCTCGCACTGCCCGGGCTGGCCGGGAGTTCGCGCGCGGACGCACCGATCGAGCGGCCCGCGAGCGACTACAGCTACCGCTTCTACGCCGAGGAAGCGCTGCCGGAAGCCAAGGCTGCCTCCGGTAATCCGACGCGCGAGCGCTACGAGATCCAGATGCACCAGTTCCACCTCGAGTCGCCGGCGGCCGAGCGCAGCGACCTGTCGCTGGACCTCGTGTACGAGACGATGAGCGGCGCGTCTCCGTGGTTCGTGACCAACGAGGGCGGGAGCGCGGTGCAGGTCATGAGCGGCGCGTCGATCCGGGAGGAGCGCACCGATGCACTCGTCTCGGGAAATTACTACTTCGACCGCGCGAAGCTCGGCGCGAGTGCTGGGATCTCGACCGAAAACGACTACTTCTCCTGGAACCTCGGCAGCTCCGGGGAAATGAGCTTCAACGACAAGAACACCACGCTCTCCGCGGGCGCCGGCTTCTCGGACGATCGCATCGAGCCGACCGAGGCCGCGCTCTTCGGCCGCATCGAGGAGGGGCACAAGAACGGCTATTCGGCCTTCGCTGGCCTCTCGCAAGTGCTCGGCCGCAAGTCCGTGCTCCAGACCTCGCTCTCCTACAAGTTCAACAATGGCTATCTCTCGGATCCCTACAAGCTCGCCGAGGTGGGCGGAGCGAACGTCCGCGACAACCGGCCGAATCAGCGTCATCAGGTCGCGTGGCTGACGCGCTACCGGCGGCACTACGAGAGCCTCGCGGCGAGCCTGCACCTCGACTACCGCTACTATTTCGACGACTGGCTGCTCACCTCGCATACGCTCGAAGCGGCCTGGTATCAGTCACTCTTCGGGTTCCTGAAGCTGATCCCGTCCTTTCGCTACTACAGCCAGAGCCAGGCCGAGTTCTACTCGCCGTTCTACAGCAGCCTGCCCGCGGACGGATTCGTGTCGAGCGACTACCGGCTCTCGCCCTACGGCGCGATCGCGTACGGGATCAAGGCCGAAGTCGAAGTCGTGGACTGGCCCGGGAAGCTCGACTGGCAGCTCTCGGCCGGCTGGGAGCGCTACCAGGCAGATGCCGACCTCGCGCTGAAGAAGGTTTCGGTCGAGAGCCCCGGTCTGGTCGGCTTCGACCTCCTCTCCCTGCAGCTCCAGGGCCGCTTCTAGGCGCCGAGCGGGCGCGGGAGCCGCATGCGTCCGCCGCAGCGCTTCGCGTTCCGCGCGATGGGATCGCCCTGCGAGCTGCGGCTCTACGGCCCGAGCGAGCGAGTCGCGCGCGCCGCGGACGTGGCCAGTTCGGAGCTGCGCCGGCTCGAGGCGAAGTACTCGCGTTACCGCGACGACAGCCTGACTGCGCAGATCCACGCGAGCGCAGGCCGGTCCGAGGGCATCGAGGTCGATGCCGAGACCGCGGGCCTGCTCGACTACGCGGCGGCCGCCTGGCGCGAGAGCGATGGCCGCTTCGACATCACTTCGGGCGTGTTGCGCCGCGCCTGGGACTGGAAGCGCGGCCGCCTGCCGTCCCGCGCGGAGGTCGCTGCCCTGCTGCCGCTGGTGGGCTTCGGCCGCCTGCGCTGGGAGCGCCCGCGCCTGTGCCTGCCGCTGCCGGGCATGCAGCTCGACTTCGGCGGCTTCGTGAAGGAGTACGCGGCCGACCGCGCGGCTGCGCTCTGCCGCGACGCGGGGATCGAGCACGGACTCGTCGATCTCGGCGGCGATCTCGCGGTCGTGGGGCCGCATCCGGACGGCTCGCCGTGGTGCGTCGGGATTCGCGATCCGAGGCGACCCGAGCGCGCGCTCGCGAGCGTCGAGCTGCGCGCCGGTGCGATCGCGAGCAGCGGCAACTACGAGCGCTGCATGGTCGTCGACGGCGTGCGCTATTCGCACCTGCTGGATCCGCGCACGGGTTGGCCCGCGCGCGGGCCCGCGTCCGTGTCGGTCGTGGCTCCCCACTGCCTCGTCGCGGGCACGGCGAGTACGGTCGCGATGCTGCAGCCGCCTCGGGGCGCGCAGCGATTCCTGCGCGCGCTCGGGCTGCCGCACTTGTGTGTGACGGCCTCGGGACGCGTCACGGGATCTCTGTCAGCGCCGCGGGATTCACGATCACTTCCGCCTCGAAGCCCCGTTCCCTGAGCGCGAACGCGGCCTGGCTCGCGGCGTCGAGCGAGGCGAAGCCGGTCAGGTAGACGTCGTGGCGCTCGTCGCCGCTGTGGCGCCAGCTGACGACGCGGCCCGGGTGGGCGGGATCGCCGAAGTCCTCGGCGAGGCTTTCGGCGTCCGCGCGCAGGCGGCGCGTCGTGAGCAGCACCGCATAGGGCGCGTCTGCGAGCTCTCCGAGCTCCTGGGTCCGCAAGCTCGCGCGCTCGAAGGCGAGACGCCGGCGGATGCTGTCGGCCAGCAGCTCCTCGGGGCTGCGTTGGATCTGCGCGCGCACGGCGATCACGAGGAAGCTCTGGCGCAGCGTTCTCGACTGGCGCTTGAAGAGCAGACCGAGGATCGGGATGCGGCCGAGAAAGGGCACGAAGCTCTCGACCACTTCGACGCGCGGGTCGCGCAGACCCGCGATCGTGCTCTGCTCGCCGTCGCGCAGGTGCAGCACGGTCTCGAGCGAGCGCTTCTGGATCACGGGGCCGACTTCTTCGACAGCACCCACTGCGGGGTCCGGGGCCGCGAGCTCCGTGATCTCGATCTCGAGCTCGAGCCGGATGCCGCCGGCCTGGCCCGCGACCGGCTTGAGGCGCAGCATCGCTCCGACGTCCTGGCGCTCGATCTGCTGGCGGATCGCGGTGCTGAGCTCCGCCGGAGCCGCGTCGGAATCGGCAGTCGCGGCGGGGGCCGCGGCGTCCGGCTGGGAGACCGGAATCGGGATGTTGTCGCCCGCAAAGAGGGTGTGTTCTTCGCCCGAGAGCGCGGTCAGGTGCGGGCGGAGGTAGACGCGGCTGCGCGAATAGCCCGCGTCCGCAGTCACGGCGACGTCGGTCTGGGCGACCTCGATCACGTTCGTCGTGCCGTCGGGGGCCGTGATCGGGACCCGTACGATGTTGTCCTGGAAGCGCGCGAGCGCGTTGGGGGCGCTGCCTGCACCGACGCCGGCAGCTCCCAGCAGGCTGCCCGAGGGCAGCGAGCGGATCTCCGTGAACCCCTGCGCGTCGCTGCCGCTGACGCTGCGCGCGACGAAATCGACCCCGAGAGCGAGGTTTTCCCCCAGAGTCAGCTCGAGGATCACCGCGTCGATCGTGATCGCGGGCGGTGCGCGGTCGAGCTCGTCGATCAGGCGCCGCGCGAGGCGCAGCGTGTCGGGATCGCCGGAGAGCAGCAGCTGGCTCGTCTCGGGGTCGGCGGTCACGGCCAGCGAGCGCCCCGCGAGCGAGTTCGAGCCGATCGCAGCACCCGAGTCGTCCTCCCTCCCGCCGGCGCTGAGCTGCGCGAGCGTCTCCGCGAGCTGCTCCGGGTCGGCGAACTGGATCGGCACGACCGCAAGCCGGCCGAGCAGGTCTGCCGGCCGATCGACGCGCGCGAGGAAGTCGCGCACGTCTTCGATCTCTCGCGCGCCTCCGAGCGCAATCACGCTGCCGGTGCGCGCGTCGCTCCAGACCGTGATCGGGCGGCGCAGCTTCGAGTCAGCGCCGAAGGCCGCATCCAGCGCGGCGCTCATCTCCTCTGCGCCGCGGAAGCGCAGCCGACGCACGAGCAGCTCCTGGTCGGGGCGCTCGTCGAGCGCGCGAACCATGGCGAAGGCGCTGCGCAGTCGCAGCTCGCTGCCGGCCAGGATCAGGCTGTTGCTGGGCGGCCACGGAATCGCGACGGCGCGGCCCGCGAGCCAGGGCTGGAGGTTGCGAAACACGTCCGCGACCGGCGCGTGCTCGAGGTGCATCAGCGTCGTGACCGGGACCTCCCGCGTGCCGGGGCCCGCGGGCGCATAGGGCGCCTCGGCGAGTCCGAGGTCGAGCGGCAGGATCTTCGTGACACCGCCGGGCGTCGGCAGCGCGGCCAGCTGGTTCACGAGCAGCGCGGCCTCGAGCACGCGCAGCGCCTCGTCCTTCGTGAGCAGGTCGTAGCCCGTGATCGTCACGCGCGCGCGCGTGAGCTCTTCGTCGAAGAGGAATTGCGCGCCGGTGTGCTTCGAGACCTCGCGGATCACCTGCGCGAGCGGGGCCTCGCGAAACTGGAGGCGGATCGTGCCGTCCTCGGCTGCCGCGCGCGCCGAGCCGGCGGCTGCGCAGCACGCGGCGGCGCTGAGGGCGAGTGCCGCGCGGAGGCGGAGGCGCATCGGGCGGAGCCTATCGAAGCGGCGCGCCGGGGTCGCGTCGCCTCGCGTGCGTGGCGCGCGCTACCAGCGCCCGTACCAGCGGTGCGGCGCGGCAACTCCGAAGAAGCGGATGCGCGCGCCGAACAGGATCTGGTGCTGGGTCGCGGCGAGGTCGAAGAACTCGCCCGGCACGACGCTCACGCAGCAGAGTACGCCGTGGATCTCCCCTTGATCCGTGTAGCGGTAGGTCGCCGCCAGCGTGACCTGTTCGGTGAGGCGATATCCGAAGCCGGTGCCCACCTGCCAGGCGAAGCTGATGGTTTCTTCGTGGAAACGCTCGTCAAAATTCCGAACCGAAAGGTCGTGCCACGCAAAGCCGGGGCCGCCGCCGATCGTGAAGGTCACCGGATCGAAGATGGGAACGCGCCGGCCGATCAGGGCCGAAACTCCCTCGGATACGGGGAAGTCGAACCACAGACCAAAGGTGGTGCCGACGGACGTGAGTGAGCTGCGGAGCGGCGTCTGGGCGGTGAGGCCCTGGCCCTTGAACTCGAAGTCGTCTGCGGTCCCGATCGCCTCGATCTCGAAGCGCAGGTCCCAGTCGGGGAGACCCACGTCCCAGGGCACGATCTCGTCCATCGGGACCGCGATCCCGAGTGCGAGCCCGGCGCCGGGAGACCAGTCCTGGTTCTTGCCTCCGAGCGCAAGGGGGCTCCTGTCTTCGTCTCCGACGGCATCCGCGAAGCCGCCGAGAAAGCCCACTTCAGGGGTCAGATAGAGATTGGCGGCCAACACCCCGCCAGCGCTCAGGAATGCGCATCCGGCAGCTGTGAGCGCGGCCACAGCCCGCGTGATTCGCATGACTCCCCCCAGGCGCACACCCGGCTGCGGGCGCGCGCGCCGCTCTGGCTGTTTCGAAGCAGCGGAGCAGCCGCTGTGTGCTCTTCGTCACGCCGCGGTGGGGAGAGAAGTGCATTCGGCGCTTCCGGCGCCGCTAGGACGCCTGGAGGTCCTGAAGCTCGAGCTGCAGCGCCGCGAGCTGCCGGCGCTTCTGGACGTAGCGCCCGAGCGCGCGGCGGGCCGTCTCCGGGAGCAGCTCTGCGGGGCGCAGCGCGCGGCGCAGATTCACGCGGAAGAGCTCCGCCTCGAGGCACTCGATCTCGCCGCGCAGGCGGCCGCGCTCCCGTGCGATTTCTCGCAACCGAGCTCGGGATTGCGGTCCGCCTGCCGGCGGGACCGATGCGGAGTGGAGGGGGCCGGGGGCACCGCCGCAGGGCTCGGTCCGGACTGCCTGGTGAGGTGAGTTCGAAATTTCTTGCATGATCAGCCCTCGCAGCGGTGCCTTTCCGGCTCGTGATGGAATACGGCGCCGGGCGGGGGGCAGCCAGAAATCTCCGGTAAAAAGCTGCTCGCACTCTTTACGCGGGCTTTACAAAGTCCGGGCCGATGCGGTTTACAGCTGGGATTCCGGGCGCTTGACTTGCCGGAGCGAAAGCGGGAGGCCAGGTGTCTCAGGATTCTCAGGCGGAGCCGAAAGCGCGCATTCTGCTGGTCGAGGACGAAGAGGCGATCCAACGGGGTCTCTGCGACGTGCTCGTCTACCACGGCTTCGCGCCGACCGCCGCGTCGACCGGCAGCGAGGGGCTGCGCGCGGCGCTCGAGGGCGACTTCGAGCTGCTGATCCTCGACGTGATGCTGCCCGAGGTCTCGGGTCTCGAGATCTGCCGGCGGGCACGGGCTGCGAAGCCGGATCAGGCGATTCTGCTGCTCACGGCGCGTGGCGGGGAGCGCGAGGTGCTCGAGGGCTTCGAGGCCGGCGCAGACGACTATGTCACGAAGCCGTTTTCGATCTCGCAGCTACTCGCGCGCGTGCGGGCGCTGCTGCGCCGCGCGGCCCGGGACCCCGAGGGCTCTGTAGAACCCTTCGCGTTCGGAGGCTGGCAGATCGACCCCGCTGCGCTGCAGGCGCAGCGCGCGGGCGAAGCCATCGAGCTCTCGGCGCGCGAGCTCGCGATCCTCGAGCTGTTCCGGCACGCGGCCGGGCGCATCGTGAGCCGCAACCAGCTGTTGCGCGAGATCTGGGGCTACGACAATCCCGAGCGCATCGAGACGCGCACGGTCGACATGCAGATCGGGAAGCTGCGCCGCAAGCTCGACCCGGAGGGGCAGTGGATCGAGACGGTGCGCGGCGCGGGCTACCGGCTGGTTCCCTGAATGCGCATGCGCCGGATCCGATTCGTCTTCGCGCTGCTGGGCCTCGTCGTGCTCGGGGCGCTTTCGGCGCTGGTCGCGACCGCGCTGGGCGGCATCGCGCGCGATCGCGACGAGCGCCACCGGGCACTCGCGGAGCGGGCTTTCGAGGAGATCCAGCGCGAGCTGTCGCGGCTGCTCGTCCGCGAGCAGGCGCGGCCCTTCTCGCACTTCGACTTCTACTACGTGCCCGAGGCGGTGTCTCCGGGTCGTTACGTCGTGGCCCGTTCGCCGCTCTCGGTGGTTTCCGGCGACGACTGGCTGATCGGCTATTTCCAGATCGACCCGGATGGCACCGTGTACTCGCCGCTGATCCCGCGCGAGCGCGACTTCGCGCGCGCGATCGAGCACTGGGACTTCACGCAGCGGGTCGGCCGCTCGGTGGCGGCGGTCGAGAAGGCGCTCGGCCGCCGCCTGCATCCGGGCTCGGGAGCCCCGGCCGGCTTCGCGCCGGGCCGCTCGGACGCGAGCGGCACCCGGATCCTGCGGCGGCCCGGCGACGTTGCGGCCGCGGAGCTCACGGGGCCGCTCGCGCGCCTGGATCCGTACCGGCTGTTGCGCTCGTTTTCGCGTCGCGGCGGCGACTCCACGCCGGAGCCGGTCTCGCTGCTCGCGGCGACGCAGGCGCCGATCCTGCGCCTGCTCTCCCAATCCGCGGCGCGCGGTCCGGGGGGCGAGGCGATCGGCGTGCCGGTGCTCGAGGTGCTGCAGACGACCGGAGCGATCTACGCCCACCGCGACGCGCGCGTCGAGACCGTCTACGACGTCGAAGCCGCGATCCAGGAAGCGCCGATGCGCGTCTGGCCGGCTGCGGTATTCCCGATGGTCGGACAGGTGCTCGGGAAGAGGCAGTTCGCGCTGCACCGCGAGGCCTATCTGGGCAACGCGTCGTATCGCCAGGGACTGATGATCGATTTTCGCGCGCTCGTGAAGTGGCTCGATCAGCGCGTCTTCGGGAGCAGCGATCTGGGCGAGCATGCGTCGCGCGACTATTTCCTGCGCAGCGCTCCCCCGCCAGCGCAGGGGATGTCGCCGAACTACGAGTTCGAGCACCGCTTCGAGCCGCCCTTCGAAGAGATCGTCGCTCGCCTCAGCCTGCCCCCGCTTCCGGACATGGCGGGAACCCCCGCGATGTACGCGATCGGGGGTCTGCTGGTGCTGGCCGGGGCCGGCGCCCTGTTCGCGCTCTACCGCATGGTCTCCGTGACGCTGCGCTATGCGGAGCGCCGCAGCAATTTCGCGGCTGCCGTCTCGCACGAGCTCAAGACGCCGCTCACGGCGATCCGGATGCACGCGGAGATGCTGCGCGAGGGCATGGTCTCCTCGGAGCAGAAGCGCCGCGAGTACCTGGATACGATCGGGGCGGAGTCGGAGCGCCTGACGCGCCTGATCCACAACGTGCTCGAATTCTCGAGCCTCGAGCAGGGGCGGCGCGCGCTCGAGCTCAGCAGCGGCTGCGTCGCGAGCGCGGCCGTCGAGGCCGCGCAGAGGCTCGAGCCGGAGGCTCGCGCAGCGGGGGTGAAGCTCGAAATCACGATCGAGCCGGGACTCCCGGAGGTCGCCTTCGAACGCGATGCGCTGACCCAGATCGTCTTCAATCTGATCGACAACGCACTCAAGTACGGACGCCGCGCTGTGGAGCCTGTCGTGGCGCTGCGCTGCCGGCGCGCGGGGGACGCGGTCGAGGTCGCGGTCGCGGATCGCGGGCCCGGCGTGCCCGAGTCCGAGCTGCGCGCGATCTTCGAGCCCTTCCACCGCGTCGCGAGCGAGCTCACGCGGAGCGAGAAGGGCACCGGGATCGGCCTCGCGCTCGTGAAGGGGCTGGCCGAGCGCATGGGCGCAGCGGTGCGCGCTCGCAATCTGCCGGAGGGCGGGCTCGAGGTCGCGCTGCGTTTTCGGGTCGCGAGCTAGTTTTGCGGGTGATCGGCCGGCGGAGCCGGCCTGCCCGCACGGCAAGCCTTCGGCTTGCGGGTCTTGCGGGTTATCTGCCGGCGGAGCCGGCGTGCCCGCACGGCAAGCCTTCGGCTTGCCTCTGACGAATCTCGGGCCCGCGGGCTAGCGGGTCCCGGTCCGGGAGCGGCCCGGCGCTCCCGCACTGCGCTCGCCTGTGGTTGGCTGCGCGCCAAGGCGACTTGCGCTGCGTTCCGAGGGACCGGTCAGCTGGCTTTTTCGAGCGGGCGCTCCAGGCCGCGGCGCTTCGGCGGCAGTGCGGCAGGTCGGGCCTGGCCGTGGCTCGTGAGCTGTTTCGCGACCATCTCGGTCAGCAGCGGGCGCAGCGGGCGCATCTGCTTCGAATAGGCCGCGAGCAGGACCTGGTCGGCCAGCACGTTCACGAGCCGCGGGCAGCCCTGCGAGAACTCGATGAAGTGGCGCTCGCTGCCCGGGCTGAAGATCGTCTCGAAGCGACCTCCCGCGCGCTGGATCCGGTGGTGCAGGTACGAGACGACGTCTGCCGCGCGCAGCGGCTCGAGGTGGTGTTCGATCGCGACGCGCTGGCGCAGCTGGCGCAGCCGCGGGTCGGAGATCTTTGCGAGCAGCTCGCTCTGCCCGATCAGCGCGATCTGCAGCAGCTTCCAGGAATCGACCTCGAGGTTCGAGAGCAGCCGCAGCTGTTCGAGCGCCGAGAGCGACAGGTTGTGCGCCTCGTCGACGACCAGCACGCAGGTCATGCCGGCGCGCAGGCGCTCGGTCAGGAAGCGGGTCAACGCGATCACGTAGTCGGCGAGCGTGTCGAGCGGGTTGCGGATCGGGAACTGCGGACCGCCGATGCCGAAGCCGGCACAGGCGTACTTGAGCAGGTCGAGCGGCGTGAGCTCGGCCGTATTCGTGATCTCCGCGACTTCGGGAACGTCGAGCAGATCGGCGGGCAGGCGCTCGAGCGCCGCGCGCACGAGCGTGGTCTTGCCGGTGCCGACGTCGCCGGTCAACAGCAGGATGCCCTTGCGGCGCGCGATGCCGTAACACAGCGCGGCGAGCCCATCCCGGTGCGACTCGGAGAGCCACAGGAAGCGCGGGTCGGCCGTCAGCGAGAAGGCGGGCTGACGGAGCCCGAAGAATGCCTCGTACATCGGTACCTCGACCGACGCCGGCGCGATCTGCACCCTGCGGATCGCGCGCGCCTCTACGCTGGGTGAGAGCCCGAATCGGCCTCGCAGGTGACGCGGAACCCGAAGCCGTGTTCGCAGCCGCAGAGACCGGCGAGGCGGCAGCGCAGGCCGCGCTCCGGCAGCGCCCGCGCAGCATTCGCGCGAAGCGGCAGCCCCGCTTCGCGAAGCAGGCAAGACGCTTCGGCGCGCAGCGCGGCGCAGCCGAAGCGAAGCGGGGTGGTCCGGGCTGCGCCCGGACCGGGACCACAGGGCCCGCTACGCGCGTGAGGCCGGAGTCGGCAATCCGTGCGGCGGAGCGTCATCCGGCGTCGCGCTGCGCGTCTCCCAACAGGCCTGGATCCAACGCCAGAGCGTGCGCGGTGTGGGCCGACTCAGGAACTGGATCGAACGGACCTGGCGGAGCCGCAGCCCGCTGACGCGCACGGCGAGCCCCTGCAGCAGCAACTCGGCTTCCCGGAGCTGGTCCGCAAGTGCGAGCTGGCGCGCGAGCTCGAGGCAGATCTCGAAGCCCCACGGCTGGAGCTCGCGCGCCTGGCGCAGCAGGTGGATCGACTGGGCGCGATCCCAGCGCCCGCGGAACAGCCGGCTGCCCTCGAGCAGTACCTCGACCGCCTGGTCGGGCTGCTCGTCTTCGGCGCAGAGGCGCGAGAGCGCCTCCCAGACGCGGACCTCGCGCGGCAGCAGGCGCGCGGCCTCGCGGTACACGACGAGCGCCCTGTCGCGGTAGCCCGCGCGCGCGTGCGCGCGCGCGGCGTTCCGGTACGAGAGCCAGGCGTCGAAAGCCTGACCCGTTTCCGCGAGCAGCGGCGCGAGGCGCAGGTGGACCTCGGCATTGCGCGGCTCGACCGCCAAGACCCAGCGGTAGAGCCCGATCGCCTTGTGGCGCCGGCCGGCGGCGCGCGCGCGCGCGGCCTCGGACAGGATCTGGTGGCGGTCGAAATCCAGCGGCGCGGGGTGCAGGGGGGGCAGCATGGAGGCATGCATCGGAGCCCCTGCGCCGCGCCGTCGTGACGCGAATCACAGCGCGGGCGGGCTGGGCCCCGCAGTCTCGGAGTCGAGCAACAACAGCTCGATCTCACAGCCGCGGCGACGCGATTGGACGCTGAGGCCGAGCCCGCGGCCGGCCTTCGCGGCGTTGAATTCGACCGACGTCGCGGCATCGGCACTGCGCTTTGCTTGCGGGTCCGCGGGCGCTCGCTGCACCTGCCAGCCGCGCTGGCGCAGCTGCAAGCTGTAGAAGTCGGCGACCTCCGCGGGCGAGGCGTCGCAGGCGTAGCGGAGCAGACGGCCCAGCTGCGGAATCTCTTCGACCGCCTCGAAGCGCGCCGCGGGCCAGGTCGGGACGTCGTCCGGCAAGCTCGGGGACGCGACTGCGGCTGCGGGCGTGGCGCTTCGACAGGCGCACAGCCACCCGACTGCGGCGAGCAGCGCCAGGCTCGCGGCGATCGACTGCAGGGGGCGATGGCGGACCGGCGTGCGAGCGCCAGGCGACGACCCGATCAAGACCCTTCCTCCTAACGGCCGCGAAAGTGCGGCGCGCGCTTCTCCAGAAACGCGCGCGTGCCCTCGCGGTAGTCCTCACTCTCGAAGCAGGCCGCGATGCTCGCGTTCAGGCCCGCGAGATCGCGCTCGGCCGCTGGCCGCGTGAGCTCCCGCTGCGAGCGCTTGACGCAGCGCAGCGTCAGCGGCGCATTCTGTGCGATCTGCTGTGCCAGCTCGCGCACGCGCGCCTCGAGCTCGGCTTTCGGGAAGACCGCGTTCACGAGCCCGAGCGACTGCGCCTCGGCTGCGCTGTAGCGCCGCGCGGTGAAGAAGATCTCGAGTGCGGAGGCGGGACCGACCAGGCGCTCGAGTGCCGCGTAGCCCTGCAGCGGGTAGCCGACGCCGAGGCGCGCAGCGGGAATGCAGAAGACCGCGTCGTCCGCGGCGTAGCGGAGGTCTGCGGCGACGGCGAGGCCGACGCCGCCTCCGAAGCAGATGCCGTGGATCATCGCGAGCACGGGCTTTTCGATGCGCTCCCACGCGAAGGCGCTCGCGGCCCGATTCGCGTCGTACGCGGGCAGCGCGCTGCCACTGCGCCGGCTCTCGAATTCGGAGATATCCGCCCCCGAGACGAAGGCGCGCTCGCCCGCGCCGCGCAGCACGATCACGCGGACTTCGGGATCCTGCTCGAGCGCCTGGGCCGCTCGCGGCAGCGCCTGCCACATCTCCGCGGAGATCGCGTTGTGGCGCTCGGGATGCTCGAACAGCAGCCAGCCGAGGGGGCCCTCGCGGAAATGGCGGATGCATCCCGTCACGGCGCGGCAGTCTACCAGCGCAGCGCGGCCGCGCGAGGCGAGGCCTCGGGCGTGCTAAGGAATCCGCAATGGGGAGCGCGGGATGGCGGTGCGGATGGGTCGGCGGGTGCGCGGCGCTGGCAGTTGCGGGCTGCGCTGGCCCGGAGCCGCTGCGCCTGCTCCTGCTCTTGAGTGTCGACACGCTGCGCGCCGATCACCTCGGCGCCTACGGTGGCGCGCTCGGCCTGACTCCGGCACTCGACGCGCTCGCGGCAGAGAGCCTGGTGTTCGAGGCGGCCTACGCGCCGAGCGCGCTGACGCTGCCCTCGATCGCGGGGCTCTTGACGGGCCAGCATCCGGCGCTGCTCGGGATCCAGTCGAACGAATCCGAGCTGCCGGAGGGCGCGCAGACGCTCGCCGAGGAGCTGCGCGGCGCGGGCTGGCGCACGGCTGCGGTCGTGAGCAACTACGTGCTGCGCCGCGGCAGCGGCTTCGCGGCGGGCTTCGACGTCTACGACGACGCGCTGCCGCAGCTCGAGGCCACACGCGGCTGGCCCGAACGCATCGCTGAGAGCACGACCGACGCCGCGCTCGCAGCGCTCGAGGGCTGTGCGGAGAGCGCGGCAAGGCCCTGCTTCCTGTGGGTGCACTACGAGGACCCGCACGGCCCCTATACGCCGCCGCCGGGGCTGCGCGAGCGGGCGCTGCCTGCGCAGCGCCGCCGTCCGGACGCGAAGCGCCAGCTGCCGCTGCGCGCGGACCAGCGCGGCCAGGGCGGCATTCCCGCCTATCAGGCACTCGGGGGTGAGCGCGAAGTCGCATTCTACCGTGCGGGCTATGCGGGAGAGGTCGGCTACATCGATACCGAGATCGGGCGGCTGCTGTCGCAGCTGCGCGAGCGGATTCCGTGGGCGGCCACCGCGGTCGTGTTCGCGGCCGATCACGGCGAGTCGCTCGGCGAAGACGATCTCTGGTTCGCACACGGCGAGCTGCTCTCGGAGCCGTTGGTGCGGGTGCCGCTGCTGCTGCGCCTGCCGGGATCGACGCCGGCGCGCAGGCGCGACGTCGCGGCGCTCACGGACCTGGCACCGACCCTCGCGCGGCATCTGGGCGCTGCGCAGTCCCCGCTCGCGGCGCGCGGGCGCGACCTGCTCGCGGCGGACGCTGCGGAGGGCGGCAGCCGCGTCGCGCTCGCGGCGCTGCGCGGCTCGGGGGTGCCGCGCTTCGCGCTGATCGACGACGGCCACAAGCTCGCGCAGAGTCTGGAGCCGGGTGCGGAGCAAGCGCGCCTCAGCGCACTCGGCACGGATGCGCCGGACCTCTCGCCGAGCGAGCCCCTGCGCCTGCTGCAGCTGCGGCGGATCCTCGACGAATTCCGGAGCGAGATCGAGCGGGCGCCGGCCGAACGGCGCCAACGCCTCTCTGAGGCAGATCGCGAGCGACTGCGGAGCCTCGGCTACGCGCTCTGATCGCCGCTGCGGCCGGGGCCGCGCGCGGCGGGTGGCGCGAACGCGAACGCGGCTTCGCCGGCGACACTGCGCGCGACGTCGCCCAGGTCCGGAAAGCGCCGCAGTGTGTGCCCGCCGTCGACCGTGATGCACTGACCCGTGACCCAGCTCGACTCGGGGCCCGCGAGGTAGCGCACGCACTGCGCGATGTCGTCGGGCTCGCCGGCACGCGCGAGCGGCTGCTCGCGCAGGAAGCGCGCGTGCAGTGCGGCGTTCCCGACCAGCGGGCCGGTGGCCCCGGTGCGCGTGAGTCCGGGCCGCACCGCGTTCACGCGGATCCCCGCCGCGCCGAGTTCGTCCGCGGCGACGCGCACGAGCTGGTCGACAGCGGCCTTGCTCGCGCAGTAGGCCGCGAGGTACGGCGAGGAGAGCACCGCCGCGGTCGACGAGGTCGCGACGATCGAGCCGCCGCGCCGCAGCATCGAGCGTCCCGCGTACTTGAGCAGCAGGAAGACCGGGCGCAGGTTCAGGTCCACCTGCTCGGAGAACTGGTCGTCGCCGTAGCTCAGCACCGGCGCATAGCTGCCGCCGCCGGGGACCGCGACCGCGATGTCGAGGCCCTCGGGGCCGCCGGCCTCCTCGACCGCGCGCTGCACGTCGCTGGCGACGAGCGCGTCGCAGCGGATCTGGCGCAGCGCGGCGCCGCTCTGCTCGGCGCTGTGCAGCAGCTCGCGGCTGGCAAGGGCCAGACGTTCCCGGTCGCGCGCTGCCACCGTGACTGCGGCGCCGTCGGCGAGCAGCAGGCGTGCGGAGGCCAGACCAATTCCACTGCTCGCGCCGATGACGAGCGCGCGCAGACCGGCGAGGGGGAGCGCTTTGGACATGTCGGGGCCTTACGACTAGCCCTTGCGCGCGGTCGAGGGGCCGCTCTGGATGCGCGCCATGTCGGCGTCGAGCGTGGAGCGGATCTCGTGCAGCAGCGCGCGGTTGGCTTTTCGCTTGGTGTCGGCGAAGGCCGGCTGCGGCAGCGCGGCGAGGCGTGCGGACTCCGCGAGCGCCGTACTCTCGAGCTCGGCGGGCGGCACCACGCGGTCGAGATAGCCGGCGTCGACCGCGGCCTCGGGCGCGTAGAGCTCGGCGTGCTGGGTCGCGCGCACGAAGTGGCGTTTCGAGAGGCGCAGCCGCGCGAGCTCGAGCGCATAGATCGGCAGCGACATCCCGAGCGCGACCTCGGAGAGGCCGATTTTGAAGTTTCCGCTCGCGCCGACGCGGTAGTCAGCGGCCAGCAGCGCGATCGCGCCGGCCGCGACCGCGTGCCCCGTGCAGCCAGCTATGACCGGCACCCGCAGCTCGAGGATCTGCGCGAAGAGCTCGCCGCCCGCGCGCACCAGCGAGCGGATTGCGTCCAGGCCCGCGCCCATCGTCGCGAGATCGAAGCCCCCCGAGAAGCGACCCTCGCGGCCGAGCAGCAGCACCGCGCCGGCCTCGCGCTCGGCGCGCTCGAGGTCCGCGCGCAGCGTCTCGATCTCGGCAGGGCCGAGGCCGTTGGCCTTGCCGTCGTCGATCTGGATCCGGGCGATGCGATCGGCGAGCGAGTACTTCACGGAAGGGGAGGGCATCCGGACTCCTCGAGGGGACGCGCGACGGATAGCACAGGGACGCGATCGGGCTCGCGCGTTCGCGCGCGCTGCCGCGGCAGCAGAGCGGTGGATTCACTAGAGTGCGCCGGCATGTCGACGCCGAAGCGCCAGGAGCGAGAGCCCGCGAGCAAAGAGGTCACGGAGATCGCTCCGAACGTGCTGCGCACGCAGCTCCCGATTCACATGCCCGGCCTCGGGCACGTCAACATGTACGCGATTCTCGACAACGAGGGCGCGGCGGTGGTGGATCCCGGCATGCCGGGGCCCGGCACCTGGCGCGCGATCGAGGATCGCCTCGCGAAGGCCGGGGTCAAGCCACGCCACGTCCACACCGTCTTCGTGACCCACTCGCATCCGGATCACTTCGGTGGCGCCTCCCGCTTCGCAAAGCTCTCGGGTGCGCGCGTGATCGGCCACCGCGCGTTCAGCTTCGGAGTCGCGCCTCCGCAGCCCGAAGTGTCGGTCGAGGACCTCGAGCCCGAAGAAGCCGCACAGCGGCAGCGCGAGATCGACGAGGACCGCGCCTGGGTCGAGGAGCTCCAGGCCGCGCTCGCGCGCGGGCGCACGCCCTGGGGCAGCAAGCGCCCCCGGCCAGGCCTGCGGCGGCAGCTCCAGTGGCGACTCATGCACCTGCTGCAGGGCATCAGCTTTGCGCCGCGCATCAGCCAGCCGGTCGAGCACGGCGACGTGCTCGAGCTCGCGGGACGCGAGTGGTTCGTGATGCACACGCCCGGGCACACCAACGATCACATCTGCCTGCACGATCCGGAGCGCGGCCTGTTCCTGTCGGGCGATCACGTGCTGCCGACGATCACTCCCCACATCGGGGGGATCAGCAGCTCGCGCGATCCGCTCGCTTCCTTCTTCTACTCACTCGATCGTGTCGCCGAGATCAAGGGGGTCGACTGGGTGCTGCCGGCGCATGGCCATCCCTTCCGCGATCTCGCGGCGCGCTGCGACGCGATCAAGCGCCACCACTTCGAGCGCCTCGAGAAGGTGCAGTCGATCTCGCGGGAGCTGGGTCCGTCGACGGTGCAGGCTTTCTCGCAGCGGCTGTTCTCGCAGCGCAGCTGGGGCGACATGGCCGAGAGCGAGACCTACGCGCATCTCGAGCACCTGCGCATCGCCGGGCGCGCCGAGCGCCACACCGACCGCGGCGGCAGCTGGATCTACGTCGCTCACTGAGGGCAGGGCTCCGGTGGAACGCGTGGCGGGAGCGCGCGCACGCGCGACCGCGTGTGGCGAGATCGAATCCGATCGCTTCTCGCGCCGCGCGAATCTGCTCGAGGCCGCGGTCCTCTTCGGGCTGCTGCAGATCGCACTCTGGGGGCTGATCGCGCGGGAGCCCGAACCCGGCGCGGCGCGCGAAATCGCAGGCCCGCTGCTGCTCGGCGGGTGTCTGGTGTACTGCGCGCTGCTCGGGCCGTGGCTCCACGGCGACCGCGCGGCGAGCCTCGGGCTGCCTTCGCCGCGCGCGAATCTCGCGGCCGCGGCTCGCGCGCTGCGCGGATCCGCGCGCGAGCGGAGGGCGGCGCTCTGGCTGGTCGCGATCCTGGCCGTGCTGACGCTGCGCGGTTGGCCGAACCTGCTCGCGCGCCTCGGCCTGCGCCGCCACGCCCCGGAGCTGTTCGCGGCGCTCTGCAGCGGCAGCGCCGGAGCGCTGCTGCCGCTGCTCGCCGCGCTGCCGCTGGCCTTCGCGCTCGGTGTCTTCGCGCTGCGCTGGGAGACGCTGCGCGGCGCGGCGCGAGCGCTGGCGCCCGCCGCGGCCGCCCTCGGCACGGCGCTCGCCCTAGGCGCGCTCTGGCTGCGGCAGAGCGACGCCGGCGCGGCAGGGCAGGGCATCGCATTCGGCCTGCGCGCCGAGCGTGCCAGCGAGATCTTCTACCTGCTCTGGGCGCTGCTCCAGCAACAGCTCGCGCTCGGTTATTTCAATGCGCGCCTGCGCCGGGGCATCGCGCCGGCCGCGGGTGGCAGCGCGCGATCGCAGGCGCTGGTCGCGCTGCTGAACGCGCTCGGTTTCGGACTGCTGCATCTGCCCTCGCCGCTGCTGTGCGCGGCGACGGCCGTGTTCGAGAGCTGCCTCGCGTGGCACTTCCAGCGCGCAAAGACGCGCAATCTGCTGGCGTCGGCCGCGCTGCACGCGCTGCTCGGCGCGCTGTTCGCGCAGTGGCTTCCGATCTCGATGGACGTCGGCCCCTGGCCCGGCAAGGGCCCCTGACCGCGCAGGGAGCCTTCCTCCCTCCCGTGTGCTCAACGATCGGCCGTGCCCGGAGCCAACCGAGTGTGGATGGCGTGGACCCATTTGCGGGCGCGGCGGAGCGCGATCTTGCGGCTTTCGATCCCGCGAAGCTTGGCGTGCCACCGGCGCTTGCCGTCTGCGGCGGCCGCTGTTTCGAGCAACGCGGCCTTGTCGAAGAAGTGCGGGCTCTCCGGCCACAGATGCGCGTGCCGACGCAGCAGCTCGACCGCGATCGCGCGCGCCGACGGATCCTCCATCTGCAGCACTTCGTTCCATTGAAGGGCCATGTATCTCGCAGGGTCGATCTCCGGGAAGCATTCGGGCTGCGGCGCCGCCGCTCTCGCAGACGCGTACTCGTGCATGATCACGTTCGCGGTCGTCTGGAGCTCGGGTATCAATGCCGCGAAACCGGTCCGCTCGTACTGCGCACCGAGGCGCGCCATGAAGTCGCGGCTGTCTGCCGTGGGGACCCCGCGCGTCATGCTGCGGCCGTTGCTCCGCGCGAGACCGTGCTGGACGATCAGCGAGCGATCGAGGAACGCGTAGCGGTCGAGCATCGAGAGCGCGCGGAAGCAGAACGCGAAGTCCGGGGCGATCGAGCTGAATACCGAACCGTAGTGGCCGCATAGGCGTGTCAACAGCGCGCGGCTCGCCACGGAGTTGAGCATCTTCGGCAAGTAGTCGTAGAGGTACGCGCGGCTGACTGCATCGAGCGCGCTCGCGGACGCGAGGTCTCTGCACTCTCCGCTCCAACTCTGGAGCTGGAGGCGAAACGGCGGCTCGAGGTCGTGCAGCGTGTCGATGCCGTAGGCCAGCAGCTCAGAGTCCGCACAGCGCTCGAGTGCGGCGCCGAGCGCGCGAAGTGCCCCGTGCTTGAAGAACATCCGGTCTGTCAGGAATAGAAACCGGTCCGCGTCGGAGCGGTCGAGCATCTCCGCGAGCAGGAAGTTCCAATGCTCGACCATCGGCAGGTCGCCGGGCGGCTGGATCCGCCGCACGCGAGTGTCGCCGAGCCCGGCCACGAAACGCTGCAGCGTTTCGCGCTCGTGCGGAGCGGTCGAGTTGTCGGAGACGAACACGTCCAGCGCGATCTCGGGCGGCAACGACTGTCCGACGACCGAAGTGAGCGCGTGCACGACCAGCTCCGCGCGGTTGCGCGTCGGAATGCCGATCGCGATCCGCTGTGCCTTCATCGGATGCGCTCCCCCCCAAGGCGCCGTGGCGCCGGACCCTCCGCCCGCTGAGCCCGACGGACGACCGGTCCACCGGCTACGAGATGCGCCGCAGCCAGGCACCGGGCCAGTGCGTGATGCGGAAGTGGATCGGGCTCTCGTTGAAGGGCTGCGGCGGATCCGCGAGCACGAACTCGGGATGCCGCGCCGCGAACTCCGCGGCCGCGACCTTCGGATTGTCACGCGTCCAACCCGGCTCACCGCGCGGCACGTCGGCGAGGTCCTGCATGATGCCGTCGGTCGCAACGAGATAGGAGCCGGCGCTCACCATCGGCGCGTACGCCTCGAGCTCCGCCGCGACGTGCACGCGCGTGTGGTTCGAGTCGAGCAGCACCATGACGCGATCTTCGGGGCGCAGCAGCGCGCGCACGCGCTCGAGCGTCGCGGGCTCGATCGAGGAGCCCTCGATCAGCGAGATCGACGGCGCGAGCTCGTGCACCTCGATCGCGCGGCGGTTGTGCGGGCGGATCTCGACGTCTACGCCGACGACGCGACCCGCCGTGCCCATCGCGCGGAACAGGCTCGCGTAGAACACCAGCGATCCGCCGTGCGCGACGCCCGTCTCGACGATCAAGGTCGGACGCACCGCGTAGATCGCCTCTTGCACACGCACGAGGTCCTCAGGCAGCTGGATCACGGGCCGCCCCATCCAGGAGAAGCCGTAGGTGTACTTGAGCGACCAGCCCACCTTCACCCAGAGCCGCGAGAGCGCCGCGAAGCCGGCCTCCGAGTAGAGCTCGTGCTCCTCGCGCTTGCCGTCCACCTCGACGACCAGGCGGTTCGCCGCCGCGTCAGCCGAGATCTTCACAATGGGTCCGCCACATGGATGCGGATCGTCGAATCCACCGCACCGGCCTGCATGCCGACCTCCTGCCCGTGGTTCGGATTCATCGCGATCACGTGTCCGATCTCCTTCTCGCGAAGCGCCGCGGGCGCCGGGATCGGGTGCCCCGTGCCGGAGCACACCGGGCAGCCGCGGTTCACGGCGCCTGCTCCGCGAGGTACAAGAGCGCCGACGCCAGCGTCGCGAAGCGCGGCCGCCAGCCGAGCGCGCGCAGTGCAGCCGGCTCCCCGGCGATGCACATGCGGTCGTCCGCGCGGTACGGCAGCCTTCCGAAGCGCAACAGCTCGGGCCGGCCGATGCGCTCGCCGATCGCAGCGAGCAGCACGCGCAGCGACATCGGCATGCCGGAACACACGTTCGCGACGCCGATCGCCTGCGAGAGCGCGAGCGTCGCGAGCGCGTCCGCGACGTCCTCGACGCGCAGGTAGTCGCGCAGCTGCTCGCCCCCGCTCAGATCCACCGGCTCGCCGCTCCGCAGTCGCGCGGCGACCATCGGCACGAGGCGCCGCGGATCCTCGCCGGGTCCGTGCAGGTGGAAGATGCGCGCCCAGACCAGGCCGCCCTGCGACGCCGCGAGCGGCTCGCAGACGACGTGCGCGGCGTGCTTGCACGCGGCGTACAGCGTGTCGGGACCGGCCGCGTCGCTCTCCAGATGCGCGGTATCCGACGCCGCGTACTCGAGACAGGTGCCGGCAGCGACGATGCGCGCGCAGCCCGCGTCCACGGCGGCCGCCACCAGCTCGGTGGTCGCTGCGAGCGATCGGAGATTCTCGCGCGACGCCAGATAGTCCTCCGGCGCCGCATGCCAGGCGAGGTGCACGAGATGCGCCGGCCGCTGCGATGCAACGAGCGCCGCGGCGGCGCCGGGCGCACCCAGCTCCGTTTCGACGCAGCGAACGCGCGCGCCGCATCCGACGAGGCGATCGCGACGCGCGCCGGGCCGGTCGACTGCGACGACGTCCATGCCGCGCGCCTCGAAGGCGCGCACCACGTGCGAGCCGATGAAGCCCGCCGCGCCCGTGACGAGCGCGTCGCTCAGCGGGGTGCTCCGCCGAGCAGCGGCAGCTCGCGGTCGCGCTCGGAGATCACGGCCGGCGGCTCCGGCCACGCGACGCCGAGCGTCGGATCGTTCCAGCGCACGCCGCGCGCCAGATCCGCGTGATGGCGCTCCGAGATCTGGTAGTGCACGAGCGTGTCGTCGGCGAGCGTCAGGAAGCCGTGTGCGACGCCGGGCGGCACGTAGAGCATGTCGAGATTCTCCTCGTCGAGCCGAACGCCGATCCAGCTCCGGAACGCCGGCGAGTCGGGGCGCAGATCGGCCAGCGCGTCCCAGATCGCGCCGCGCAGGCACGCGACGAGCTTCGCCTCCTCGTGCGGCGCCGCCTGGTAGTGCATGCCGCGCAACGTGCCCCGGCTGCGGTTCCACGAGACGCTGGACTGCGCCAGCTGCGGGGCGAGCCCCTGCGCCGCGAGCTCGTCGGCGCACCAGGTGCGCGCGAAGAAGCCGCGCTCGTCCACGTGCCGCTCGGGACGCACGCGGAAGGCGCCGGGAATGCGCGTCGCCTCGAAGATCAAACGAACGCGACCTCGGGAAGGGGCAGCACGAAGCGGCCGCCGCGCCGCAGGTACTCGGACTGCTGCGCGACGATCTCCTCCTGGAAGTTCCACGCGAGCAGCACGACAACGTCGGGCCGCTCCTCGAGCAGCGCCTCGGTCGGCCGGATCGGGATGTGCACGCCCGGCATGAAGAGGCCCTGCTTGTAGGTGGAGCGATCCACGACGAAGTCGATCAGATCGCGGCCGACCCCGGCGGCGTTGAGCAGCGTCGTGCCCTTCGCAGCGGCGCCGTAGGCGGCGACCCGCCGCCCCTCGCGCCGCTGCGACTCGAGGAAGCCGCAGAAGCCCTCGCGCCACTTCGCGACGCGCGGCGCGAACTCCGCGTAATACGGAAGCGACGTCATGCCTAGCGTCCGCTCGCGTTCCCGCAGCGCGACGACGCGCGGCGAGCAGGCGCCGGCGTCTTCCTCGCGCGCGACGCTGAGCAGCAGCGATCCGCCGTGTAGCGCGATCTCCTCGACGTCGGCGACGCGCAGGCCGTGCTGGTGGAAGAGGCGGGTGAGCGCGGTCAGCGAGAAGTAGCAGAGGTGCTCGTGGTAGATCGTGTCGAACTCGAGGCGCGGGATCAGCTCGCCGAGGTACGGCACCTCGATGATCGCGACGCCGTCCTTCGCCAGCAGCAGGCGGATGCCGGCGACGAAGCCCGCGAGGTCGGCGACGTGCGCGAGCACGTTGTTGGCGTGCAGCACGTCCGCGCGTCGGCCTTCGGCAGCGAGCTTTTCGGCCAGCGCGAGATCGAAGAACTCCGGGATCGTCGGGATGCCGCGATCGCGCTCGGCCACTGCCGCGACGTTGCGCGCCGGCTCGATGCCGAGCACCGGCACCGACGCGGTCTTGTACCACTGCAGCAGGTAGCCGTCGTTGCTCGCCACCTCGACCGCAAGGCTCTGCGGCCCGAGCCCGCGCTCGCGCACCAGCCGTCCTACCAGCTCGCGCGCGTGTGCCAGCATCGTGTCGGAGAAGGACGAGAAGTAGAGATAGTCGCGGAACAGATCCTCGGGCGGAAGCGTCTCGGTGATCTGCACCAGGCTGCACGCGGGACAGAACGCGAGGTCGAGCGGGTAGCGGGGCTCGGGCGTCGCGAGCTGCTCTGCGCGTAGCAGCGAGTTGGCGAGCGGCATCTCGCCGAGCGACAGGAGCGTCTCGAGGTCGGCGGCGCGACAGCAGCGACACACCGTGATACGGCTCATGCGCCGCGCCCGAGATGCTCTCGGTACCACTCGATGGTCGGGGCGAGCCCCTCGTCGAGCGTGAAGAGCGGCTTCCAGCCGAGCCGGCGTCGCGCCTTCTCGGCAGACAAGTACTGGTGCCGGATCTCGCGCTGCGCCTGGTTGTGGACCTCGGGCTCGAGCGTCGATTTCATCGTCTCGAGGATCTTGTCGACCAGGTCGCGCACCGTGACTTGCACCTCGTTCGAGAAGTTGAACGCCTCGCCGCGCAGCGCGGGATCGCCGGCGAGCTTCTCGGCGAGCAGCATGTAGGCGGCGGCGCCATCCTCGACGTAGAAGTAGTCGCGGATGTAGCTTCCGTCGGAGCGGATTACGGGCCTTTGGCCCCGCAGCACCGAACGGATCGTGCCGGGCACGATGCGATTCCAGTTGAGATCGCCGGCGCCGTAGAAGTTGCCGCAGCGCGTAATCGCGACGGGCAGCTCGAACGAGAGCGCGTAGCTCTGACCGATCAGGTCTGCGCAGGACTTGCTGACGTCGTAGGGATGGCGGCCCGCGAGCGCCGCGTCCTCGGCGTAGGGCAGCTTCTCGTGATCGCCGTAGGCCTTGTCCGAAGACGCGAGCACGATCTGCCGGACGACGGGGCTCCTGCGGCACGCCTCGAGCAGGGCCCAGGTGCCGCCGACGTTGCTCTCGAAAGTCGAGACCGGATTGCGATTGGCGATCGGCACGATCGTCTGCGCCGCGAGGTGGATCACCGTATCGATCTCGTACTCGCCTAGCGCACGCTCGAGCAGCGCCTGATCGCAGACGTCGCCGTGCACGACGCCGACGCGATCGCCGAGACCCGCGCGCCAGATCTCGCTGCGCGGCACGTGGTCGCGGACGAGGCACACGACCTCCGCCTGCTGCTCGACCAGGCGCCGCACCAGGCACGAGCCGACCAGCCCGGTCGCACCCGTCACGAAAGTGGGACGGTCGCGCCAGAAGGCCGTCACTTCCAGAGCTTCCACGGCGCGCGCTGCTCGGCCCACAGGCTCTGCAGGATGCGGAGCTCGCGCAGCGTGTCCATGCACTGCCAGTAGCGCTCGTGCCGGAACGCCATCAGCTGCCCATTGCGCGCCGCGGCTTCGAGCCCATTGGCTTCGAGGCTCGAGCCATCGCCCGCGAGGTACTGAAAGAAGCCGGGCTCGAGCACCAGGAAGCCGCCATTGATCCAGCCTTCGGCGATCTGCGGCTTCTCCTCGAACTCGGCGATGCGGTCGCCGTCGAGGACGAGTCCGCCGAAGCGCGACGGCGGGCGCACCGCCGTCACCGTCGCCAGGCGACCGTGTGCGCGGTGGAAGCGCAGCAGCGCGCCCAGATCCACGTCGGAGACGCCGTCGCCGTAAGTCAACATGAAGGTGCCGTCGCAGAGGTACGGTTCGAGGCGTGCGAGCCGCCCTCCCGTGTTCGTCTCGAGGCCGGTTTCGATCAGGTGCACCACCCAGTCGTCGCGCTCGGCGCCGTCGTGGACGTCCACGTGACCATCGCGCAGCGAGACGCTGATGTTGGAGGACAGCGAGTGGTAGTCGACGAAGAAGCGCTTGATCGACTCGCCCTTGTAACCGAGCGCGAGATAGAACTCGCGCAGGCCGAAGTGCGCGTAGTGCTTCATGATGTGCCAGAGGATCGGGCGGCCACCGATCTCGACCATCGGCTTCGGACGCGCTTCCGTTTCCTCGGAGAGGCGCGTTCCCAGCCCTCCGGCGAGGATTACGACCTTCATCGTCGCGGCATCCTACCGAATCGGCCTGCGCCTGCGACGGGCGGGACGGCTTCGAGCAGTAGCGGTCGGAGGGGGGCCAGCAGCAGAGCCTGTCCGGGCGGCAGGATGCGGGCGAGCCACAGGGCGTCGGTGAGCTCCCGCCGGCGCGGCTCGCCGAGCCGCCGCGACCCCGCGCGCACAGGCGAGTCGCCGCGCGGCGGCCCGCGAGTGCCGCGAGTCTTTGAGGCATGGCTCGGCGTTCCACGCTTGCAGATCGCCGGGGTGGATTGCAGGTGCTGCGGCGCCGTGGCATCTACTCCCCGGACTCGTGCCGTTCTGGTGCGGATCGGGATCCTCGAGGTCGCAGGCAAGATGTCTTGGACGCCTAGCTCGTCGTCCGCGGGGCGCAGGTGATTCCGGCGTGACCCGGCGGCGCCTCGCGCGACGCCTGGCCGGTGTCGCCTGTTGGGCTGGGCTCGTGCTCGTCTCGCTGGAGGCGGCGCTGCGCCTCGCGCCGGGCGTGGTCGGGGGACGGCTCGCCAACGCGGTCTACTCGGCCTACGGCGCGGGCGGCATCTACTTCAAGGATCCCGAGCTGGGCATGAAGTTCATGTGGCCCGACTTCGAGACCCGCGCGTACTGGAACGGCCACTGGTGGCAGCATCGAAGCGACGCGGCGGGCTTCCGCAATCCGCCCGATCTCGCCGCGCGGTCGCTGTGGCTGCTCGGCGACTCGCTGATCTACGGGCACGGCGTCGAGGAGCAGGACACGGTCGCGCACCAGCTGCGCGCCACACACGGGCGGCCGGCCTACAACATGGGGCGCCAGGCCAACTGCCTGTTTCAGGAGTACGTGCTCGCCCGCCTCTACCTGGAGAAGCTGCGGCCCGAGACCGTGGTGCTGTTCGTGTTCCTGAACGACTTCCGCGACCTCGAGAACTCCCGCCAGCCGGCGCAGATCGCGGATCCCCCGGAACTCGAGCGCCTCGACTACGACGCGCTGCGCGCGCGCGTCGAGCATCCCGAGCAGCGCTGGCGCCTGGGCGACCAGCTCGCGCGACTGCGCGTCTGGCGCCTCGGGAAAGGCATCGCCGAGATGTTGAGCGCGAGCCCGAATCCGGTCGACGAAGCGCACGAACAGATGGCGTCGATCTTCGAAGCCGCGCGCTACGACCCGATCGCGCGCTACTACCGGCTGCTGCTCGCGGACCTCGCGCGCCGCTGCCGCAAGCAGGGCGCCGAGTTCGCGGTCGTGCTGCTCGAGCTGCCCGACGACGTCGTCCCGAATGCGACGGCGGCCCAGCAGCGCCTGCTCGGTCTGCTCGACGAGATCGGCGCGACGCAGGAGTTCCGCGTGCTCGGCACACGCGCGATCTTCCGCGACTGCCCCGACTGTTTCCTGCCGAACGACGGACACCTGACGCGCGAGGGCCATCGGCGTCTGGCGGCCTTCGTCGACGCACAGATCCCGCAGCGGGCGGCGTCGGCGACACCCTGAGCGGACGCGCTGCGCTCGAGGCGCGCGAATCAGGGGCGCTTGCGGTGGCGATGGAACGCGCCACGCAGACGCGAGCGGCGTCTCTTCGTCTTCACCCCCTGTCGCAGCGCCGGTGAAAGCGTGCGCCCGTTAGCAACCTACCCGGCATTGCCGCTAGCCAGAAGAGCACGCCGGGCCGAAGATTTCGAGCTGCGGCGCGCCGGCCGCGCTCTCGGCCTTGCTGAAGAGCAGCCGGCGGCAGGCGACGGGCCCGGCACTGGGAGCGTTTGCCGGAGCCAGCCGAAACGCGAACGCTGCCGGGGGCTCGGCAGCGGAGGGCCCTAGCACGCGTGCGAGGATGCCGAGCGCGACGTGTCCCATCGTGAAGCGCGCGTTGAATTCGACCAGGGGCCGGAACGCGGGTGCGCCGCCGGGCCCGAGAAACGCGAACGCGTCGACCCCGCAGGCGCCGCGGAAGCCCGCGGCAGCTGCCGCGCCCGCGAGCGCGAGCGCGGCGGACGCGAGCTCCGCTTCGAAGGGCGAGCCGGCATCGACGCCCCCGCCGCAGCGCAGCCAGCCGCGGTGTCCGCGCGGCAGACCCGCGCGCGTGGTCTCCTGGGCCAGCGTGCCGAGCAGCGTGACGCCTGCGTCCGCGGCGACGTAGAGCTCGGCCGCGAGATCCGCGCTGCGCAGGACCCAGGGTTCGAGCAGCGCGCCGCCGCGCGCGGCGAGGCGCGGGAGTGCAGCCGCCCAGGCCCTGCTCGGGGCGTCGAGCGTGCCGGCCGCGCGTCCGCGGCCGCTGCTGCCAAAGCGCGGCTTCAGCGTGAAGCGGCCGCGTGTCCAGCTCGGCCAGCGCGCGACCTCGGCGAGAATCGCGCGCTCGGCGACTGCGCTTTCGCGCAGCACTTCGGGCTCGTAGCAGTGCGTGAGTCCGCGCCAACACTCGGGCTCGAGGCCCCGCTCGGCCGCGAAACGCTGCGCAAAGGCCTTGTCGTGGCAGTGGCGCTGGGCCGCGGCATCGACCTCGTCGAGCGCCGCGCCGCAGGCGGCCGCGCTGTGCTGGGCCGGCGCGTCCGCGAGCCAGGCGAAGGCGCTGCGCGTGCGATCGAGGTCCCGGAGCGCGAAGTCCGCGCACTCGGGGATGCCGGGGGCCCACGGCAGTGGCGGCAGCTCCGCCGGAAATCGCGCGGTTGCGGGAAACAGGCACCGCCAGAGTCGCGCCGGCCACGCGACCGCAGGCTGCCGGAGGCGCGCCTGCCAGCCGGGCCCCTCCTCGGCACCGAGGTTCGGGATCAGGAGCGGGGAGGGCAAGCCTTGTGGTCCCGGTCCGGGCACAGCCCGGACCACCCCACTTCGCTCGGCTGCGCCTCGCTGCGCGCCAGGCCTTGCGGGTCCCGGTCCCACCCGCTCTCCGCTCGGCTTCGCCTCGCTGCGCGTCGAAGCGGCTTGCTCTTGTGACGAGCGCGCCCGGCGCACGGTTTCGATCAGCGCGGGTGAGAGCCCGGCCGCGCGACGAGCCGCGGCGTCGAAGCGGCGGCCCTTGGCGCGCGCGGCGGAGAACGGAAACGGGACCGCGCGCTGATAGGCGGCGAGATCGCCGTCGGCCGCGGGATCGAGCGCGAGCAGCCAGCGCCGCGCGACGCGCACGTGGCGGATCTCGTCGCACTGCACCTCGCGGCAGACTGCCGCGCTCGCGGCATCCCCGGCGGCCGCGAAGCCGTCGGCGTAGAGCGCGGAGAAGTCGAGGTTGGCCTGCTCGAGCGTCAGGCCCAGCGCCGCGAGAAATGCGCGTGCCCCCAGCGGACTCGAGTCCGAGACCTCGGCGACGCGCCAGAAGTATCCGGGGCCGGGATGCTGCTCGAAACTGGATCCCTGCGCGGCGAGGCGCTCGAGGTAGAGCCGGCAGTGGCGCTGTTCGTCCTCGAGCACCGACACCCAGCTCCGGCGCAGGCCGGGAGGGGCCAGCGGCCAGCGCAGCAGCGCCCACGCGAGCAGCTCGACCGCGCACAGCTCGTGGTGGGCGAAGCGCGCCAGACAGCGCGCGCGCGCCTGTGCGCTGCCGAGTTGCAGCGGGCGCGGCAGCGCCGCCGCGCCGGAGACGAACGCGATCTCGGGCGCGCGCGCGGGGCGCGCGGGCGGCGCCGCTCCGGCGGCCGAGCTGTCCGGCAGCTGCGCGCCGGATGCGAGGCGCGGCGAGACCAGCTTGTCGCAGAGTGCGGGGCTCTCGAGCAGGCGCTGGCAGAAGGCCGGCAGCGTCGCCTGCTCGCTCATCGCCCGCACTCGCGTGCCCGGCGCAGGTCGCGGAGCTCGCGGCGGCTGCGGCCTGCGCGCTGGGTCGCGGTCACGCCGCAAGAGTAGGCGCTTCGAGGCGTTGTGGCGCAAGCGCTGCACCCAGCCGCGAGGTCTCGCGCGGCCGAACGCGGCCGTGGGCCGGGGCGCGGCCGCAGGGCCGCCGAGCTCGCGGGGTCCGGGCGTCTGCGAGTATCGTCCGCCGGGCATGCGCCAAACGCTGTCCCTGTACCTGCTGCGCGAAGTTCTGCTCTACAGCGCGATCGGTGGGCTGATCGTCAGTGTGCTCTTTCTCGGCGGCAATCTGCCGCGGCACCTGGCCGACCTCGCGGCCACGGGATTCGAGTGGTCCGAAGTCGTGGGCCTGCTCGCGAGCCTGGCCGGTGTGGTCTCGACCTACGTGCTGCCGATCGCGTTCCTGTTCGGAGTGCTGATGACGATGGGCCGGATGGCAGCCGACCGCGAGATCCTCGCGCTGCAGGTCTCGGGCATCGGTCCGCTCGCGATGCTGCGCCCGGTGCTGCTGCTCGGGGTCGCGTTCTCGCTTGCGACCGCGGGGATTGCGCAGGGGGTCGAGTACCGAGCGCGCCGGCAGTTCCGCGAGGTCGCGACGCGCATCGCGACGCGCGGCACGACGCTCGAGCCCGGCGGATTTCTGCCGCTCGGATCGAGGATCCTGCACGCGCGCGAGTCGCCGCGCCGCGGGGAGCTGGAGGGCATCATGATCGCGGATTGGTCCGACCCGGAGCGGCCCATGACGATCTTCGCGGAGCACGGCCGCTTCGGCTTCGACACGCAGCGCCATCAGTTTCGCTTCCAGCTCGAGCGGGGCGAGATCCACATCGAGCCGAAGGAGTGGCTCGGCGAGTACCAGCGGGTCTCCTTCGAGTCGCTCGGCTACGGCTTCGATGCGCTGCAGCTGCTCGCGGTCGAGGAGGCATCGTTCCGTCCACCGGATTTTTCGAATGCGGAGCTGCGCGCGATCCTCGCGCGTGCGCGGCGCGGGGAGTCGCTCGCGAGCTACGCCAAGAAGGAGCCGGTCGACTACGAGATCGAGCTCTACAACCGCTACGCGCTGCCGGTGGCCCCGCTGCTGTTCGCGCTCGTGGGCGTCCCGCTCGGGGTGCGTGTGCGCAGCGGCTCGCGCTCGTGGGGGGTCTTTCTGTGCCTCGCGCTGGTCTTCGTGTACTACCTGTCGACGGCGCTCGGCCGGCAGCTCGCGGCAGAGGCGCGGGTGCCCGCGGCGCTCGCGATGTGGCTGCCGAACGCAATTTTTGCGCTGCTCGGTGCGGTGTTGCTGCGCCGGGCGACCCGTCCCGAGTAGCCCGCGCTCGCGCGGCCACCGGCGGGTCGTACACTACGCGCCCGCATGGCAACCGCAGAGGATGGCGCAGCAGCGCCTGCGCGGGGGCGCGGGCTCGATCCCTGGGCACGCTTTACGCTGCTGTTCGCGCTGCTCGCACTCGGCTCGGAGCTGCTGTACTACGGCTGGGTGCTCGGGAGCGACGCGCTCGAGGCCTATCTCGAATGGATCGCGAGCGTCAGCGGCTGGCTGATCGGGTTTTTCGACCCGCAGGCCAGCGTCAGCGGCTCGCAGATCGGCAGCGCGTTCTTCATCGTCGACATCGCGCCCGAATGCGACGCCGTGCAACTCTCCGCACTGCTCGGCGCCGCGATCCTCGCGTTCCCTGCGCCGTGGCGCGCGCGCGTGATCGGCACCGCGCTGAGCCTGGTCTGGCTCCAACTCGTGAACTTCGCCCGCATCGTGTCGCTGTATTACGTGGGGGGCGCCTACGAGCAGCATTTCCACTTCGCACACGAACAGGGCTGGCCCGGTCTGCTGATCGCGCTCACGGTCGCCACCTGGCTGGTGTGGGCGCGCCGCGCGGTGCCGGGCGCCGGACAGCGCAGCTCGGATGCTCCCAGGTGAGGCTAGGTCCGAGCCGACCGCTGCCGCGTTTCGCGCTGCTCGCGCTGCTCATCCTGAGCCTGCTGGTCGCGATCCCATTTGCGCTTCCGGGCGCGCGCGCTGCCGGCGTGCGGGCCTTCCACGCGCAGGCCAATCTCCTCTTTCGGAGCTTTGGCAACGATCGCGCGGTGCGGCTCTCCGTGCCCGAGCCGGCGCAAGGGGCCTCGGATACGCGCATGGTCGGCTTCGATCGCGGCCGCATCGAGCCGCGCTTCGAAGCGCGCTTCTCGATCTTCTGGCGCTGCACTCTGCCCGTCGCGGCGGTCGCTGCGCTGATTCTCGCGACGCCGCTGCCGTGGCGGCGCCGGCTGCTCGCGCTCGGGCTCGGAGTGCTCGTGCTGCACGCGCACGCGCTCGCGCTGACGGCACTGCTCGCGATCTCGGCTTTCGGCAGCGCGGACGCCACGCCCGCGAACGCGGTCACGTGGGGGCGGGTGTCGCGCATCGCGCAGCAGCTCTTCAACCAGGAGCTGCCGCGCTGCATCGTGGTCCTGCTCGTCTGGGCGCTGCTGACGCAGCCCGGCCACGCGTTCGCCGCGGCTGGTGCCGCGCCGAACGCAAGCGATGCGAAGAGGTCGAGCGCCTAGCGCAAGGAACCAGGCCTTGCGGGTCCCGGTCCGGGAGCGGCCCGGTCCCACCCGCACTCCGCTCGGCTTCGCCTCGCTGCGCGCCGAAGCGGCTTGCAGCCCGGCGCAACGAGGCGAAGCCAAGCGAAGCTCAGCGGCTCGCGCGCCTCGCGAGCGCCAACAGTCCCGCCGCGACCAGCAGTCCCGAAGTCGGTTCGGGGGTCTGCGGAATCTGGTTCGCGTCAGCGATGCGGTTCGCGTCGAAGCCAGCGAGGGAGAAATCGTGATTTCCGAGAGCGCTCTGGCCCGGGGCGGAGAACAGCAGGGTCTGGACCTCCGCATGCACTGCGACCTCGATCTCGCCATTCGAGCTCAGGCCGTCAGCACTGAATGAGATCCAGCTGGCGCCGCCGTTCGTGCTGTAGGCGCCAGTCTCCATCACCGCTTCGATGAACAGGTCGCTGATCAGGAGCCGTTCGAGGAAGAGGGGCTCCGAAAAGTGCAGTCTCAGCAGCTCGCTGCCTTCGATCTCGTCCTGCTCGTAGGAGCTGCCGGAGATCCCGAAGCCGTCTTCTGCCGACCAGAACAGCGCGCCGTCGATTTCGGCGGGCCCGCCCGCGGTCGAGAGCGTCTCGAGCGAAAAAGAGTGGAGTCCCGTGACCGCAGCGAGGCTCGAGTGTCCGTGGCCCACGGCGAATGCCGTACCGCGGAAGTCGACCTCGGGGAGGAAGGGAACTGCCTCCGCCGAAGCCGCGCCGAAGCACAGGCCCAGGACTACCGACCACGATCGCATCGCTGACATCGAATTGCCTCGCTGTGGCCCGCGCGCCCTGGACGGGGTGCGGGCATCTCGTGCGAGGGGAGAGCAAGCTTCGTGCCGAATCCACTCGAACGTCGCGTTCTGGAGGCTCCGCAGTGCGTTGGGGGGCGCCGTTGCGGGGCGATTGCAGCTTCGGCATTGCCGCTCGAAGGGAGCGCCGCTGCTCCGAATGGGAAGACACAGGCCGCGCGCTGGACTGGACAGCCCCTCCGGATTCGTGCCCTAATCGGCTGCGGAGGTGACTCTTCGTGTGGCAGAAGCTCGAGCCCGACGAGCGCAGGCAGCTGCTGCGCTTCGTGTGCTCCTTCGCGTGGGCGGATCTCCGGGTGGGACCCGAGGAGCGGCGCTATGTCGCGGGCCTGGTGGAGCGGCTCGAGCTCGGCCCGGACGAGCAGTGCGAAGTTCGGCGCTGGCTGCGTGTGCCCCCGCCGCCCGAATCCGTCGATCCGACTGCTGTCCCGCTCGAGCACCGGCAGTTCTTCCTCGAAGTCCTCGAGGAGCTCGTCGCGGCGGATGGGCGCGTTTCGCCGGAAGAGCGCGAGAATCTCGCGCTCTTCGCGGCGCTCTTGCGCTGATTGGAGCGGCCGCGCAGAGCCCGCCCTGCTCCAATCCCTTTCTGCTGCAACTCCCGCGACACCGGGAGCCCGGTCTTGAGCACTCACGGCTGCGCGGGGGGTTGCCGGCACCGGGTGCAGGACCCGGAACGCTGACCGCGCGCTGGAGGGTGCATGGAGCTGGGGGGGCCGGCTGCGACGGCCGCTGCGAAGCGCGGTGTCACGCCCTGTATCTGGGCGGTCGGCGGCGGCAAGGGCGGCGTCGGCAAATCAGTCGTCACCTCGAGCCTGGCCATCGCGTTCGCAAGCCGCGGACAGAGCTGCGTCCTGATCGACACGGATCTCGGCGGCGCGAACCTGCACACGCTGCTCGGCATCCGCGCGCCGCGCCAGACGTTGACGCACTTCCTCACCGGCGAGGTGAAGCAACTCGAGGACATCGCTTGCCCGGGCCCGGTGCCGAACCTGCGGCTGATCAGCGGAGCCCAGGCCCTGCTCGAGATGGCCAATCCGAGTCACAGCCGCAAGGAGAAGCTGCTGCGGCAGATCCAGCGTCTCGACGTCGATCACGTGTTCCTGGATCTCGGCGCCGGCAGCGCGTTCAACGTGCTCGACTTCTTCGTGACGGCATCGCGCGGCATCCTGGTGGTCGTCCCCGAGCCGACTTCGATCGAGAACGCCTATCACTTCCTGAAGGCGGCCTTCTTTCGCTCCCTGCGGCAGGCAGTACAACGCGCAGGGGTGCGAGAGGTGATGCAGGAGGCGCTGCGGGAGCGGAGCCAGCGACTCGGGTCGCCGCGCGAGCTGATCGCGCGGATGCAAGAGCTCGATCCCAGCTGCGGGACCCTGCTGGCCCAGCAGGCCCGCGAGTTCCGGCCGCTCTTGATCGTGAATCAGGCGCAGACGCAGGAGCACCGCCGTGTCGGCGCGGACATGGCGATCGCGTGCCGCGAGTACCTCGGCACCGAGCTCAGAGACCTCGGAGCGCTCGCGCGCGACGAGTGCGTGCGCGCGGCGGTCTCGGAGCGCGTCCCGGTGCTGAAGCGCTTCCCGGGTTCCGTATTCGCGCGAGATCTCGAGCAGCTCGTGAAGCGCCTCGCGGCGGGTGCGGAGCCTGCAGGCATGGAGACCCCGGAGCACGCGACTTGCGAGTTTCGGCCCGGCCGGCAGCGCTACGGGCGGATCGCGCTCGCGGCATCAGGCCTCGCAGATGCGCTGCCCGGCGACGCAGGGCTCGCGGCCGAGGAGTCCCCTGCGGAGTCCCAGTCCGAGCAGCTCCTGCGCGTCGTCGAGCACGCGGTCGAAGCCGCTCCCGAGCTGACCGCCCCGCTCGAGCGGTCAGTGGAGGCGCTGCCTGCGCTCGACTTCAGCTCACCCGGGCAGACGCTCCGCCGCTGGCGCGAGGCGCGCGGGCTCGCGCTCGAAGAGCTCTCGGCGCGCTTGCGAATCATGTGCCTCGGGGCGATCGAGCGCGAGCGCTTCGAAGCCGTGCCGCCCGAGCCCTTCATCCGCGGCTTCGTGAAGGCCTACGCGGAAGCACTCGGGATCGCGAGTGCCGACGCCCTCGCGGCGGCCTTCATCGGCCGCTACCGCGCCGCGGCGCTGCAGCTGCGCCTCCGCGCGCAGCGCGGGATTCCCGCGGCCTGAGCGCGGGCGCTGACTGGCTCAGCGCGGCACGGACTGCGGCGCCGGCGCGCGGCGCAGCGGGGCCGCTCCGAGCTCTCGAAGCTCGCCGCGCAGCTGGCGTCGCAGCTCGGGGTCGCCGCGCAGCTGCGCCAGGGCTTCGCGCAGCGTCGTCACCGCCGTATCTCGATCCCCGCTCGCGAGCTGCGCGCGCGCGAGGACCGCGAGCGCGCGCGGATCGCGGCCCGAGCTCTGTTCGACCGCACGGCGCGCGAGTGCGACGGCGGCCTCGCGGGTGGCCTGCGTGGCGGAGGGGTCGCGCAGGCGCAGGCCTGCGAGCTCGCCGAGCGCCTGAGGCCAGCGCGGCTGCAGCTCGAGGCAGCGCTCGAGCTCGCTCGCGGCCTCCGCATCCGCCCCCAGCCGAGATAGCGACTGCGCGAGATCGAAGCGCGCGGCGAGGTCGTCGTCGCGTTCGGCGAGCAGCTCGCGGTAGAGCGCCACGGCTTCGGCAGGCTGGCCGCCGTCGCGCAGCGCGCGCGCGAGATTGTGGCGCGACGCGCGGTCCTCCGGCTCCGCGCGCACCGCGCTGCGATAGTGCAGCAGCGCCTCGTCGCGCGCGCCCCGCGCGAGCAGCAGATTCGCGAGGTTGTTATGGCTCGGCGCGTGCTCCGGGGCAAGCGCGAGGTTCTCGCGGTAGAGCGCTTCGGCTGCGTCGATGTGGCCTTCGGAGCCGAGCAGCTCGGCGAGATTGTGGCGCGCGTCGACGAGGCCGGGCATCCCCTCGAGCGCGCGCCGGTAGCTCTCGCTCGCGAGCTGCGGCTCTCGTGCGCTGCGCTGCGCGTTCCCGAGGTTGTACCAGGTGACCGCTCGCATCTCGAGCGCGCCTGCCAGCGGCCAGTTGGCGAGTGAGGTCAGCAGCAGCAGGGCGGCCGCGACAGCGCAGCGCTCGCGCGCTGCGCTGTCGCGCAGCCAGCCCGGCGCGGCCGCGGCGCCAGCGCCCGCGAGCGGAATCAGCAGCGGCACGAGGGGAAAGCGGTAGCGGGCAAAGACGTAGAAGAGCAGCACGCTCGCCGCGTAGCCGAGGGCCAACGCGGGCAGCACCCAGAGCTCCCGGAGCCGCTGCCGGCAGCTCCAGGCGCCGAAGAGCGCGAGCGGCAGCAGCGTTCCGAAGTGGGCGACGCGGAGCAGCGCTGCGAGCACCGGTGACCATTCCGCCGCGGTGTAGAGATCCTCGCTGTCGACCTGCTCCTGCGCGTGGAGCAGCAGTGCGGTCTTCGTGCCGAGCAGTCGCAGCCAGCGCAGCGGGTCCGCGGCGATGTCGGCGAGCGCGCGGCGCAGCCAGTAATCCGAGACTTCGCCGGGGCCGAGGCGGCGGCCCAGCGCGCGTTCGGCGAGCGCGATCGCGTCCTCGCGTTCGTGCACGAAGGAGCCGCGGCCGGGCCGCAGCGGCTCGTAGGAGCCGCGCGCACGCGCGTGGTTGCCGAGGTAGAAGTTCGGGCCGAATTGCGAGGTCGTCAGGTGCAGCTCGCCGGAGAGCGCGTAGTTGCGCACTGCGACGGGCGCCAGCAGCAGCGCAGATCCGAGCGCGAAGGCGAGCACGCTGCGGCGGGCCGCGCCGCGCTCGGGGGCGCGAACTCCGAGCCAGATCCACAGCAGCGCGAGCAGCGGCAGCGCGTTCTCGCGCAGCAGCACGAGCGCGCCGCCGGTCGCGCCGAGCGCGAGCGCTGCGGCCGGTCGACGCTCTGGGAGCGCCGTCAGCAGGCGCAGCAGCAGCGCGATCGCGAAGGCATCCAGCGCGGACTTCTGGAGCAGGCCGTCGAAGAAGATGGCCGGGGCGAAGCCGGCGAATAGCGCGCCGGCTGCGAGGCCCGCTCGGCGCCCGAACGCGAGCGCCGTCGCGGATGCGAGCAGTGCGCACGCGGCCGCGCCGAGCGCGCTCTGCGCCAGGCGCGGGATCCACCAGCCGTCTCCCGCAACGGCGTAGAGCGCGCCGAGGAAATACGCATACAACGGCGCCTGGTAGAAGACCTCACTGCCGATCCAATCCCCGGCAGCGAGACGCCGGGCCCACGCGTCGTAGCCGGCGGCGTCGCCGAGCAGGTAGGGGTAGAGCGGCGAGCGAGAGAGTGCGAAGAGGTGCAGCGCTCGCAGCGCGAGCGCGAGCGCGGCCAGCGCAGCGAGCTCGCGCGGCCGCAGCGGCTCGCCCTTCACGCGCGCCTGCGCCGCGCGCGCAGCTGTCGCTGCTCGGTCTCGGCCCGCGCGCGAAAGCCGCAGCCCATCAGGTGATCGTTCACGAAGCCCATCGACTGCATGAACGCGTAGCAGGTGGTCGGCCCGACGTAGCGGAAACCGCGCCGCCGCAGCTCCCTTGCGAGTGCCTCCGATTCGGGACTGCGGCTGCGCCGCGCGAGCTCCGCGCGCGTGCGCGGGGACGCCAGGGGGGTCTCGGGCGCGAAGCTCCAGAGCAGCCGCGCGAGATCGCCCGGGCGCTCGCAGAGCGCGACCGCCGCGCGTGCGTTCGCGAGCGTCGCCTCGAGCTTGCCGCGGTGGCGCACCAGGCCTGGGTCGCGCATCAGGCGCCGCAGGTCGCGGCCGTCCATGCGCGCGACGCGCCGGAAGTCGAAACCAGCGAACGCGCGGCGAAACGCGTCGCGCTTGCGCAGGATCGTCAGCCACGAGAGTCCGGACTGGAAGCCCTCGAGGCAGAGCTTCTCGAAGAGCCGCTGATCGTCGACGACCGGTCGCCCCCATTCTTCGTCGTGGTACGAGCGGTAGTCCGAGTGCGGCTCGCACCACGCGCAGCGGGTGCGTCCGTCGGGACCGCGGACCAGGGCGCAACTCGTGTTCGGCATCGGAGCTCTGCGCCCCCTCCCTGCAAAGGCGCGCTAATAGTAGTCGCGGCTCCGGGGGAGAGAAATCGCATGCAGGCCAGGGGGATCGGCCCGGGAGCCGCGAGTCTCGCGCTCTCGTGCCTGTGGCTGTGGGCCGGCGGCTGCGCGCGCGAGTCGCAGCCGCCCGCAGGCGCAGTGGCCGCCGCAGGCCCGGACATCCTCGTCGTACTGCTCGACACGGCGCGTGCGGATCGCCTCGGCCTCTACGGACACGCGTCACCGACCTCGCCGCAGCTCGACGCGTTGGCGGCGGGCGCGCGGGTCTTCGAGCGCGCGCTGGCGAGCGCGAACTGGACGCTGCCGAGCCATGCCTCGCTCTTCACTGGCATGCCGCCCCACGAACACGGCGCGGTCGCCGCCGAGGGCTGGCTGCGCGACGACGCCACGACGCTCGCCGAGCGCCTGCGCGACGCCGGCTACGAGACCTATCTGTTCTCTGCGAATCCCTTCGTCTCGGCCGAGCACAACCTGGCGCAGGGCTTCGAGATCCAGGAGCACCCGTGGCAGCCCGCCTGGCGCGAGCAGGTGCGCGAGTCCATGCAGCGCCGCGAGCTTCCCGGCGATCCGCACGAGAGCCGCTTCGCGCCCTTCAAGGATGCGGGCGAGGTGATCCGCCGCGCGTTCTCGCGCTGGCGGGCCGAGCGCGACGCCGCGCGCCCCTACTTCGCCTTCCTGAACCTGATGGAGGCGCATCGGCCCTATTACGCGACGCGCGAGGAACGCCTGCGCTTCTTGTCTCCCGAGCAGGTCGAGCTCTCGCTCCGGATGCAGCACGGCTACCGCGAGCGGCACGCGTTCGGCTTCGGTCTGCGCGAGTACAGCGCGCAGGAGCTGGCGGCGACCGCCGGCCTCTACGACGCCGCGCTCTCGCATCTCGACGAGATCGTCGGCGGCATCGCAAGCGACCTGCGCGACGCCGGGCGCCTGGACCAGACCGTGCTCGCGATCACTTCCGATCACGGCGAGCACCTGGGGGACCACCACCGGCTCGGGCACGAGTACTCGCTCTACGACGCGCTGATCCGCGTTCCGCTGCTGCTGCGCTACCCGCCGCGGGTGCAGCCGGGGCGTGAGGCGCGCCCGGTGCAACAGCTCGACCTGCGCAGCACCTTGCTCGAGCTCGCCGGCCTGCCGCGCGATCCCGGCGACCGCGGGCGCAGCCTGCTCGCGCCGGGCGATGCCGCGGCGGACCCGCGCTGGCTGCTCTCCGAATCGCTCGAGCCGAAGCGGAAGCCCGTCGACGCCGTGTTGCGCGACTACCCGGATTTCGATCCGACGCCGTGGCTGCGCTCGCTGCGCGCGGTCGAACGCGACGGCGAGAAGCTGATCCAGAGCGAAGGCGGGGCGCTGGAGCTCTATGATCGGGTCGCGGATCCCGCGGAGCTGCGCGACCTCTCGGCCGAGCGGCCCGAGCGCGCCCGGGCGCTCGCGCAGGTCCTCGCCGAGCTGCGCGGAGGCGAAGGCCCGGCGGCCCCCGCGGTGCGCGTCGATCCGGAGCACGAGCGGCTGCTCGAGGAGCTCGGCTACCTCGAGGGCGGGGGCGCCGACTGAGGCGCCGGCGCAGCTCCGCGGGAGTCCGCGGCTGCGGGCAAAAGCTCCACCAGCTGGTAGTGCGCATCGCGGAAGACCAGCGGCCCCGGTGCCGGCAGCGCTGCATCGAGCACGGCGTGCGTGGCGCCGTAATCGCAGGCGTTGCCGGCCGCGAGGCCCTGCTCGCGGTAGCGGCGAGAGAGCTCGCGCATTCCTGGAAAGCCCCCGCGCGCGACCTCGCCATAACAGCCTACGAGCCGCGCGCGCCACTCGCGCATCGCGGCGGCCTGGAACGGAAAGGCCTTGAAGTCGACCACGATCGCGCGCTCCGCGACCAGCCGGAAGCGCGCAAAGTCGGGCGGTGTCAGCACGATCGCGTCGCGCGGCAGGCGCGCGCGCGCGGCGCGCGCGATCTCGATCTCGGGCCCCTGGAGTGCGTCGAGGTCGAGCGGCGGGCGCAGCCGTGCGCCGAGCGCGGCGAGGCGCGGCGGCAGCGCGGCTCCGAAGAGCGCATGGGCGACCAGGAGCGACACGGCGCTCACGATCGCCACCCGGCCGGGCGCGCG
>CAYTJA010000348.1:0-19786 GCA_964437835.1 uncultured Spirochaetales bacterium
CACCCTGCTCGAGCTGCTCGAGTTGCCGAACGAGCCGCCGTTCGAGGGCCGCAGCCTGGCGCCCCTGCTCGACGGGCACCGCAGCGAAGACGCGGCCGCGCTGGCCCGCGAGAAGGAAAAGCCCGAGCGCCTCGCCCTGCGGACGGCGAGCCACAAGCTGATCCACGACCTCTCGAGCGGCGAGACGGAACTCTACGACCTCTCTGCCGATCCCGGAGAGCGCAGCAACCGCGCAGGGCTCGAGCCCGAGCGGGTGGCCGCCCTGCGCCAGCGCCTGCTGGTGGCGGTCTCGGAGCGCAGCGCCCGGGCGCGCGAGCTCGGTGCGGAGTCCGCCGGAGCGCCGCTGCTCTCGCCGGAGGACGAGGAGCTGCTCCGCGCGATCGGCTACGCCGATCCCTAGTACCGGCGGCTTGAGGGACGCACCTGCATGAAGACGCGATCCGCCAGAATCGTGGATCCCCCGAGACGAGCCGGCACGGGACTAACGCATGCCGCCGCTCCGTTCACCACTCTTCGCCTGCTGGCTCGACCCTGGCGCCAGGTCCCTCGACCCGGTAGGAGATTGCGGTGACGCCATTTCGAGAGGCGTCAGCCGCACTGCCCACGATGTAGTCGAAGCGCACGGAGCGAGGCCCGTCGACCGTCACCTCGAAGAATCCCCGCTGCTCGCTGCCGTGCGTCTCGCGGTAGTCCGGAATGCCGCTCTGGTCGTAGTCGTAGCTGGCCGCGAAAGCGGGATTGCCGGCCCAGCTCGAGGGCTGGCCCACGGATGGCGTGCCACCCGCGATGTAGTGAACGCCGGTCGGGCCGCGCGCGTCGCGCTTCTGGCCGACGACTGCGACGTGATCGTGGCCGAACAGGAAAAAGGCGGGAGCGGCCTGCTTCAGCGCCGCCTGGATCAGGGCCTGCTCACCGAGCAGCGCACCGGCGGTGGTGCCGTCTGCGGTGGAGCCGCCGGCGATGCCGCCACGGCCATAGGCATAGCAACGGCCAAGGGTGAGCCCGCCGACCAGGTGATGGCTGGCGACGAACTTCCAGGCTTTCGTGGACGCGGCGAGCGAGCGCTGCAGCCAGGCGAGCTGCTCCGCGCCCAGGTGCCAATCGCGCGCATCGCGTGGAAACCCGTGCGGGTCGCCCGATTCCGTGGCTGTGGTGTACTGGAACGGGTCGATCACGAAGAAGTCGGCGTCGCCCCACGAGAAGCGATAGTAGTTTCCCGAAGCATCGCCGTCGGGGTACGCGGCGTGCGGGTTTGCCAGATAGCGGTGCCGGGCCGCCTGGCTCAGGGCGCTCGTATCGTCGAAGTGCTTGCACTGGCCGTCGGGGCTCCCGAAGCGCGTCTCCCCATCGTGATTTCCGAGCGCGAGGAAATAGGGAATCCGCTGGAACACGGGCTGCCAGATGCGCAGCCACAGGCGATAGCGGGCCTCGGCCTCGCTGGCGGCCCGCACCGTCACGAGACCCGGCTGGCCGAGCGCCACCCCGTCGATCAGGCAGTTCGGGCGCCCACACGAACCGCATCTGTGGGTGATGATCTCGTCTCCGAGCAGCAGTGCGAAGTCGGGCTCGCGGGCAACCAGGTTCGCAAAGCTGGCCTTCAGATCCGCGCTCCGGACTCGACCGCGCGCTTTCCCGCGCAGGCCGCATTCCGCCTGGGCGAAAACGCTGACGGCGTGAGAATCGGCGACCAGCGCGAACCGGTATGCAGTCCCGGGCGTCGGCGCCGTGTCGAAAGAATGCTCTGCGCGGGAGCTCCAGCGCTCGGCCGGCGTGTCTCGGCATTCGACCCGGTAGGCGTATGCCGTGCCGGGCGCGAGCCCGCCGAGCTCGAGATCGACCCTCGTGTCCGGCAGCGCGAGCTGGGGGGGCGTCGCGAGATCGAGGTCGCCCGAGCCACGCGCTGCGTACGCGACGCGCAGTTCCAGCTCCGGGGTTCCGGGGGCCGTGCGCAGGCTCAGCGTCACGGCGTCGGTCCTGGCGTTCGTGAGCGTCTCCTCGACCCAGAAGGCCGCCTGGCAGCTGCTCTCGCGCGACCCGGAGCAGCCGGCGAACGACAGCGGCGCGCCTGCCGCGATCAGGATCCACACCAGACTGCCAAGCCTTCTGCGCAGGGGGACGGCCAAACGCGGCGTTCGCTGGCCCAAGGCCGGGAGCCCGGTCATCATGCAAACGATCCGTTTCAGTGGTTCCTCGCAGGCGGCCACCGCAGCGAATGGCGAAAGGGCGAGCTCGAGGTGGGGATGAGACGGGCGCTGCATCTCGTCCTGGCGTGTGGGCTCGCCTGGCTCGCGCTTCACACCTACCTCCCGCACATCGAGGCCGGCCGACTCGGGCTGCTCTCCGGCGATGCCCGACAACAGATCGTCCCGTTGTTCCGGTACTTCGATGCGTCCGTGCTGCCGGATGATTTCGCCAGCGAGTATTACCGCCGCGCGTTCCTTCCCACGGGATTCAAGGCGTTCTACTGGCTGCTGGCGCGTTGCTTCGACCCGGCCGACGTGAGCTTCGTGCTCCCCTATCTCTTGATGCTCGTGTTCACGGCGTGCCTCGGCCGCGCAGCCTATCGGGTGGGGGGAGCGGTCGCAAGCACGGCCGTGATGGCACTGGCGGGCTCGAGCCGCTTCTTCTTCGTCAAGATGATGGGCGGCGTTCCGCACAGCTTCGCATTTCCGATCGCGGCGCTGGTGTTGCTCGGAGTGCTCGCGGAGCGCCGGGCGCTGCTGGTCGCGGCGACGCTGCTCGGTGCCGCGCTGTATCCCGCCGTCGGCGTGGTGGCCGGCGCGGTGTTGCTCGCCCACCAGGTTGCCCCGCGATCGCTCGGCGGCTTCGAGCCCACCGCAGCGCTGAGCAGTCGCCTGCTCGGGGTGGCCGCCACGGCGCTCGCCGCGGGCGCGATCCTGCTGCCCCAGGTGCTGGGCTCGCTCGGTCAGGGGCCACTGGTCGAGCCGGGGAGCAGCGCGTATCCCGAGCATTCGCTGGGCGGTCGTTATGTGGAGCTCGCGCCGCCGCTCGTGGAGCTTCCCGCCGCGCTGGCACAGCTGGTCTGGAAGCTGGTGCAGGAGGTGTTTGGAGGGTTGGCCGGTCCTGCGCTCGGCATCGGAGTGCTGGCGCTCGCCGCGTCCTGGCGCCGCGACGTCCGCGCCAGGCGACTCGCGCTGGTGGTCGGCGTGGCCGTTCTCGCCTACCTGGTCTCGGCAGTGCTGGCCCCGATTCCGACGCTCTCCGGGCGAACCCTGCATTACTTTCTGCCGACGGCCCTGATGACGGCGTTGGCCTTCGCCGTCGAGCGGCTCCGCCGCAGGCTGGAGCCGCGCCCCTGGCTGTCAGACGGGCTCGGTGCGCTCGTGATCGTGGGCGCACTGGCCTTCGGACTTTCGAGCGGCGGACGCGTCGATCGCCGCGCGGGCCAGCGCATCGACCTCGCCACGGAGGCCCCGCTCTACCGCTTTCTGGGCAGTCTGCCCCGAGATGCCCGCGTGGCCGGCTGGCCCAGGGGGCCAATCGAGAACGTGCCCTTCGCCGCGCGCCGCACGGCGTTACTCAGCTACGAGACACACCAGGCCTTCCACGTTTCCTACCTGCTCGAGATGCGAGCGCGGATGCGCGCTCTGATCGATGCCTACTTTGCGCGCGCTTCCGAACCGCTGCTCGCGCTACGCGATGAATTCGGCGTCGACTTCCTGATCGTCGACGCGCGCCACTTCGAGCGGGCGGAGCCACCACGCTATTTCGCCCCCTTCGATCCCTGGATCGAGGCCGCCTGGCGCGGCAGCGGCGAATCCGCATCGCGAGATTTCCTGCTGCCGCATCTCGGGCCGCCGGTCGAGGTGTTCCGGCTGGGCGTGCTGCGCGTGCTCGACCTCCACGCGTTGGACGCGACGTGGAGATCGACTTTCGGGGCGGCGCCGCAGGCGGCGCCGGCCGAAGCCGAGCCGGACATTCTGCTCGTGCTGGTGGACAGCTTGCGACCCGACCATCTGGGGATCTACGGCTACCCGAAGCCCACCTCGCCCTTTCTCGATCGCTGGGCCGCCGGCGCGAGGAAATTCACGTCCGCATACACCAACGGGACGCACACGCGCATGGCGGTGGCGTCGCTCTTCACTGGATCCCGGCCCACGGTGCACCGCGTCCGCCAGGTGGATCTCGATGGTCGGGATGCCGCGGGTTCGCAGCTGCTCGCGACCGACGCGCTCCACGGCGCCTTCACGACCTTGGCGGAGGCGCTGCGGGTCAAGGGCTACGAAACCTGGGGCTTCTCGACGAACCCCCACGTGACGCAGCAGCTGGGCTTCGACCAGGGTTTCAGCGCCTGGCACGAGACCGTGAACCGCGATGGGGCGGTGTTGCTCGCGAAGTTCGAGCGCGAGCTCGAGGCGAAGCGGTCGCAGAGCTCCGGGCGGCCGCTGTTCGCCTACCTGCACTTCATGGACGTCCACAATCCCTATGCGCCGCCACCGCCCTTCGACGCGCAGTTCGCGCCGCCGGTCAGGGGCAAGGTCGTGTTCAGGAACGGCCGAGCGAATGCATCGCCCGAGGACGTCGCATGGAGCATCGGGCAATACGACGGCGACATCCGTTACTTCGACCTGCTCTTCGAGCGGCTCGTGAGCATCTGGGAGAGCGGAGGAGGCCGTCCCCGCTTGACGATCGTGATCTCGGATCACGGGGAGGAGTTCATGGAGCACGGGGGGCTGGGCCACGGCACCAGCGTGCACCGCGAGCAGGCGCGCATCGCGCTGCTCTGGAAGGGTCCTGGAGTACAGAGCGGCAGCTTCGAGCCGCCAGTCCAGACCCTCGACGTTTCGCGCGCGATTCTGGATGCGGCGGGTGCGGAGATAGCCCCGACGGTCCAGGGGCGTTCGATGCGAGACTGGAGCAGATCGGTGCCGATCTACAGCGAGTCGCGGACGGGCATGTCCGGTGTCCGCTGTGGGCCATGGCTGCTGGTGCGGGATCGGGGCAGCCCCGCGTTCGCCGAGGACTATCACCTGGGTCTGGATCCCGAGGAGCTTCGGGCTCGCTCGGCGTTCGCGAGCCTCGAGGCGCCGGAGCTCGGGACGCTGCGGTCCTGCCTCACGGAGTTCGTCGAGGGCGACCGTGCTCTCGCTGAAGCGCTCGGGTCGCCGCTCCAGATTCCGATGAGCGACGACCAGCGCGAGGCGCTGAAGGCGATCGGATACCTGGCGAATTGAGAGACGCGAGGCCGCTTCGCAGGCGCTCGGCTCCGCTTCGCAGAGCGTCAGCGGGGCTTCGGCGGCGGCGCCAGGGAGCGAGCGATGTCCACGTCCCAATCGCGCGCGATGCCGGGCAGCAGCAGCGCGCGCTGGGACTCATCGATCCAGAGGCCGTTGCGCAGCTGGCGGTACCCGATCGACTCGAGCCACGGCCCGTCTGCGGCGGTCGGCATCCACAGCGACTCGACGACTGCGGGGCGCAGCCTGCCGATGCTGTACGCGTAGTCCCACTTGTTGTGGCCCGGGAGATGCTCGGGAACCCGCGCGGGCTCGCGCGCGATCACCGGGTCGTTCTTTCCCAGCAGGTCGATCGCCTCGCGCTCGGCGAAGTAGGGGATCGCACCGGCCCACACGACCGCGATGCGCGCCTGCGGCAGCGTCGTCGCGCGCAGGTGCAGGCCGAGACGCCCGACGATGCGCTCCTCGCGCGCGTGGGCATAGCCATTGCGGAAATAACCGGAAAAATCGGCGCCGTGAACGAAGAGCAGCAACGCGACGCCGAGCGCGAGGCAGCTGCGGCGCCGCTCCGCGCCGACGGCGGCTTCGAGGCCCAGCGCCGAGAGGATCGCGAGCGCGGGCAGCGCGGCCGAGAGATAGCGGTTCGCGTAGCCCATCCACTCCCAGGCGTCGCCTCCGACCCAGACCGAGTAGCCGCACTGCGCGCCGAAGAGCGAGAACGCGAGCCAGATGCGCGCGTCGCGCCGCCGGCGCCAGAGCAGCGCAAGGGCCACCAGCAGCGCCGGCGCGAGCGAGCCGCCGAGCGTGTCCCAGAGCGCCAGGGTTCCGCGCTCGAGGCGCAGCGGCAGCGGCAGTCCCGTGAGTTTCAGATGGTACGTGTTAGGCATCAGCTCGCCGTAGCTGTGCCAGCGGAACAGCAGCTGGCCGGCGAGGGGCAGCGCGATCGCGGCGAGGCAGAGGAGCGCCTCGCCGCGGCGCCGCGCGCGCCAGCGACTCGCGCAGAGGGCCGCTGCCAGGATCCCCGCCGGCAGCGCGGCGTCCGCGCGCACCAGCGGAAGTGCGATCAGGGCGAGCCAGGGCGGCCCGACGTTCGCGCCGCGCTGTGCGCGCAGCGTTCCCGCGAGTGCCACGAGCAGGAGCCACGCGAGCAGCCCGACCTCGAGCCCGCGCAGGCTCCAGAACAACAGCGGATAGCAGCCCGCGACGAGCAGCAGTGCGCAGCTGGCTGCGGCGTCCGTGCCGCCGAGCTCGCGCGCGACGCGTGCACTCTGCACGGCCGCAGCGAGGCACAGCAGCGCAGCCGACCCCATCACGCAGAGCGCGGTGTACTGCTCCGAAACGCCGAGCGCATGCGGCAGGGCCATCCAGAGCGTCCAGAGCAGGTTGCTGTAGCCCTCGACCGGCAGAGCGCCGGGATTCCAGACCAGGCCATGGCCGTCGGCCAGGTTGCGCGCATAGCGCATCGAGATCATCGCGTCGTCGAAGAGCGTGAAGTAGTTGCGGCCTCCCGCCTCGAAGTGCGCCGATCGGATCAGGTGCAGCTGGAACAGCGCGGAGAGCGCGAGGGCCGCGGCGCGGCTCGGGTCGCGTGCGGAAACGGGCAGCATCGGCTTCGAGTGCTCCCTTCCCGGTGGCGGTCGCGCGGAGTGTATAATCGGCAGCGATGTCCGCCCCCGGCCCGCCGCGCTTGGCGCGAACGCGCGGCCGATGGCTCGCCTGCGCTGCCGCCGCCGCTCTCGCGGGCTTGGCCTGCGGAGAGCCGGATGCGAACCAGCTCGACCCGGACGCGATCTCCCTCGACTTCGCCCGCTACTACTCGGATGGCCCCGGAGCCGAGGCGCGTGTCTTCGGGCTGCACTTCCTCGGGCTGCCGATCGTCCAGAATCCGATGGATCTCTTCATCTACCAGGAGATCCTGGCCGAGGTGCGCCCGGATTTCGTGATCGAGGCCGGCACCTACTCGGGCGGCACCGCGCTGTACTTCGCGCTGTTGCTCGAGCAGCTGCGCCCGCAGGCGCGCGTGATCGCGATCGACCTGCGTCCGCGGGTGCAGGAGCACATCGACGCGATCCGCCCGCCGGTGATCCGCGATCGCGTCCGCGCGATCTTCGCCAGGCGCATCGAGGTCGTGACCTCGAACTCGATCGCGCCCGAGCTCGCCGCGCAGCTCGCGGAGCGCACGCGCGGCAAGCAGGTTCTCGTGACCCTCGACTCCTGCCACAACGTCGACCACGTGAAGCAGGAGCTCGAGCTCTACGCGCCGCTGGTCTCGGTCGGCAGCTACCTGATCGTGCAGGACACGCTCACCGATCGGCGTCCCGAATGGGTCGAGCGCATCGCGACCTGCCCCGGCTACGAGCGCGTCGGCGGCCCCGGCCTCGCGGTGCAGGAATTCCTCGACGGCCACCCGGAGTTCGAGGTCGACCGCAGCCGCGAGAAGCTCCTGATCACCTGGAACCCCTCCGGCTACTTGAAGCGGATTCGGTAACCAGGGTCTTGGACGGCGTGCTTACGGGATGCCCGGGAACAGCCGCGCAGCGTGAAAGACAGTGACGATTTCGACAGCGCCCCGGTGGACCCGATAAGCAACGCGATAGGGCCGAACGATGACTTCACGGAGGCGCTCGTCGCCGACCTCGGGCACCACCCGACCGGAATCAGGGAAGTGCTCGAGCCGATCTACCGCATGAGTAATTCTGCGGACAACGAGGTCCGCGTAGATCGGGGAATCGAGGCAAATGTAGGAGCGAATCGCCTCGAGATCGGCAATCGACCGAGGCGACCACGAGAGCCTCACAGACCGAGGCGCCGCTTCACGTCCTCGTGAGGTACACCTTGCCCGGCATCGAGCTCTGCAAGGCCCTCCTCGATCTTCGCCAAGAAGACGATGCGCTCGATCGCGTCCTCATATGAGATGTCGGGCGGGAGACTCTGGAGAGCCTTGATGATTCGGTCGCGAATCGTCTCGCCAGGCATGCATGCAGGCTAGCACGCTACCGCGGCGCCGCCCGGGAGACGTCTACGCTGAAATCACTCGAAATCACGTCCTTGACGTCACCCGGTCTGATAGGTGTTAGACGGCCAGATCCAAGAGCGCCACGACTTCCTCGCGACCCGCCTCGCGAGCGAGGTCGCTCGGACTCTTGCTTCCCGAGTTGCGGGCACTGGGATCGGCGCCGTGGCGCAAGAGCAAGCGAACGAGCTCGGCGTGCCCTCGGATCGCTGCTTCGTGGAGGGGCGTGCAACCGCCTTGCTGAACCACGTTGGGCGATGCCCCAGCTTCCCCTCGACCCGATCGGTGTCCTGCTGTCTTGGAGGATAGGCGCCTGGGAAAGCGCACCCCACCGCGCTGACCGGCCCCCCCTCTGCTCGATGCGCCGCACTCCGAGCCTGGAGTTCGCCTTACATGTTCCGCGCAGTGAGCCGGAGCACCAAGAGCATCAGGGTGATTCTCTTCGCCCCGGGGCGCGCTCTGCGCCCTTGCCCGTGCGGGCTCTCGGCCTGAGGCGTGCGCGCTCGAGGATCCGCGAGCTGCGCACGCCGCGGAGCTGCGGCAGCCGCAGCACCAGGCCGCCGGCAGCGCGGACCTCCTCGGCTCCGGCGATCTGATCGAGCTCCCACTCCGCGCCCTTCACGAGCACGTCCGGCTGCAGCGCGCGGATCAGCGCGCGCGGCGTGTCCGTGCCGAAGATCAGCACGAAGTCCACGACCGCGAGGCCCGCGAGCAGCTCCGCGCGCTGGCGCGCGGAGAGGATCGGACGCCCGGGGCCCTTCTGGCGGCGCACGCTCGCGTCGCTGTTCACGGCGACAAAGAGCAGATCGCCCTGCGCGCGGGCGCCCTCGAGGAAGCGCAGGTGCCCGACGTGGAGCAGATCGAAACAGCCATTCGTGAATACCACGCGCTCGCCGCGGCGCCGGGCCAGCTCCCGCAGGCGCAGCGCGCGGCTGCGCGAGATCAGCTTCGCACGCGCGTCGCGCGGGCGTCCCGCGCGCCGCGCCGCCCCACTCTGCCGCGCACTCACGAGCGACCTGCCGCGGGCGGTGCAGGCGCTCCCGGCAGCGCCGGCCCGGCACGGCCGCGCGGCTCCGCGGGGGGCACGAGCTCGCCCTGCTTCGGAGCGACCGGCTGCCCGAGCATCTGGCCTAGCGCCTCGAAGCTGCGCTGGACGAAGTGGGGCACGCCGTCGAGCAGGATCCCCAACGGCCCGCTCGACGCAAGCGTGCGCAGCGGGAAGACCGAGGCGTCGGGCGCATCCCAGGGGCCCTGCAGCTGGTAGTAGGCCGCCATGATGCTCTCGTCCGGGCCCAGCAGCAGCGCGTTCAGCACGGGGATCCGCTCGAGCACGCGGTCGACCTGGCGGAACAGGAACACCGCGACGTCGGCATCGAGCGTGTGGGGCGCGTGGCCGATGTCGAGGCTGCCGGACGCGAACATGCGCAGGTCGGGTCCATCGATCGCGAAGGCCTGGGTGCGGCTGCGGCCCCGATCGAGCTCGAGCTGCGTCTCGATCTTCGAATAGCGCAACGTCTTGCGCTTCCTGAACGGATTCAGGGTCTCGCTCGCGAGCGCGATCGCGACGATCGGCGGCAGCCCGCGCCGGATGCGCCCGTCGAGAGCCTGGAGCTCGAGCCGCCCCGAGAGCTCCGTGAAGAAGGGCTGCCCGGGGCGCAGCGCTCCCTCGAGCTGGCCCCGGCCGCTCAGCGTTCCGGAGATCAATCCGGCCGCGACGCCGACCTGCTCCGCGAGCCCACCGACGTCCGCGTTCGAGAGCGCGAGATCGAGCTCCACCGGCAGGGCCTCGGGATCCGCGAGCTCGAGCCGTGCGCTTCCGTTCAGCGAGCCACGCGGGACCAGCAGCACGGAGATGTCCTCGAGCTGCACAGTCGCGCCCTGCGCCTCGAAGCTGCCGCTGGCCTGCTGCTGCTTCCACGAGCGCGCATCGATCTGCCCGACGAAGAAGCGCCCGACCGCCCAGCTCTCGGGATCCTCGCGCGGGGGCGGCACCGCGATCGGCCGCTCCAGCGTGACCGCGACGCGCACCTGCTCCTCGGGCTCGAACTGCCACTCGACGACGCCGCGGGTCGGTGCGCCGGCCCACAGCGCGCGCTTTACGTCGGCGCGGATGCCGTGTGGGAGCGGGTGGATCTCGGCCTCGACGTCGATCAGCGGCCACAGCATTGCCGGGTGATCCAGGTGGTCGAGCGCGAGCTGGATGCGCGGCGGCCCGCTCGTCTGCGCCTCCGGATGCTCGGGGCGCAGCAGCGCCCAGATCGCGCGCATTCCGAGCAGCCGATCCGCACGGCTCGAGAGCCGGCGGCGCTCCGACTCCGTCGCGAACAGATGCGAGACGCCTTCCAGGTCGATCTCGAGCACCGGCAGCGGCTTGCCGTCGAGGTGCGCGCGCGCGCCGTGGATTTCGACGTGGTCGCCGCGGAAGCGGAGCTGCCCCGAAATCGACTCCAGTCGCTGGCCGCTGTCGAGCAGCAGACGCCCGTCCACGAGCTCGGCCTCGACGGAGAAATTCTCCGGGGGCCGCTCGTCACGGCCCGACAGGAAGTCGCGCCAGTGTGCGAGGGTCGAGCGCCCGCGCGCCGTGAGCTGGCGCAGCGTGCCGGACTCGACCCGCGATCCGGCCTGCGGGCGTCCCGGCAGCGGGAAGAAGCCTGCCTGCTGCAGCGCGCGCGCGAGCTGCAGCTCGCGGAACGAGGCGGACAGTTCGGCGCTGGAGTGCTCGCTGATCGGGCGCTGCACTTCGCCCGCGAGTTGGAGCTCCAGATCCCCGCTCGTGATGCGCGCGTGCGCGATCTCGACCTGTGTGGGTGAGAGCTCGAGTTCGAAGCGAGCGGCGACGCGCTCGCCGCGCAGCGGCGCCAGGCCTGTGATGCGGCCGAGATTGCCCTGGAATTCCGAGAGCAGCAGGTCGAGCTCGATGCGCTCGCCGCCGCCGGCGCGCGTCTCGACGCCGAGCACGCCGGTCAGGAGCCCAGAGAGCTGCGCCTGCGAGCCCGGCGGCACGAGTGCGGGCTCGATTTCACGCAGGTCGAGCGCGGTGGCCGCGAGCTCGATTCCGAGCGCGCCGCTCGGGCTCCGCTGCCCGATCCACTCGATGCGTCCGAAGGGTCGATCGCCGCGGAACAGCCGGCCCGCGATCCGCAGCCGGCTCTGGCGCGTATCGGCGCCGTAGCTGAGCTGGGCCTGGAGGCGCTCGAGCGAGAGCTGTGCGGCGCCGGCAGCGGCCGCCCTGGCGCCGCTGGCCGCCGACGCATCCTGCGTCAAGAGCAGCGCGGAGTCGCGCAGCTCGATCTGCTCCGCAACCAGGCGCCGGCCGAGGAGCCAGTGCGCCGCCGCCTCGACGGCGCGGATCGAGCGCAGCCAGGGCTCGGTTGCAGGCTCGCGAGCGTCGGAGCCCGAGCTGCCGAGCGGAGCAAAGGGGGGCGGTGACAGCCGCCCGTCGAGATCGCGGCGCAGGCGCAATCGCGCGCCGTCCAGGAGCAGCCGAGAGATCTCGAAGCGCCCGTCGAGCAGTGCGGTGGTGTCGAGCGTCGCCGTGACCCGGTGCACATGGAGCTGCGCGCCGTATGGATCTACCCACAAGCGCGCGTCTTCGCCGATCAGCTCGACGCCGAAGCCGAGGCCGAGCGCGACGCGCCGGAACTTGACCGGGCTGCCGAGCAGCGCCGAGAGCTGGCGCTCGGTGTACGCGCGCAGGCGCTCGGGCGCGATCCAGCTCGCGACTCCGAAACCAGACGCGGCCGCGAGCGCGAACAGCAGCAGCGCGGATGCGATCCGCACCAGGCGACGCAGCAACCGAAGGGCGCCTCCGCAGGGGGAGCAGGGGGGGACAGGGCACCCGCGAGGGTAGCCAGTAGCCGCCGCGGAAGCCCTCGCGCAGCGGAGCTGCCGGCCGGAGAACCCCTGGAGAGGGTCAATTGAGGTTCGGGACCCCCTCTGCAGAGTGCGGGGAAGCGCCCCAACCTGGCCGTTTTCCAGGGGGCGCTGCGAAGCGCCTCTGCGCTGCCGCGAAACTTCTCCAAGGCCTCATTTTTTCTAAAGAATTCCCGGGGTCGGGTCGAAACGCGCCTCACTGGAACGGGACGCGAAACGCGACCGCGTCCAATGCCTCAGGGAGTGCGATAGCCATGGAAGACATTGCGCGCGGCCTCGGCCGGAACATCCCGAATCGGGTGCGCGAATTGCGCGAGAACCGGCTCATGACGCAGGCGCAGCTGGCCCGCAAGGCCAAGGTCGCACTCCGGACCATTCACAGCGTCGAAAAGGGCATGAACTGCCGCATGGACACCAAGCGCAAGATCCTGCTCGCGCTGGGTCTGCGCTTCGAAGATCGCGACCAGGTGTTCCCGTCGACGTCGCTGTTGCCGATGCTGCAGGAATTCTCGAGTCACTAGCAGCACGCCTGCGTCCAGAGCGCACGCGCGGCGGGTGCGCGGGCGAAACGCTCTTCGGATCCGGATTGAGATAAGATCGCCATCGCGAGCGCCCGCAGCGGGCGCGCGCGAGGCGGTGTCGTGATGGCGGGCGAGCCTTCCCAGGGAGCGCAGGCGCCCCCTTCCGTGGGCGCAGACGGGGGCGCGGAGCGCCCCGTCGATCGCGTGACGCTGCTCGCCGACGTCGCCGAAATCGTCTCGCGCTCCCATGACCTCGACGAAACCCTGAACAACGTCGTAGACCTCGTCGCAAAGCGACTCGACGCCGACGTCTGCTCGCTCTACCTGACCGGTGAGGGCATGCGGCAGCTCGTGCTGTCCGCGACCGTCGGACTCCACAAGCAGGCGGTCGGGAGGGTCACGCTGCGCTTCGGCGAGGGGCTCGTGGGGCTCGCGGCCGAGACGCGCGCGCCCGTCGCGACCGAGCACGCATCGTCGCATCCGAACTTCAAGTACTTCGCGGAGACCGGCGAGGAGCGTTACGAGGGGCTGATGGCGGTGCCGCTGTTCATGCGCGGCGTCGCGATCGGCGTGCTCGTCGTGCAGACGCGGCTGCCGCGCCACTTCGACCCGGGCGACATCTCGCTGCTCCAGACCTGCGCGCAGCTGCTGGCTCCGGTCGTGATGAACGCGCGGCTGATGTCGCTGGTCGACCAGAGCGACGAAGAGCGCGCCGAGTCGATGCAGGACCTGGCAAGGCTCGGCATCCGCGTGAGCGGGCACGCGCCTCCGCGGCCCGAGCGGAATGTCGAGTTCCGCGGGCATCCCGCGGCCCAGGGCATCGCGATCGGCACGCTGTTCAAGCTCGAGGATCCGATCGACCTCGATCGCGTCGAGTACCGCCCGAGCGGCGATGTGGCGTCGGAGGAGGCGGACCTGCTGCGCGCTCTCGCCGACGCCAGGCGCGAGCTCGACGGCGTGCGAGACACCGTCGCCGAGCGCTTCGGTCCGGATTTCGCGGCGGTCTTCAACACCCACCTCCAGATCCTGGAGGACAAGGGCTTCGTCTCGCGGCTCTCCGACGAGGTGCGCGCGCGCGCTCACGCGCTCGACGCGCTGCGCACCGTGATCGACGCCTATCGCAAGACCTTCGACCGCATCGAGGATCCCTACTTCCGCGACCGCGTCTCCGACGTCGAGGAAGTCGGGCGGCGCGTGATGTACCACCTGCTCGACGTGCGCCACCAGACCGCGCCGATGCCCGACGGCGCGATCGTCGTCGCCGAGAACATCTACCCCGGTGACTTCGTGCGGCTCGAGCTCGACAAGGTGGCCGCGCTCGTCTCCGAGCACGGCGGCCCGACCTCGCACGCGGTGATCTTTGCGCGCACGCTCGAAATCCCCGCGGTGACGGGCGTCGCCGGCATCTTCGCGGCGACGCGCGCCGAGGAGCGCGCGATCGTCGACGGCGGCGACGGCCGCATCTTCTTCTCGCCCGATGCGGCGCTGGTGGCCGAGTACGAGCGCGCGCGGAGTCGACACGCGGTCAGCGTCCTGCACCTCGACGCGTTCCGCGATCTGCCGGGACAGACCCGCGATGGGCGCCCGATCCAGCTCACGGCCAACGCGGGGCTGATGAGCGATCTGCGCCTGATCGAGCAGCACGGAGCCGACGGCATCGGCCTGTTCCGCACCGAGATGCTGGCTTTTGCGCACCGCGGCTTCCCGGAGGAGGAGGAGCAGGAGCAGCTCTACGAGCGCGTCGCGCGCTGGCTCGCACCGCGTCCGGTCACGATCCGCACGCTCGATCTCGGCGGCGAGAAGGGGATTCCCGCGATCGACATGGGGCACGAGGACAACCCGCAGCTCGGCTGTCGCTCGATCCGGCTCTCCTTCGAGCACGAGGGCGCCTTCCGCGCGCAGCTGCGCGCGGTGCTGCGCGCGAGCGCATCGGGCAACGTGCGGCTGCTGCTCCCGATGATCTCCTCGCTCGGAGAGCTGCGGCGCGCGAAGGACCTGATCGAGCAGTCGAAGGCCCAGCTCGCCAAGGCTGGCGTGCCCTTCGACCCAGAGCTGCCGGTCGGCATCATGATCGAAGTGCCGGCGGCGGCGATCGGCGCGAGTCGCCTCGCGGCCGAGTGCGACTTCTTCAGCATCGGCACCAACGACCTCACCCAGTACACGCTCGCCGTGGACCGCGGCAACGAGCGCGTCGCGCATCTCTTCGATCCGCTGCACCCGGCGGTGCTGATGCTGATCGACCGCAGCGTGCGGGCCGCTGCGCGCGCGGGGATCCCGGTCTCGGTGTGTGGCGAGATGGCCAGCAATCCGCTCGCGATCCCGATCCTGATCGGGCTCGGGATCAGCGAGCTCTCGGCGGCGCCGAGCGCGGTTCCGGTCATGAAGCAGATCGTGCACGCGCTCGATGCGGGGCTGGCCGAGGAGGACGCCCGCCGCGCGCTCGAGGTCGGCACCGCCCAGGAGGTCGCGCGCATCGGGGCCGACCGGATCCGAGAGCGTGGCCTGTTGTCCCACCCCGACATCGGCGCCTGGCTCGCGCGCGTGGTCGACGGCCGTCCGGCCGGATGACCTCCGCTCGGCTGCGCCTCGCTGCGCGGGGCAAGGCCCCTTGCGGGAGGAGCGGTCTCGGCTCGTGGTCGGCGAGCGGCGCTCTGCCCGTCGACCGGCCCGCGCTGCTGTGTTACGGATAGCTGCGTTTCGGGTGCGCTGCGCCGCACATTCCACCGTGGAACTCACCGAGCCGAGCGAGACGGAGGTCAGCCGTGGCCGCAGCCCAGGTGATCCGGCACTACCTGGCCCTCACCAAGCCTCGCATTCTGCTGCTCGTGATCTTCACGGGGTTGCCCGTGCTCGCGATGGCTTCGGAGGGCTGGCCCGGAACCGGATTCGCGTTCGTGTTGCTGCTCGGAATCGCGCTCGCAGCCGGCGCCGCGAACACGCTCAACTGCTACCTCGAGCGCGATCTCGACACGCGGATGGAGCGCACGCGGCAGCGGCCGCTGCCTGCCGGAGAGATCGCTCCGCGTGCGGCGCTCTTTTTCGGTCTCGCGCTGTCGCTGATCTCGACCCTCGTGCTGCAGGCAGTCGGCGGGCCCGTGGCCGCGGCGCTCGGCGTCGCGAGCATCTTGTTCTACGTCTTCGTCTACACCGTCTGGCTCAAGCCCCGCTCGTCGTGGAACGCCGTGATCGGCGGTGCGGCCGGCGCCGCGGCGCCGCTGATCGCTGACGCCGCCGTGCACGGCTCTGTCGGTGCCGCGGGCTGGATCCTGTTCGCGATCATCTTCTTCTGGCAGCCGCCGCACGTCTGGGCGATCGCGCTGTTCCGCAAGCAGGACTACCTGGCTGCCGGGATCCCGATGCTGCCGAACGTGATCGGCGACCAGCCGACGCGCTGGCGCATGCTCTGGTATGCGCTGGGCCTAGTGCCGGTCACGCTCGCGCCGGTTCCGCTCGATCTGCTCGGGATGCCGTATTTCTGCGCCGCGCTGCTGCTCGACGCCTGGTTCGTCTGGCACTGCGTCCGCGTGCTGCGCGAGCAGACGGACGCGGCCGCGCGCAGCCTGTTCCACGTCTCGCTGCTCTACTTGTTCGCGCTGTTCAGCGCGATGCTGATCGACCGCGCGCTCGCCCTCGCCTGAGCGGGCAGGCCAGCGTGGACCTCTCGTTTCTCCCGGCCGTGAATGCGTGTCTGAACGGCATCTCGACCGCGCTGCTCGTCGCGGGGCGCATCTGGATCCGGCGCGGGCGCATCGACGCGCATCGCCGCGCGATGCTCTGCGCGAGTGGGGTCTCGGGCCTCTTCCTGATCTGCTACGTGGCCCACAAGGCCTCGCGCGGCTTCGAGAATACGACCTTCCAGGCTTCGGGGGCGGCGCGCAGCGCGTACCTGACGCTGCTGTTCTCCCACCTGCTGCTCGCGATGACGGTCCCGATCTTCGCGGGGCGGCTGCTCTGGCTCGGCTTCCGCGGCGACCGCGAGCGCCACCGGCGCCTCGCGCGCGTCGCCTGGCCGATCTGGCTCTACGTCTCGCTGACTGGAATCGCGATCTACGTGCTGCTCTATCACCTCAATCCGGGCGCACAGCCAGAGATGTAGAACATTGTTTGATTTTTCTTGCTGGGACAATGCTCCGCAGTCACGAAACCCTGCGCGATTCTCGACTCCTGGATGCTTGACGTTCCGGACGTCGATGGCTACCCCTCAGCCCGGAATCCGGGGCTCCCGAGCGCATCGGCAGCCTCGGCCCCCCACGGACCGAGAGCGAAGATCGATCGCGCGAATGGGCAGCGGGTTGCCCACGGCGTGGGAGCCTCGAGCTCCGAGAAGGATGCAGATGGCGGCGAGACGAACGGGTGCGCTGCGGCAGGCCTGGGTGTCGGCGGCGATCGCGCTCACCTTCGGCGGCCCTGCTGCCGCCGAGCTCGAGGGCTCCGACTACTTCCAGCTGTGCCAGACCTGCCACGGCAGCGCGGGCGAGGGCAACGCGGCCATCGAGTCGCCCGCGATCGCCGGACTGCCCGCGTGGTATGTCGAGCGGCAGCTCACGAAGTTCAAGACGGGCGTGCGCGGCGCGCATCCCGACGACACCGCCGGCCTGCGCATGCGGCCGATGTCCCGCTACCTGCGCAGTGAGGCCGAGGTGAAGCTGGTCGCCGCGTACGTCGCGGCGCTGCCGCCCGTGAAGCCGGAGAACACCCTCGTGGGCGGTGACGTCGCTCGCGGCCAGACGGCCTATGCGCTCTGCGCTGCGTGCCACGGAGCCAAGGGCGAGGGCCTGCAGGTGCTGAACGGGCCGCCGCTCGCGTATCAGAGCGACTGGTACCTGCTCTCGCAGATGCAGAAATACCGGAAGGGTCTGCGCGGCGCGAGCCTGCAGGACACCGAGGGCATCCTGATGCGCCCGATGTCCATGACGATCGCGGACGAGCAGGGGATCGTGGATCTGATCGCCTACATCCAGACCCTCACCGGCGAGTAGGGCAGGAGAGTCGACCATGTCCAAAGAGTATTCGGGCGAGGATCTGGCGAGCCGCGTGTTCGCGATCTCGATGGCGGGCATCGGGCTCTTCATCGCGGTCGTCTTCCTCTTCATCCTGTGAAGGTGCGCCCATGATCTCGCTGTTCATCGACCAGGTCTCCACCTACGCCGACGACGTCGACGGCCTCATCAACCTGATTGGCTACCTGGTAGGCTTCTGGTTCGTCGTGACCCAGGGCGTCTTCTTCTACTTCATTCTCGCGTTCCGCAAGAAAGCAGGCCGCAAGGCCGAGTACATCACCGGCAACGAGCCCGAGCTCAAGCGCTGGATCACGATTCCGCACCTGCTCGTGCTCGTCTGCGACGTCTTCATCATCGTCGGCGCGGTGAGGGTCTGGGTCGAAGTGAAGCAGCGGCTGCCCGAGCCCTACGCGACGGTGCGCGTGATCGGCCAGCAGTGGGCCTGGACCTTCGTGCATCCCGGGCCGGATCGTGTGCTCGACACCGCCGACGACATCGCGCTCGTCGACGAGCTGCACATCGAGAAGGACAAGGTCTACCATTTCGAGCTCGAGTCTCGCGACGTGCTGCACAGCTTCTCGGTGCCGGTCTTCCGACTCAAGCAGGACGCGATCCCCGGCCGCGTGATCAAGGGCTGGTTCGAGGCGATCAAGACCGGAGAGTGGGACATCCAGTGCGCCGAGATCTGCGGCATCGGCCACGGACTGATGGCGGCTCGCATCTTCGTCGAGACTCCTGCGCAGCAGGCCATGTTCATGTCGCAGCACGCACCCACCGCCCTCGCGGCGGTCACTGGCATCTAGGCCCAGGGAGACGAGGAGAGCCATGGCGGAGCCCGCTGGCGTCGCATCGGCCGCGTCCCACGACGCGCATCATCACGAGCCGAGCTTCGTCGAGAAGTACGTCCTCTCGACCGATCACAAGATGATCGCGATGCAATACATGTTCACGGGCATGTTCATGGCGCTGATCGGCGGCTACTTCTCGTACGCGTTCCGCTGGCAGATGGCCTTCCCGGGCACGCCGGTGCCCGGCTACGGCCTGGTGACGCCGACCGACTACAACTCGCTGATCACGAACCACGGCACGATCATGATCTTCTGGGTCGCGATGCCGGTGCTGATCGCGGCCTTCGGAAACTTCCTGATCCCGCTGATGGTCGGCTGCGACGACATGGTGTTTCCGCGGCTGAATCGCCTCTCGTATCAGGTCTTCCTGCTCTCGGCGATCGTGCTGCTCGCGTCCTTCTTCGTGCCCGGCGGCGGCTTCGGCGGAGCCTGGACGGCCTATCCGCCGCTCTCCGCGGTCGCCAACTACAACCTGACGCCGATCGGCGCCTCGCTCTGGGTGCTGGCCGTCGCGCTCGAGTTCGCGGCCTTCCTGATGGGCGGTATCAACTTCATCACGACGGCGATGAACGCGCGCGCGCCCGGAATGAAGATGGGCGACGTGCCGATGGTCGTCTGGATGATCGTGATCGCGAGCATCCTGTTCATGGCCTCGGTCGGCCCCCTCTTCGCCGGCGCCGTGATGCTCTTCTTCGACCAGAACCTCGGCACCGCGTTCTTCGACCCCAAGCGCGGCGGCGATCCGGTGCTGTGGCAGCACCTGTTCTGGTTCTTCGGCCACCCGGAGGTCTACGTCGTGCTGCTGCCCGCGTTGGGCATCGTCGCAGAGATCCTGCCGGTCTTTTCGCGCAAGAAGCTCTTCGCGTACCGCACCGTGCTGCACACGGCGATCGGCACCGGCGTGCTCTCGTTCACGGTCTGGGCGCACCACCAGTTCGTCGCCGGCATCGACCCGCGCATGGCGCACGTGTTCACGATCACGACGCTCTTGATCTCGATCCCGATCGCCGAGATGTGCTTCGTCTACATCGCGACGCTCTACAAGGGCTCGATCACGCTCACGACGCCGATGCTCTGGGCCCTGGCCTTCATCGCCGAATTCCTGATCGGCGGCGTGACGGGCATCTTCCTGGGAGCGAGTGGCGCGGACATCTACTTCCACGACACCTACTTCGTGCTCGCCCACTTCCACTACACCTTCTTCCCGATCGCGATCATCGGGACCTACGCGGGCGTGACCTACTGGTTCCCGAAGATGTTCGGAAAGATGATGAACGAGACCCTGGGCAAGATCCATTTCTGGGGCACGGTCATCCCCTTCAACTGCATCTTCATC
>CAYTJA010000349.1:0-15535 GCA_964437835.1 uncultured Spirochaetales bacterium
TGCCGCGACGATGGTCACCGCCGGCGTGTACCTCGTGGCTCGCATGTCGGGCGTGTACCTGCAGGCGCCGGAGGCCTCGGCAGTGATCGCCGTGATCGGCGTGACCACCGCGTTCTTCGCCGCCACCATCGCCATCGTGCAGACCGACATCAAGAAGGTGCTGGCCTACTCGACCGTGAGCCAGCTCGGGTACATGTTCCTCGCGGCCGGCTGCGGCGCCTACGGCGCGGCCGTGTTCCACCTCGGCACGCACGCGTTCTTCAAGGCGCTGCTCTTCCTCGGCTCGGGCTCGGTGATCCTCGCGATGCACCACGAGCAGGACATCGAGAAGATGGGCGGGCTGTTCCGCAGGATCCCGATCACGGCCTGGACCTTCCTGGTCGGTGTGCTCGCGATCGCCGGAACGCCGGGCCTGGCGGGCTTCTTCTCGAAGGACGAGATCCTCGCGGGCGCCTACGCGTCGCAGGTGCCGGGGCACCACGCGCTGTACGCGATCGGCCTCGCCACCGCCGGCCTCACCTCCTTCTACATGTTCAGGCTCTTCTTCCGCACCTTCACGGGCGAGTGCCGCGCCTCGGCGGAGCTCCAGAAGCAGATCCACGAGCCGGGCCGCAGTGTGCTGGTGCCGCTGCTCGTGCTCGCGTTCTTCTCGGTCACGGCCGGCTACATGGGGCTGCCGCAGGTCTGGGGCGATCTGCTCGGGATCCCGGAATCGAACAGCCTCGGAAACTTCCTCGCGCCGGTGCTTGCGCAGGGCGAGCCGCATCACCTCGAGCACGCGACCGAGTACCTGATGGCCGTCGCCGCGATCGCGGTCGCGCTGGCGGGCTTCGGCCTGGCCTACCTGATCTATTTCTCGCGCCCCACGCTCGCCGTTCAGCTCGGGAATGCCCTGCCGGCGCTCCACCGCATGCTCGCGAAAAAATACTGGATCGACGAGCTCTACGACGCGCTGATCGTCAAGCCGACGGTGTTCATCTCGGATCGCGTCCTCTACCGGGTCGTCGATGCGGGACTGATCGACGGCATCGCGGTGAACGGCGCGGCCAAGAGCGTGCGCGCGCTGGCAAGCCACGGCCTGCGCCATCTGCACGGCGGGCTCGCGCAGAGCTACGTCTTCTTCATGATCGCGGGCGCAGTCGCGATCGTGGGCTACCTGCTCCGGTAGGCGCAGGGAAGGGCGAACGCGATGGCTCCGGCCGTGGATCAGCTCCTGCTCTCGGCGATCACCTTCCTACCGCTCGCGGTGGGCGTGGTGCTGGTCGCCGCGGCGGCGACCCTGCGCGGACTCCCCGATTCGGTATTCCGGCTGGCGGGCCTCGCGACGACGGCGCTCTGCTTCCTGCTCTCGCTGCAGCTCTTCGCAGCATTCGATCCGACCAACCCGGGCTATCAGTTCGTCGAGTACCGCTCCTGGATTCCGAGCTACGGGATCAACTACTTCGTAGGCATCGACGGCATCAGCCTGGTGCTCGTATTACTGACGACCTTCCTGATGCCCGTGGTGCTGCTCGCCTCCGCACACGACCCGTCCAAATCGGTCAAGAGCTACATCTTCTTCATGCTCTTCCTCGAGACGGGCATGCTCGGCGCGTTCGTGTCACTGAACGTCTTCCAGTTCTACCTGTTCTGGGAAGTGATGCTGATCCCGATGTACTTCATCATCGGAATCTGGGGTGGGCCGCGGCGCATCTACGCGGCCGTGAAGTTCTTCCTGTTCACGATGTCCGGCTCGCTGCTGATGCTGCTCGCGATGCTGGTGCTCTACTACCTGCACTACGAGCAGACGGGCACGTTGAATTTCGATCTCGTGGCGCCGCCCGGCATGGAGGCGCTGGGCCTGCTCGATACCCTCGTGCCGCTCCAAGGCGAGGCGGTCTGGTGGAAGAGCCAGAGCTGGCTCTTCGCGGCCTTTGCGCTCGCCTTCGCGATCAAGGTTCCGATGTTCCCGCTGCACACCTGGCTGCCCGACGCCCACGTCGAGGCGCCGACCGCGGGCTCGGTGGTGCTGGCTGGCGTCCTGCTGAAGATGGGGATCTACGGCTTCCTGCGCTTCGCGCTGCCGCTGTTTCCGGCCGGCGCGGCGGATCTCTCGCCCTGGATCATCGGCAGCGGAGTGATCGGAATCGTCTACGGATCGCTGGTCGCGATGGTGCAAACCGACATCAAGAGGCTCGTGGCCTACTCGTCGGTCGCGCACCTCGGCTTCGTGATGCTCGGCATCTTCGCGGGCAACGCGCAGGGCCTGAACGGCGGCGTGCTCCAGATGGTCAACCACGGGCTCTCGACCGGCGCGCTGTTCCTGCTGGTCGGCATGCTCTACGAGCGCCGCCACACCCGCATGATCGATGCCTTCGGCGGCATCGCGAAGCCGATGCCCGTGTACGCGCTCTGCTTCGCGATCACGACGATGTCGAGCATCGGTCTGCCGTTCTTGAACGGTTTCGTCGGCGAGTTCCTGATCCTGCTCGGCTCCTTCCTGACGCATCCGGGCGCGACCGTGATCGCGACCTCGGGCGTCGTGCTCGGCGCGGCCTACATGCTCTGGATGTACCGCCGTGTGTTCTTCGGGCCGGTCTCGAATCCCGAGAACCAGGGTCTGATCGATCTCGACCTGCGCGAGAAATTCGTGATGCTCGCGATGCTGCTCCCGATGTTCTGGATCGGCCTCTACCCCGAGACCCTGCTGCGCCGCGTGGAGCCCTCGGTGCTCGAGCTGCTGCGACAGATCGAGAGCCGCGGCGGGCTCTCCGCGGCGGCGCCGTCGCAGGGGCTCTTCGCCATCGCAGCGCCGGACCCTGGGAGCGAGCCGTGATCCAGCCGCCCGAGCTCGATCTCTCCGTCGTCGCGCCGATCGCGACGCTCGGCATCGGCGCGATGCTGGTGCTGCTGCTCGAAGTCGGCCTCTCGCGCATGAAGTCGCTCGGCGACCACCGGATCGGCGTCTACATCTGCAGCGTCTCGGTGGCCGCGCTCTTCGTCGCGGCCTGCATGGCGGGCGTCGCGTTTGCGGGAGGCGAGGCGCGCGCCTTCGACCCCGCCCATCCGCTGTATCAGCTCGACCGCTTCTCGGCGCTGGTCAGCGCGCTGCTCTGCGTCGCTGCGCTGCTCTCCTGCGGACTCGCCCTCACCTATCTCGACGCGATGCGCATCAATCACGGCGAGTTCTACGCGCTGGTGTTGCTCTCGACTTCCGGAATGCTCTTCATGGTCGGCGCGGTCGACATGATCGCGGTCTTCGTCGGCCTCGAGACCATGAGCATCCCCGTCTATGTGCTCGCGGGCTTCGACCGCCGCAAGCTGCGCAGCAACGAGGCGGCGCTCAAGTACTTCCTGATCGGCTCCTTCGCGACGGCCGTGATGCTCTACGGCATGGCGCTGCTCTACGGCGCGACCGGTGCGACCTCCTTCGAGGGAATCCGCGCGGGCTTCGACCCGGAGAGCCCGCTCGCGCTGGTCGGCCTGGGCCTGCTGCTGGTCGGCTTCGCGTTCAAGATCTCGAGCGTGCCCTTTCACCAGTGGACGCCGGACGTGTATGAGGGCGCGCCCTCGGTCGTGACCGCGTTCATGTCGGTCGCCGTCAAGACCGCGGCCGTGGCTGCGTTGCTGCGCGTGCTGGGCCTCGCACTCGCGCCGATGAGCGAGACGCTGGAGGGCTTGCTCTGGGGGCTTGCAGTGGCCTCGGTGATCGTCGGCAACCTGATGGCCGTGGTGCAGGACAACCTGAAGCGCCTGCTCGCGTACTCCTCGATCGCGCACGCGGGCTACCTGCTGATCGGCTTCGTGGCCGGCGGCAGCGACGGCTACTCGGCGATCCTGTTCTACCTCGTGGCGTACACGCTGATGAACCTCGGCGCCTTCGGCGTGATCGTCGCGCTCGCGCAGCAGGGGCAGGACTGCGAGCAGGTCGAGTCGCTCGCGGGCCTGGCACAGCAGCGCCCGACCCTCGCGGCGCTGATGACGCTCTTCATGGTCTCGCTCGCGGGCATCCCGGGCACCGTCGGCTTCATCGGGAAGTTCCAGATCTTCATGGCCGCCGCTGCGACAGACCAGATCCCGCTCGCGATCATCGGCCTGCTGATGAGCGTCGTCTCGTTCTACTACTACCTGCGGATCCCGGTTCTGATGTACATGCGCGATCCGGCGGAGCAGGGCCCGCGCCTCGTGACCTCGGTCTCCGAAATGGCCGTGCTGGGCTTCTGTGCGTTCTTCGTGCTGTACCTGGGGATCTTCCCCAACGGCGGCTTCCTCCTGCCCTGGGACGTCTCCGTCCTCGACTGGGCGCGGGCCTCCGTGAACCCGTTCTTCGCGTCATAGCCCGCGACCGAAAAAGGCGTTCGCGCTCGGCGCAGCGCGGTGCGGAGCTCCCGCCCGAGAGCCCCTTTGCGACCGAGCGCGAGGCCTCCTTCCTCGCCCAGCTCTGGAATCAGTTCGGACCGCTGGTGGGCGGCGTCGCGCTCGCGCTCGTAATCCGCGCGCTGGTGCTCGAGACCTTCTACGTGCCCTCGGAGTCGATGCTCTCGACGCTGCTCGTCGGCGATCACGTGTTCGTGAACAAGTTCGTCTACGGCGCGAAGCTTCCCGGCACCGAGATCCGACTGCCCGCGCTGCGCGAGCCGCGCCGCGGAGACGTGATCGTCTTCGACCTCGGCCGCAAGGGCGGCGACATCTGTCCGCTCGACCGCTGTCCCGACTATCCCAGCGATGCGTTCATCAAGCGCCTGGTCGGGCTGCCCGGCGACACGCTCGAGGTGAACGCCCGCGGCGTCTGGCTCAACGATCAGAAGCTCGAGCTCGAAGACACGGGTCAGCTCTTCACGAACGAGCACGGCTACGAGCTGCGCGCCTTCAGCGAGACGCTGCCGTCCGAACGGGGCAGCTGCCGCCACGTCGCGCTCGACCACCCGCTCTCGCCGGGCCAGCAGCTCGCGCGCGTGGTGGTTCCCGAGGGCCACTTCTTCGCGATGGGAGACAACCGCGACGAGTCGAACGACAGCCGCGGCTGGGGCTTCGTGCCGATGCAGAACGTGCGCGGCCCGGCTTTTCTGATCTACTGGTCCTGGAACAACCGCGAGAGCTGGGCCTCGATGCTGAATCCGTGGACCTGGATCAAGCTGCTCGCCGGAGAGACGCGTTGGAGTCGCTTCGGAGATTCGCTCTCCTGCGTTTCGGACTGACGCGGCGCCTCGCCGCGATGCTCGCGGTGGCGCTGCTCGCGGGCTGCGCCGGCGGCAGCCGCAACCCGGAATCGGTCGACCCGCAAGCGATCGTCACGCTGCGCGACGCGATCCTGGCGCTGCCGGGCCCCGGAGATGCGGCCGAAGCCACGGCGATCGCGCGTGCGGCGCTGCAGGGCAGCGCGCGCCTCTCCGCGCGCTACCGGATGGTCTGGCCCCCGCTCTTGCACAACAACTTCGTGCACCTGGGCCTGCGCCCGCGCGGTCTCTGCTGCCACTGGGCCGAGGACCTGCTGCGGGAGATCGAACGCGTACCGTACACGCACTACCAGACCTGGTGGCTCGTCGCCCAGCTCGGCAACCGCTGGCGCGAGCACAACACCCCCGCGATCGCGCCGCTCGGAAACGCCTGGACCGAATCGCTGGTCCTCGACGGCTGGCGCAACTCGGGCGAGCTCTTCCACGCGCCCGCCCAGGGCGACCGCTATGCCTGGACCCTGCACCCCCTCGACGCCCGCCGCGACATCCTGCGCTGCATCGAGTACTGAAGCTCTCGAGCAAGGCGCGTTCTCATGTGGCAGCTGGGATCCTGCTGTGGATGCAACCCTCGCCGTAGTAGCCTGACCACTCCCTCACGGGAACCAGGAAATTCAAAAAAAATAGGCAAGGATGCGCGCCGAACGTTGCACGATATGAAGGATTGACGGGAGCGCACGCCGGATCAACTCAAGGAAGACGCTCGGGAGCTATCAATCAGGCAGGAAAGCCCATTCCCGGTTGGTTGAAGTGATCGTCACAAGGGGAGAGTCGATCGCCCGCGTCGAGACGCTTGTCAGTGGGCTGTTCGGGCTGCCCTGCTGCCGAAAGCGCGTCGGCGGTCGGCGCAGACTTAGCATCGGGTTCGATGCCGAGCGGTACCACGGGAACCCGAAATTGGCGGATAACTTCTATGGTGAGTGGGCGGTCCTCCCTCGAACCTCCTCGAAACCATTTGTCAGAAACCTGCTAAGGCATTGATACGTTAGTCGTACCTGAGAGAGAGACAGCGTGAAGCTTCCGGCGGGAGAGCAAGCGGTTATTGATGCTCGCAAGCTCCGAGACTACATCCTCTCCCCATCGCATCCTGTCGGACGTTTCAAATCGGCTTTCTTCGAGACTCTGGGGTTCAGCCTTGCCACCTGGCAAGATCTCGAGTCTGCGCTTCGGAACGCTGCCTCGAGGGACGAGGCGGAGGTTGCGCAGCTGACGCCCTACGGGCAGAAGTACACGGTTCGGAGTAGCTTGAGAGGGCCGAACGGGCGATCGGCGGTGATCGTGTCTATTTGGATCATACGGACTGGCGACACCGCCCCGCGCTTCGTGACGGTCATGCCTGAGAGGTGACCATGCACTTCGAGATTCTCGAAAGCGTAGTTCTCACACGGGATCTACCTGCTCATGGCCTCCGGGCCGGAGATCTTGGCGCGGTGGTCGAGACGTATGAGCCCGACGGACTCGAGGTCGAGTTTGTTACGGCCTCCGGGAAGACTGGCGCTGTCTTGACACTCCATCTAAGCGACGTTCGTCGCGTTGCCGACAACGACATCGTCGCTGTTCGGCCTCTTGATCGAACTGCCTGATCGGAAAGGGCGGCTCACACCTATCAGGCGCGTAGAACAAGAAAGTGGGGAATCGACGGCCGATGATCGTTGGTCGTCGGGATCAGAAAAGGTGGCGGACGGCTGATCGAGTGGCTCGAGGGAGATCTCGGCTTCGCTGCCTCTCAGCCAATCGAACATCCGGAAATCAGAGCCGACTGACCAGTCCCAAATATGCGAAAGCCGCCACGCTGTGTGAGCGGTGACGAGCCAGCAGGCGAGCTCAGCGCGTCGGGCGCTTCCGGTGCCCCTTGCTCAGCTTCGGCTGGGATCCACCTGCGCCGAGGAGTTCGTCCAGGTGCTTCAGGGCATGGGCCATCGGGAGGATCTCGACGCCTCGCGAGTGGGCGCGCCGCGTTCCCGGGTGGATGAGGAAGGTGCGCGCCATCGGGTAGTCCTCGCGGAACGCTTGCAGCCCTGCGAGATCTTCATCGCGCACGCGATCGCTTCGCTTGATCTCGAATGCGACCAGTCCGCGCTCGCCGTAGAGCACGCAGTCGGCTGATAGGTGCCGGATTGCAGCAGATCGAGGACAGCGCGTCGCCGAGCTGCCCTTGCAGCCAGGCGGTCTTGCCGGTCCCGCGGCGCCCGAAGAGGAAAAAGCTCCGCTCCGGCGGTGTGGTCAATCGCGCATGCATGACTCGTTTTTTCCATGTAAAAACGAGTTAGCAACTCGGGTTCAATACGGCTCGGACGGAAGCGATCGCGCCAGGCGTGCTCCGGGGCCGCCGGTTACCCTGAAAATCCGGGTTCGGAAACCGGATTTTCAGGGTACGGCCTGGGGCGCTCAGAGCGCCGCCGCGGCGCGCGTTGCGTCCAGGAAGGCGCCCTCGACGAAGCGCACTTCGCGGCAGTCGCCGAGGGCCTGCGCGCGCAGGCCGCGGCGAACGAGCTCGTCCGCGAGGCTCGGGTCGGGGCGCGCGCCGCTGGTCAGGAATACCTGCTCGGCCTCGACTTCGCGCTGGCGGCCTTCGGCGTCGCGGAAGCGCACGAGCTTGGCGTCGATCGCGAGCAGCTCGGCGCGCGGCTCGAGGCTGATGCCCTGCTCGCGCGCCTCGTGCACGTAGCGCCAGCGCCCGACCATGCCGACCGCGGCGGCGAACACGTCGCTCGCCTCGAGCACCGTGACGGCGCTCGCGCCGCGCGCGCGAGCGACCGCGGCGAGCGCCAAGCCCGCCTTGTTGCCGCCGATCACCACGACCGATCCGCGCGCGCGCGCGTTCGGGTCGTCGATCCACGGCGCGATCCCGTCGAGGTCCCAGACCTGCGGCTGCTGCGCTCCCGGCAGCGAGGGGCGCGGCCAGTGCGCGCCGGTCGCGACGAGCACGGCGTCGAAGCCGAGTGTGGCTACCTGTTCAGCGCTCGCGGTCGTCCCGAGCCGGACCTCGATCTGCTGTTTCGCGAGCTGCCGCTCCAGCCACGCGAGCAGCTGCGCGTTCGGCTCCGAGGTGCGCGCGGCGAGTGCGAAACGGCCGCCGAGCCGGCGGCTCGCCTCGATCAATGTGACCCGGTGCCCGCGCAGGCTCGCGACCCGCGCGGCTTCCATGCCCGCCGGGCCGCCGCCGATCACGAGCACGCGCTTCGGCGCGGAGGCGGGCTCGATCTGCAGGGTCGTCTCGCGGCCAGTCAGCGGATTCGCCGCACACAACACGTGATCGCGCTGGAAGATCTGGCTGATGCAGCGGTAGTGGTACATGCAGGGGCGGACGTCTTCGGGAGCTCCGGCCGCGAGCTTGTTCGGAAGCTCGGGATCGGCGAGCAGCTTGCGCCCGAATGCGATGAAGTCCGCTTTGCCTTCCGCGAGCGTGCGTTCGGCGAGATCGGGCTCGATGCGGCCGACCGCGATGATCGGCACCGAGACGCGGGCTTTGATCGCTGCGGCGTAGGGGAGCATGCTGCCGGGCTGGTGCGTCGTGTGCGCCTGCGTGTAGCCGATCGCGAGCGCGGGATTGGCATAGCTGCTGACGTGGAACGCATCCGAGCCCGCGGCCTCGGCGAGCTCGGCCACGCGGCAGGCGTCCGCGAGCGTCTCGCCGTCGATGAAATACTCGGTGGCGTTGATCCGGCACCAGACGGGGTAAGCGCGGCCAACGCGCTTCCGGATCGCCGTCAGGATCTCGACCAGGAAGCGCGCGCGGTTCTCGACCGGCCCGCCGTACTCGTCGCTGCGCTGGTTGCTCGTCGGCGAGAGAAAGTTGTCGATCAGATAGCCGTGGCCCGCGTGGAGCTCGCAGGCGTCGATGCCGGCACGGCGCGCGCGGTCGACAGCAGTGGCGTAGGTCAGGGCGATGCGCGCGATGTCCGCGCGCGTCATCACCTGATAGATGATCGGCGGGGCCTTCACGGTCGCAGGCGTACCGATCGACGCCGCCTCTTCGGGCGTGAGCATCCGCATCAGCGGATCCGCCACCGGCGGCTTCGGAACCGAGGGCACGAGCAGCGGGCGCCCCGCGATCATGTCGTTGACGGAGCTCTTGCCGTTGTGCACCAGCTGCAGCGCCACGCGCGCGCCGTGCGCGTGCACGCGGGCTGCGAGCCGCGACCAGCCCTCGAGATACGAGTCGTCTGCGATCGCGCTCTGCTGCGGGCTCGCGAGCCCGTCGGGCGCGCTGATCCCCACCGAGCCGACGAGCAGCAGCGCGGCGCCGCCGCGCGCGCGCGCCTCGAAGTACGCGATCTGCTGATCGGTGACGAAGCCGTTGTCGGTCGCCTGATCGTCGCCCATCGGGCACATCAGGATCCGGTTGCGCAGCTCGAGCGATCCGATGCGACCGGGGGACAGCAGCTGGGGATGAAGGCTCATGGGAGGACTCCGGTGCGAAGGCCTTGCGCCTGAGCGGCAGTGGCCAGCCTCAGGATCGCAGGAAGCACAGCTGCCGGGGCAGCTCGATTTTTCGAGCCCGCACCCGCGGCCCGCCAGCGGCGCTGGCCCCGCGCAGGGTGGCCGCGACGGGGGAGCCCGGCTGCCCGCATGCAACGGCACGCCGACCCACGCATGAGGGTTGACGCCGCGAGTCGCTTCATGCTGTCCTAGAGCCGATTTTCACCAGTTCGAATCGCTAAGCTATCGCTCCGGAAAACGGATGCGTGCCGAGGGCACTGCGTGCCCGACCGCAGCGACTCTTGGCACGCTGGGCGCAGTCACAGCGCGACGTCGACGGGAGCCAAACGATGAGTTCAGCAGCCACGAGCGGATGCGGCCGGCGCAAGCGGAGTAGCGCGGGCATCGCCCTCCTGGCGGTCGCTCTCGCCGTCGGCGCAGTCGCGCTCGCCGCTCGACTGCAGCCTCAGTCGAGCGGGAGCCCAGGGCACACGGCACTCGGAACTGCAGCGGCTTTGGCCCCGAACGGCGAAGTGCGCAGAGCCGCGGAGCGCGGCATCGCCGCGGCCGAGTACCGAGCGAGCTGGACGCCGCGCGGGTTGCAGGCGCCGAATCGCGCGCACGCAGTCCGAACCTACTTCACACCGAGCGGCGCCCGCATCGAGGAGCGCAGCGGCGCCGGGGCGCCGCTCTTCGAGCTCGCGCTCGCGGGCATCGGTCGCGGGTCGGAGCTCGAAGCGGTGGGCCCGGGGACTCTCGCGAGCGACGCCGCACGCGTCGAAATCCGGCGGCCGGAGATCGTCGAGTGGTACGAGAATTCGGCGCGGGGAGTCGAGCACGGCTTCACGCTCGAGCAGCGCCCGCCCGGCGCTGGGCCGTTGGCGCTCGAGCTGGCGGTCTCAGGAGCGCGAGTCGCAGCGCGCGCCGAGGGCGTCGCCTTCGCTTCGGCGTCGGGACGCACTTTCGTGTACGACGAACTCGTCGTTTTGGACGCGCGCGGGCGCGCGCTCCCGGCGCACATGCAAGTCGCCGCGGCCGATCGGCTCCGGCTCGTCGTCGACGATAGCGGCGCCGCCTACCCCGTCGTGATCGACCCGCTGCTCACGGCTGTCGCACTGCTCGAATCGAATCAGGTCGAGGCGCGCCTGGGCTTCAGCGTTGCCGGCGCAGGCGATGTGAACAACGACGGCTACGACGACGTGATCGTCGGCGCGCCGCTGTATGACTCCGGACAGAGCGACGAAGGCGCGGTCTTCCTGTTTCACGGCAGTCCCAGCGGGATCGCAGACGCCGATCCCTCGACCGCGACCACCCAGCTCGAGGGCGACCAGGTCCGTGGAAACTTTGGCTTCAGTCTGGCCGCCGGCAACGTCAACGGCGACGCCTTCAGCGACGTGATCGTCGGCGCCAACATGTACAACGCGGGCCAGGTACAGGAGGGCGCGGTGTTCGTGTTCCTCGGCAGCGCCTCGGGCATCGCAGACGGAAATCCCTCGACTGCCGCGACACAACTCGAATCGAATCTATTCGACTCCAGGCTCTACTCCCCCCCCGCCATCACTCCCGTCGTGGGCGGTGCCCAGCTCGGTTCGAGCGTGGCGAGCGGCGACGTGAACAACGACGGCTTCGACGACGTGATCGCGGGTGCGCGTTTCTACAGCAACCCCGAGAGGCGGGAAGGCGCGGTCTTCATCTGGCACGGCAGCGCTTCGGGTATCGCAGATGGCAATCCCGCGACGGCCCAGACCCAGCTCGAATCGAACGTCGATACGCCCACGCCCCAGTCCAACCCGGTCCTGTTCGGCGAGAGCGTCGCAATCGCGGGCGACGTGAACAATGACGGCTTCGACGACATGATCGCCGGCGCCAGGCAATTCAACTCCGGCCAGCCCAACGAGGGCGCGGCCTTCATCTTCCACGGCAGGACAGGCGGCATCCCCAGCGGCGGCGTCACCACTGCGACGACCCGCCTCGAAGCGAACCAGAACAACGCCAACCTCGGGGTCAGCGTCGCCTCCGCGGGCGACGTCAACGGCGACAACTTCGACGACGTGATCGTCGGTGCCTTTGGAGCCCTGTTCCAAACCCAGCCATTCCCAGCCCCCGGTAGGCAGCGAGAGACGAACGAGGGTGCCGCTTTCATCTTCCTCGGTCGCACGGGTGGCATTCCGAATTCGAATCCGACCACAGCCGCGACGACGATCGACTCCAATCAACAGGATGCCCGGCTCGGTTGGAGCGTCGCAGCTGCCGGTGACGTGAACGGCGACCTGTTCGACGACGTGATCATCGGCGCGCCCTTCTTCCAGGATCCGACCCCGGGAGACTCCACCAACGCAGACGAAGGGGTCGTCTTCGCCTACACCGGCAGTGCATCGGGAATCGCGCGTGGCACTCCGGAGACCGCGTCCTTCCGGCTCGAGGGCAATCAGCCCTTTGCAAATCTCGGCGACGAGCTTGCGGGCGTGGGCGACATCAACGGAGACGGGCTCGACGACATCGCGCTCGGTGCGCAGTTCTACAGCGCGGGTCAGACGAACGAAGGAGTGGTGTTCTTGCTGGTCGGTGTCGCCGGTTCCGGGGCCGGTGGGGGCTCGGGCGGAAGCGACGGCGCGGACAGCGACGCTGATGCGGTGCCCGACTCGAGCGACAACTGCACGCTGGTACCGAATATCTCGCAGGTCGACGCGGATCAGGACGCCTGCGGAAACGCCTGCGATGCCGATCTCGACAATTCCGGCAGCAGCTCGACCAGAGACCTGCGCGCGCTCGGCCGCTGTCTCGGGAAATCAGTTCCGGTGGCGAGCGGCCCGATTCTGGATCCTAGTTGTGCGGAGTCCGACCTGAACGGAGATGGAAAGGTCAGCATCGCTGACTTCTTCTTGTTCAAGGCCGAATTCGACACACTGCCCGGCCCCGGAGCGAGCTGTAATCCGCAGTAGTCGGCTCAGCCCGCCGCAGCGCGCCCCGCGACGCGCGCATTGCCCTGGCGCACGGTCAGGTGCTGCGCGTCGAAGAGCTCCATCAGCGGCACGGCCGTGCGTCGCGTCGCGCCGATCAGCTCCTTGTAGGCGGGCGTCTCGAGGCGCCCGTGCGCGCGCAGGTGTGCGATCACGCGCTGGCGCAGCTCCGAGACGCACGCCGCATCGAACCAGAGCTCGCCCTCCGCGCGCACCAGCGCGCCCTCGCGCTCGAGGTGCGCGAGCAGCGGGCGCAGGGAATCCGCGGGGCGCGCGAGCTCGCTGGCGAGATCCTTCAGCGAGGGCGTCTCGAGCGCAGCCGCGCGGATCCGCGCTCGCAGGCCTTCGATCAGCAAGGCCTGCTCGGGCGCGAGCTGCGGCGCAAAGGCCGGGCGTCGCGCGATCTCGCCCTCGAGTGCGAGCTGCGCGCGCAGGGCGAGGCCTTCGAGCGCGAGATCCGCGATCTCGCGCGGCGTGTTCGGCGGCAGCGCGCCGCGCAGCGCGCCCACGGACATCCCGGGAAGCAGGGGCTCTGCCGCGTGGAAAGCGTCGAGCGCCGCGAGCAGGCGCGCTGCGAGCTCGGCCAGCGCCGCTGCGCCGATCCAGAATCCACCGCGCGCGGAGAGCGCGAGGCCGCGCTCGCGCATCGCCTCGAGCGCGGGGCCGAGCTCGGGCTCCGTGAGACCTAGCTCGCGCGCGAGCGCGCGGCCGGAGCAGCCTGCAAAGCCCGCGCGCTGCACGCGCACGAGTGCGCGGCACTCCAGGTCGCCGCTCGCGAGGAGCTGCAGCTCAGCCAGCAGCTGCGGGTCGCTGCGCCGCCGGTGGGGAGGCGCGATGTCGAGGATCTCGCCGCCGCCGAGCGTCGCGCCGCCCTGTGCCGTCGCCGCGAAGCCGCGCGCGATGAAGCGGTCTCCCGGAACCAGCGCGACCGGCTCCCCCTCGAGATGCACGCGCGCGAAGCCCACGTTTCCGGGAGCGAGCACCTCCACTCCGATCGGCGCGATGCGGCCGCGGCGCTCGGCGGTGCCAGCCAGGAACTCGATCGAGGTGCTGCCCTCGAGCGCGGGCGCCACCCGGAGCCAGCGGAGCCGTACATCGAGAACGCAGCTCGGCGCGAGCGCGCCGGGGCGCGAGAGCACGCGGCCGCGACTCAGCGCGTCGCGCTCGATGCCCTGGAGGTTGAGCGCACAGCGCGCGCCGCCGATCGCAGCGCTGCGCGCCTCGCCGTGCACCTGCAGGCCGCGCACGCGCCCGCGCAGGGCCGTCGGGAACAGCTCGAGCTCGTCTCCGACCGCGAAGGGATGGCCCAGCTGGGTACCGGTGGCGACGGCGCCGAAGCCGCGCGCGGCGAACGCGCGATCGATCGCGAGCCGCGGCGGTCCCGTGCGCGAGGTGCGCGGCTGCGCCGCGAGCGCCTGCTCGCGCAGCGCCGCGCGCAGCTCCTCGACGCCGATGCCCGAGAGCGCCGAGACGCGCAGGATCGGCGCCGCGGCCAGCGCCGTCGCCGCGAGCAGCTCCTCGACTTCCGCCTGGGCGAGCTCTGCGACGTCCTCCGCCGCGAGATCGATCTTCGTCAGCGCGACGATTCCGCGCTCGATCCCGAGCAGCTCGCAGATCGCGACGTGCTCGCGGGTCTGCGGCATCACGCCTGCGTCCGCGGCGACCACGAGCAGTACGAGGTCGATGCCGCTCGCGCCGGCCACCATCGTGCGCACCAGGCCCTCGTGGCCCGGCACGTCGACGACGGAAACGCGCAGGCCCAGGCCCAGCTCGAGTGGAGCGAAACCGAGGTCGATCGTGATGCCGCGCGCCTTCTCCTCGGGCAGCCGGTCGGTGTCGACGCCCGTCAGCGCGCGAACCAGCGCCGTCTTGCCGTGGTCGATGTGGCCCGCGGTTCCGATCACCAGCCCGAGATGCTCCCGCTGCGGCTCGCCGGACGCGCGCGCGCGAGCGGGCAATTCAGCTGCTCCGACTGCGCCGCAGCCGGCGCAGGCCGAAGCTCAGCACCGCGCCTGCAGAAGCGAGCAGGCCTAGCAGCGGCAGCGCCGGCAGGGGCGGACCGGAGACGAGACCGGCGTCCGCGATCGAGATTCCGGTCAGGGTGCCATTCGTGCGCAGGCGATTTGCAGCCGAGAGGAATTCGACGCCGCGCGCCTGCAGCGCCGCGTTCGCCTGGATTGCCGCCGCGAGCTGTGCGATCACCGCGGCAGCGCTGTCGCCCGCAGTCGTCGTCAGCTCGATCGCGACGCCGTCGACGATCGCGCGCAGCGTTCCGCCCTGCGCGCGGCCGGTCAGCAGCAGCTGATCCGTGACCTCGCAGTCCGACCAGCAGGCGTCGTCGTCGTCGTCGTTGGCGTCGTCGCATTCCTCGCCGGGGTCGAGCGCGCCATCTGTACAGACTGCGCAGCCCGCAGTGCCCGGCACGCAGAGCGCGACGAGCTCCGAGTCGGCGCGTGCGGTGAGATCGGACGACGACATCCCGCTCGCCGTGATCGTGCCGATGCCCTGGCCCACCAGCACGATGCCGTCGACCACCGCGGGCGCCGAGGCCAGCGCGAAATTCGTGAGGTTCGTCTGGCCGAGCAGCGCGCCGTTCGAGGTCGCGAACGCGCGCATGTTCGCCGCCGGCACCTGGCCGGCGAAGACGACGCCCGGGATCGCGCTGGTCGGCGCGAAGCTCGCGTAGGAGCTCGGATCCGCGGCGTTGTTCCAGACGATCGCGCCGCTGTGCATGTCGAGCGCGTGCATCGTCGGGTGCTGCGGGTCGGCGGGCGGGCCGTTTATCGCGCCGTCGCCGGGGGCGGTGCTGAAGTAGATGCGGCCCGCGGCTGCGTCGACGGCTGCGGTTCCGACGATCCCGCCGATGTCGCCGCCGGGGACGACGTTGCGCGTCCAGTAGGGCAGCGCGGAGGGATCCAGGTCGTTCCACGCGACGCCGCT
>CAYTJA010000350.1:0-2056 GCA_964437835.1 uncultured Spirochaetales bacterium
CGCTCTCGTCGTAGCGGACGCGACCGTTGGAAAAGCGCAGGGTGCGCTCCACCTCTTCGCGCAGGCCCTTCCTCTTCAGCCGTTCGGGCGTCAAGTGACCGACCGAGGTGGTTCCGCGGGCGGCGGCATGGGCGATCAGCGAATCCAGCAGGGGGCTGCCGATCGTGGCCAGCTCCGCGGGCGATTCCTGGCCGAGCGCCACGGGGTCGAGTGCCAAGACCACCTCGCGCTCGCCTCCTCCAAGTTCGAGTGCGGCGGGAAGCAGCGCGTCGATCCGGTCCGATCCACGTGGCTCGGCGGCTCCGCCGGCGCGCTCGATGCAGCTTACGATGAACTCCGCCACCTGCACGTGAGGGTCACCTCTCCGGCACGAAGTCCTGGCCGAACAGCTCGTCGTCGTAAACCTTGGCGGCGGTGTGTCTCCCCCGCGCCTCCACCAGCGCCTCGCCGAGCCGGTGGAACGATTCGCGCGCCGAGTGGGCCGACTCGGCCTTGGTCCACAGGTCGAGGACGATGTCCTCGAACTCCCGCTCGTCCTCGAGGTTGCCGAGGATCTCGCCGACCTCGCCGACCACCAGCTCGAACATGTTGATCTTCTCGTCCAGCACCTCGAGGATGTAGTCCTCGATGGTGTCACGGGCGGCCAGGTTGAAGATCCGCACCGGTTCGGTCTGGCCGATTCGGTGCACGCGGCCGACCCGCTGCTCGATCTTCATCGGGTTCCACGGCAGGTCGTAGTTGACGATCGTGTGGCAGAACTGGAGGTTGCGCCCCTCGCTGCCGACGTCGGTCGAGACCAGCACTTTGCGGTCCCGGGCGAACGCGGCGACCTGCTGGTCCTTCTCGGCGGCGCTGAGCTCGCCGCTGAACCGGGCGCTCGCGACGCCGTTCTGCTCGAGCAGCTCGAGCAGCAGGCGCTGCGTCTCGCGGAACTGCGTGAACACCAGCACCTTCTCCGGACACTCGCGCAGGATCTTGAGCAGGGCATCCGCCTTGGCGGCCGAGGAGACGGCGCCGGCCAGGTCGCACAACGCATCGAGCGCCGGGCTCCGGTGCGTCTCGCGCACGCGCATCGACTCGAGCGTGGCGCGCAGCGCGGCAGTACTGCTTCCCGCCTCCGCCTGAAGCGTGCGGGCAATGAGCCGCGGACTGCCACCGCCGCGATACTGCTCCCGCACGAACCGCGTCGTCGCCTCGTAGAGGGCGTGCTCGGCCGGCGTCTGGGTCATGCGGACCGTGACGGCGCGGCGTGGCGGCAGAACGACCTGCACCTGGCTGCGGGTGTTGCGCACCATGACGTCCATGAGCAGCTCGCGCAGCTTGATCCGGTTCCTGGGCCGGCGCGGATCACCCCGCTCCACGAACTCGCGGCGGAAGGCCGCCGGGGTCTTGAGCTGGCCCGGACTCAAGAGCGTGATGAGGTTGAAAAGCTCGTCCAGGTCGTTCTGCGCCGGCGTGGCGGTCAGGAGCAACAGATACCGGCTCTTCAGCCCGTTCACGAACTTCCAGCTCAGCGTGCCCCGGTTCTTGAGGTGGTGCGCCTCGTCGACGATGACCAGGTCGTAGGCCTGCCGCTGGATCACCGCGCTGTGGGCCGGCTGCTTGGCGGTATGGAGCGAGGCGATCACGCGGTCGCAGCGCTCCCAGGCCGCGGTCCCGAGCGAGCGGAAAGCGGCGTCCTCGTGGGTCACGAAGTCGACGTCGAACTTGACGGCCAACTCTTCCCGCCACTGACTGACCAGCGCCGGCGGGACCAGGACGAGCACCCTGCGCGCCAGGCCGCGCACCAGGTACTCCTTGAGCACCAGGCCGGCTTCGATGGTCTTGCCGAGGCCGACCTCGTCGCAGAGCAGCGCCCGTCCCCGCATGGCGCGGAGCACCTGTCGCGCCGTGTCGACCTGGAAGGGGAAGTGCTCGACCCCGCGGAGCAGCGGCAGACAGAGCAGGGCTTCGAAACCACCGACCAGCGAGAGGTGGGCGGCGGCCAGGTTGAGCCGATAGTCCCGTTCGTCGTCGTGCCGCCCCTGGGCGAGCTGCGCGACGATCTCGGCGTCGG
>CAYTJA010000351.1:0-6913 GCA_964437835.1 uncultured Spirochaetales bacterium
CGGGCGCAGCCCGGACCACCCCGCTTCGCTCGGCTGCGCCTCGCTGCGCGCCGACTTCGTCGGCTTGCATGTCTCGTCGGTCTGAGGCGGAGCCTCGTTGGATCTACAACTGCGCAAACGCGAAGACCTATCGCTGCATCGTGCGCATGGGTCGCGCCGGCGAGCTGACGCTGCGCGGCTACGTCGGGCTACCTTGGTTCGGCCGCACCTCCACGTGGACGCGACCCAGCGTCTCGCTCGGCGGGGTACGCTGAGGGTGATCATCGGAGGATCTTCGATGCGCCCCTGTTCTGGCGCTCTGGCTCGTCTCCTGCTCCTGGTGGTACTCGCCGGCTCGACAGAGTTCGGCGCCGCACCGGCCGACGCCGCCGAGCCGGGGACCACCACGGCGACCTTCGCGGGCGGCTGCTTCTGGTGCATGCAGTCGCCGTTCGAGGAGCTTCCCGGCGTCCTCTCGACGACCGTAGGCTATACCGGCGGCGAGACCGAGAATCCCTCGTACGAGCAGGTTTCAGCGGGTGACACCGGCCACGCGGAGGCGGTGCGGATCGTGTACGACCCGAGTCGGATCCGCTACGAGCAACTCCTCCAGGTGTTCTGGCACAACGTCGACCCGGTCACACCGGATGCCCAGTTCTGCGATCACGGCGACCAGTACCGGGCGGCGATCTTCACGCGCGACGAGGCGCAGCGCCGTCTTGCAGAGGAGTCGAAGCAGCGACTCGAGGCCTCGGGGCGCTTCGATCGTCCGATCGTCACCGAGATCGTCGCGGCTCGGGAGTTCTACCCCGCCGAGGACACCCACCAGAACTACCACCAGAAAAACCCCGCCCGCTACAAGCTCTACCGCTGGAACTGCGGCCGCGACGAGCGCCTGAAGACACTCTGGGGCGACGCGCAGCCCATGACGTTCAAGAAGCCGAGCGACGCGGGGCTGCGGCGATCACTCACGACGCTCCAGTACCAGGTCACTCAGCAAGAGGCTACCGAGCCACCCTTCGACAACGAGTTCTGGGACAACCACCGCGCCGGCATCTACGTCGACGTCGTCTCCGGCGAGCCGCTCTTCTCCTCGCTCGACAAGTACGACTCCGGCACCGGCTGGCCGAGCTTCACTAGGCCGCTCGAGCCTGGGCACATCCGCGAGAAGGTCGACCGGCGGCTCCTCGTGTCGCGGACCGAGATCCGTTCCGCGCAAGCCGACTCGCACGTCGGCCACGTCTTCGACGACGGCCCGCCCCCAGCTGGGCGGCGCTACTGCATGAACTCGGCCGCGCTGCGCTTCGTGCCCGTGGAGCGGCTGCGCGAGGAGGGCTTCGCGCGGTACCTGCCGCTGTTCGAGAACGCCGGCTCGAGCGTGCCGGCGCGAGCGAAGTGACGCGAGCAGCCCCGAGAGCGACCTCGCCGACGGTTTCTCAGGGCTTCCTGAACTTCAGCACGAAGCGATCGGAGCTGCCGCGCCGCTCGCCCGCCGCGGAGGGCGACGCGCTCCAGTCGCGCGCGTCGGCTGGATTCCGCATGAACTCCGCCGCGGCGTCGAGCTTGAAGCCCGCGCGCGCGATCTCGGAGACGAGCGCGCTCTCTTCGATCCGGTGCAGGCTCTTCGTTTCGGTGGTGCCCGTGCCGGGGCGACCGCTGTGGTCGATCACGCCGTAGATGCCGCCGCTCCGGAGCGCCGTGAAGACCGCGCGATTCATGCGCTCGCGATCGGTCTCGAGCCAGACGGTGTCGTGATAGATGAGCACGATCAGGACGGCGTCGAGGTCCTTCGCTTGGGGCGGCAATGGGTCGTCGAACTCGCGATCGACGCGCACGACCGGAACGTTCACCGGCTTCGCGAGACGCTCGCTCCACGGCTTCTCGGCGAAGCGCTCGAGAATGCCCTTCGGGTTCTGGCCGTAGACGCGACCCGTCGGGCCGACCACGCGCGCGAGGAGCTCGGTGGTGTAGCCCCCGCCGGCTCCGAGTTCGGCGATACGCATGCCGGTTCGGATGTCGAAGAAGGCAAGCGTCTCGGCCGGGAAGCGCCCGGCGTCGAGCGCGCGATCCGCCTCGCTGCGGTCCGGCGCCGCCACTGCTTGCGCCGCCGCGGCGGATGCGGGCTCGCCCGGCAGCGCCGCCGAAGGGGTGCCGAGCGGCGCGCAAGCAGCGAGGAAAAGACTGAGCGAACCAACGCGAGCAGCTCGTTGCATGACACGCATGGCAAAGTGCCTCCCGCTTCTACGATACCGCTCGCAAGATCGCCCGCTCATTCTCCCTGCGGGTCGGAGGTATTCCTCGTCGCGTAAGCCGTAGGCGCGTCGCGTCGTCTGACTAGCAGAGCTCGGCCGCCGCGTGCGCGGCACCCAGCAGCGGGGCCCGCGGCTCGAGGCAGACCGACACCTCGACGCCTTCGAGCCGCTCGCGGAAGCGGCCCTTGTCGCAAAACGCGTGCACGAACGCGCCGCTGCGCAGTGCGGGCAGGAGCTTCGGCGCAATCCCGCCGCCGATGTACACCGCAGTCGCGACGCAGCGCAACGCGAGGGCTCCGGCCTCGTTGCCGTAGATCGAGATGAACAGATCGAGAGCGCGCGCACAGACGGGATCGCGCCCGCTCTGCCCGAGCTCTCCGACCAGCGCGCCGACGTCTTCCTTCTGCATGCGCTCCGCGAGCCAGTCGGGCTCGGGCTCGCCGCTGCGCTCGCGCGCGAAGCGGTAGACGTTGCGCAGGCCGAGCCCCGAACAGACGCGCTCGACGCTCACGTGCCCGCCCCGCTCCGCGCGCAGGAAGCGCAGCAGCTCGATCTCCTCGTCGCTGCGCGGCGCGAAGCCCGCGTGGCCGCCCTCCGACGCGATCGCGTGGTAGCGCGCGCCGTCCCAGTGGAGCATTGCCTCGCCGAGGCCCGTGCCGGCTGCGATCACCGCGATGTCTCCGCGCCGCGCCGGCTCGCGTGCCGGCTGCAGCACCGCGCGCTGCTCGCCGCGGAGACCCAGCATGCCGAGCGCTGCGGCCTCGAGGTCGTTCAGCAGCCGGACGCGCGGAATCCCGGTCGCCTCTGCGAGCGCGTGCTCGGACAGGCTCCAGGAGAGATTCGTCGTGCGGCCCTGACCGCCGCTCACGGGTCCCGCGACGCCGAAGCAGGCCGCGGCGATGCGCTCGCGCGCGGGAGCCAGGAAGCGCGCGAGGATCTGCTCGAGGGAGTCGAAGTCGCGGCTCGCGAAGGTCGCGTCGCGGAGCAGCGCGAGCTCGCCGGAGCGCCGCTCGAAGATCGCGAGCACGGTCTTGGTGCCGCCGATGTCGCCCGCCAGGATCACTGCCTGCCTCCCCTCGGATCTCCGGAGCTGGACCCCTGCCGTCCGCGCCCTCGCCCGCATTCGCATCGGAAGATCGCCGCAGCGCGGAGAGCCGCCGCGTCAGCTCTTCGAGCTTTGCACAGAATCGAGATCGGTGGAACGCTCCCGACCTCCCGCCGATCCGGGCGACTGCGCGAGGCACATGATCTTCCTGATCCGCCACGGCGAAACCTCGCTGAACGCCGCACGCGTGTTCCAGCATCCCGAGACCCCGCTTTCGCCGAGGGGTCAGGAGCAGGCGCGCCGGCTCGGGGAGCGCCTGGCCGGGCTCGGCCTGCGCCGCATCCTGACGAGCGACTATCAGCGCGCCCTAGAGACGGCGAGCGCGCTAGGCGCTGCGTCCGGCTGCAGGGTCGAGAGCGAAGCCCTGCTGCGCGAGCGGCATTTCGGCGCTCTGCGCGGCCGGCCCTACGACGAGATCGCCGGCAACCCCTTCGCAGCGGACTTCGTGCCGCCCGGCGGAGAGTCGGTCCGGGACTTCGAGCGCCGGGCGGCACTCGCGTGGGAACACATCCTCGCCTGCGACCCGGAGCGCAGTGGGCCGCTGGCCGTCGTCACCCACGGCCTCGTGTGCCGCGCGCTGGTGCTGAACCACACGGCGCCTCAGGACGGCGCGCGCGACGCCCTCGCGTTCCGCAACACCTCCGTGACCTGCATCGAGCCCTGCGCGCCGCACCGCGTGACGCTGCTCGCCTGCACCGCACACCTGCCCGACGCGGACTGATCGACCCGCAGCGCTGCGCGGATCTATGCTCCCGAGATGCTGTCGCCTCGGCGCACGCGCAGGCTCGGCCAGCTCGACGACCGCGCGCTCTGGCGCCAATTGCTCGAGGCGCTCGAACAGCTCGATCGGGATTGGGATCTGCCCGAAGCGCGGCGCGCGGCGCTGCAGCGCGCCGCCGCGCTCGCGCAGCTAGCGCAGGTGGCGGCCACCCCGCTTCCGCCCGGCAGCCGGGACCTCGTGCGCCGCCTCGGTTCCGGCCTCGAGCGGCGCGAGCTGATCGAGCTGATCGTGCCGCTCGAGCGCGCGCTCGACCGCAAGCGCCGGGACGAGGATTTCCTCCCGATCTCCGATGCGAGCGCGCCCGCCTCCTCGCCGATGCCACTCGCGGTCGTGGCCGACAGCCTGCGCTCGGCCTTCAACGTCGGCGGTGTGTTCCGCACCGCGGAGTGCTTCGGCGCCGAGCGGGTCTGGCTCACCGGCTACAGCGCAGACCCGAGCGACCCGCGGGTGGCCAAGGCCGCGATGGGCACCGAGAGCAGCATTCCGTGGCGGCGCGCCCGAAATGCCCTCGAGGCGATCGCCGCCCTGCGGGGCGAGGGGCGCGCGATCCTGGCGCTCGAGACCGGCCCCAAGTCCCTGCCAATTCAGGAATTCTCAGCCACGTTCCCCTGTGCGCTGCTGGTCGGAAACGAGCGTTTCGGGCTCGCTTCCGCGGCGGTCGAGGCCGCGGACCATCGGATCTGCATCCGAACCCACGGAGCGAAGGCCTCGCTCAATGTGGTCGCGGCCTTGGGGATCGCCCTGCACACGCTGCGCGACCGCTTCGATCGCCGCTCGCCATGATAAGCTGCTCGAATTGAGGGGGAGAGGACTCATGAGGGGAGCGGCCATGCCCGGGCTGCGCGTACTCGTCTGCTTATTATTCACCCTGTTATCAGCTCCTGGCGCCGGGGCCATCGCGATCCTTCTGGTCGACGATTTCCAGGACGGCACCACCCAAGGCTGGAGCGCGGGTAGCATCACGAATCCCAATCCGCCCCAGAACGCCCCGAATGCCGGGCCCGCGGGCGCTGGCGATCATGCGCTGCTGATCACCGCTGTCGGTGGCTTCGGCCCCGGCTCGAATCTGGTCGCGTTGAACCCGGTGCCGTTCACGGGCCCGTCTCAGTGGACCGGCAACTACAGCGCCGCGGGCGTCGCGATGATCTTCATGAGCGTGCGCAACCCGAGCGCCAGCGCGCTCACGCTGCGCCTCGGAACCGAGCTTGCGCGCCAGGCGAGTTGTTTCTTCGAGTGACGAGAGATCGGCCGTGTGAGCCGCCAACCGAGCGCTTCCAGTGAACGCCCGAACATGATCGATCGCGGCAGCGGCCCCCTTTCGATCGCGGGAGACGAGGACGACGCGAAAACCCGCGCGCGCGAGTTCGGTCGCGGTCGCGAGCCCGATGCCCGAGCTCGCGCCGGTCACGACGAAGGTCTTCGGACCCGCAGGAGCCGACGCCGGCGCGCAGGCCTCGACCTCGATCGCGCCTCTGCCTAGCGCGCCGGGTGCCACGCGAGCTCCTTCTCGACGCCGGCGGCGTCGAGCCCAAACGTTTCGAGCGCGTTTCGAGGGAATTCGATGCACGGTCGCGCGTGCGTGCGCACGAAATCCGCGAGCTTTCGTTCGATCAAATCCGAAAGGTCGAATCCGATCCGCGCGTAGATCCGCCGGATCTCGCCGATCGGATCCTCTTCGAGATCGGAAAACGCGACGTCGACGAAGCGCTCCCGCAGCTCCGGGCGCTCGCGTCGGAACGAGGATGCACGCGCGAGCGCATCGGACCAGAAACCGAGCAGCGCGGGGCCGAGCTCGCGCAACCGCAGGTCTCGGCTCGAAAGAGAGCGCAGCGCCGCGGCGAGATTGCAAAGCGACGCGATCTCCTCGACCGGCTCGCGGTGCGTTTGAACGATCCAAGCGTCGGGGTAGATCTCGAAGAGCCCATCGAGCGAGAGCAGGTGCTGCGGAGACTTCAGCAGCCAGCGCTCGCGGCCCCACTTCCACTGGAGCTGCTGCAGGAACTCTCGGTGGAAGCGATAGGCCGGGCGGAAATCGGAGGCGCGCAACCAGGCGTCGTAGCTCGGCACGTCGTAGCCGAGCGAGAAGAGGATGCTCTGAAACACGTCGGCCGTGATCACAGCGCACTCGTTCGGGAGCTCGGCGCCAATCGGAAACAGCGGTCCGAGCTCGGGCAAGAGGCGATCGAGGCCCTTCAGGTTCCGCGCGGTGCCGGCGATCTTCTTCGCGCGGTCCTCGGGCCGAGCACCCGGGGGCGGGGACGGCGTGCGCAGCATCCACTGAAGTGGAGACAAGAGCCGCGGGTCCTGCGCGAGCGTGTGAAACAGGATCGACGTTCCCGTGCGCGGGAGTCCGGTGATGAAGATCGGAGACTGGATGCGCTCGCGTGTGAGCTCCGGAATCTCGCCGCGGTCGCGTGCGATCGCGATGCGCTGCGCGAGGTGCTGCCGGAGCCGAGTGCGCGCGATGAAGCGCCCGAGCGGGCTGAGCCGCGCTTCAGAGTCGAGCGCCGATGCGAGCACGGAGAGCGGCTCGGCGATCGGTGCGAGGATCGCCGCCGAGGCGCCCGCCGTCTCGCGCACTTCGTCGAGCAAGAGCTCCGCGCGAATCGGCGGCGGCCGAGCGAAACCTAGCGCTCGGTCGAGTGCGCTGCGCGGCCACGGAGCGCTCATTGGGGTAATCTCTTCAGCCGATTCCGAGGTCGCTCACGGCGCGCGGTAGTACCACGACAGCACCGTCATCGCGCGCTGGTACTTCTCCAAGCGCTCGTCGGTCGGCGCGAGGTGGACCGTGCCCAT
>CAYTJA010000352.1:0-15142 GCA_964437835.1 uncultured Spirochaetales bacterium
GCTCGGCTTCGCCTCGCTGCGCGCCGGGCCTTGCGGGTCCCGGTCCGGGAGCGGCCCGGTCCCACCCGCTCTCCGCTCGGCTGCACCTCGCTGCGCGCCGAAGCGGCTTGCAGCTAGCCGGACCCTCTGCTCCCCCACGTCGGCTCGGGAGGCCTCCGGCAGCTTTCGCAACCGATTCAGGGTGGCGGGTTACCCAGAGGATTGGCCGCGCTCTCTTGACCGGCTTCCAGCCCCAGGGCTCCATCTGCTATACCAGTCGGCCATGGACGCGATCCGAATCACCCGTCGAGAAGAGCCGACCTTCCCCAGTGCCGCGGCCCGCTACGAGCCGCCGAGCTTCGAAGTGATCTCGCTCGATTGTGAGATCACTTCGTACGCGCCGGACGGGGACCTGCCGCTCTTCTAGCGCCAGGCCTTGCGGGTCCCGGGCCGGGAGCGGCCCGGCGCTCTCCCATTGCGCTCACTTGCGGTTGGCTGCGCGCCGGGGCGGCTTGCTTTCACTCCGCTCGCCTTTGGCTCGCTGCGCGCCGAAACGGCTAGCGGGTTTGTGTGCTCGCGACGCGCGCCACGACGTGGCGGAAGCGCTGATTCGCGAGCAGCCCCAGCGTGTCGCCCTGGGCGACGAGGTCGAGCACGGCTGCGTCCGTGAGCAGCGCCTGGAATTCCGGGTCTTGCTTGATCGCGTGGACGCGCGGGCCGACCTCGCCCAATACCGCGCCGGCGGCTGCGCGGAATGCGGCCGGATCCTCGGCATCGCTGGCTTCGACGAGACCGAGCGCGGCGAGCTGCGCGCGAAACTCCGCGTCGCCCGCGAGCGAGACGAAGCTGATCCGGTTCATCGCCGCGTCGACGCTGCCGTGCTCGACGTAGGTCCAGAACATCCCGTCGTCGCGCAGATCGCCGATGCGCGGATGCTCCACGAGTTGCTGAAAGCCGACGAGCGAGGCGCCCGGACGCGCGACCACGCGCGCGAGCACCGGCCCGGCCGGAGACTCCGAGAGCGCCGCTCCGAGCCCGGCCTCGACCGCGCGCGCAGCCGCGAGCGCGGTGACCGACTCGCCGACTGCCGGCAGCGAGGGCGCGACGCCGGTGACGCGCAGCGCGTCGACCCAGCTCGCGAGGGTTCCGAGCAGCACCACCACGAGCGCGCCGCGCAGTCCTCCGAGCAGCGCGCCGAAGAAGCGGTCGCGCGGACCCGATTCGCGGCCGCTGCCCAACACCCGGAAGCGCCGCAGCAGCGCCGCCAGCAGGCTCGACGCGAGGCCGGTGACCGCGAAGGCAGCGCTGCCGGCTGCGGCCATGCCGCCCCACTCGGGCATCCCGAGCTGCTCGGCCAGCGGGCTTCCGTAGTGACTCGCCGCGAACGCTGCGACCGCGTAGCCGAGCAGCAGACCCACGAGGCTCAACGCGCCGGCCAGCGCACCGCGCAGCGCGCCGATCCCCGCGAAGACCCCGAGCAGCACCACCGCGAGCGCATCGAGTCCCATGCTCTGCGTTGGATCGGACACCGGGGCCAGGTTCTGAAGCGAGGCCCTCGCGGCCCTTCGTGTGGCACTCGAATCTCTGCGCCCGCGCCTGCGGCTAGAATCGCGCCGCATTGCGGGTCCGCTGGCGGGTCGCCGCTGCACTCGGAGGACGCGGTGGGCGGTCGTTGGGTGATGGGCCTGGATCTCGGCGGAGGCAGCGTGCGCGCGCTGCTGCTCGACACGGCTAGCGGCGCGATCGTGAGCGCGCGCGAACGCTGCGGCTTCGACGCCGAGGCCGGCGTGGCCCAGAGCTCGGTCGTCGACCCCGAGCGCGCGTGGCAGGCACTCTGCCGCGCGAGCCGCGCGGCGCTCACTGCGGCAGGCTCGGATGGCGGCGACGTCGCGGCGATCGCCGCGACCAGCATGCGCCACGGCAGCGCGCTGCTGCGCGAGGACGGCAGCCTCGAGCTGCTCGCGACCAACCGCGACGCGCGCGGGATGGCTCAGGCTGTGGCGCTCGCCGCGCGCGGGCTCGAGATCAACGCGCACAGCGGCCGCTGGCCGAACCCGGTACAGCCCGCCACGCGACTGCTGTGGCTCGCGGCCGAAGCGCCCGAGCGTTATGCGCGAACGCGCTGGCATCTCTCGATCTCGGATTGGCTCGCGTTCCGGATGTGCGGTCGCGTGGCGACCGACGCCTCGCACGCCGCGGAGACGCTCGCCTGCGGCCTCGAGAAGCGCAGCTTCGACGCCAGCTGGATCCGCAGCCTGGGTCTGCGCCCGGAGCTGTTTCCGCAGCTGGAGTCGCCCGGCGCGCGTCTCGGCGAGCTGCGCGACGCCCCCGCGCAAGATCTCGGGCTGCGGGCCGGAATCGCGGTCGGCCAGACCGGCGGCGATACCCAGTGCGGTCTGCTCGGCAGCGGCGCGCGCGACGCGGGCGACCTCGGCTTCGTGCTCGGCACCTCGACTCCGGTGCAGCTCGTGCTGGATCGCCCCGCGATCCACCGCGAGGGCCGGCTCTGGAGCAGCGCCTACCTGCTCCCCGAGCGCTGGGTAGTCGAGGCGAATGCGGGCGGCGTCGGCGAAGCCGTGACGTGGTTCGGCCAGCTCTTGTTTCCTGGCGAGCGCTATGCGGAGCTCGCGCTGCTGGCGGCTGCCGAAGCCGCGCCGGCGGGATCCGGCGGCATGCTGTCGACCTTCGGCGTCGACGTGATGGACGGGCGCCAGCTGCGCCTGCCCCGCGGTCAGCTCGGCCTCTCGTTCCTGAATGCGCCGGGTGCCGCGAATCGCCAGCCGCACGCCGCGCGCGCGCTGCTCGAGGGCATCGCGCTCGGCCTGCGCCAGAACCTCGAGCTGATCGAGGAGGCCGCGCAGCGCAGCCCGGCGCGCGTAGTCGCAGGCGGCGGTCTCTCGCGCAGCGCGCTCGTGACCCAGCTGCTCTCCGACGTACTCGAGCGGCCGGTGGAAGTCTCGGCCACGCCCGAGGCGACCGCGCTCGGCGCGGCGCTCTGCGGGGCGGTGGCAGCCGGAAGCCACGCCGATCTCGCGGCCGCGTCGCGCGCGCTGCTGCGGCCCTCGCGCCGGCACGAGCCCGACCCCGCGCGCGCCAAGCTCTACGCCGAGCTGCTGCCGCACTGGAAGGCCGTACACGAGGCGGAGCTGCGCGCCGACGCTCCGGCCACGGCCTTTGCGCTGCGCGGTCTCTTCGCCGCTCAGTCCGGGAGCGGCGCCGCCAGCGCCGCCGCGTTCCGGCCGCGCATCCTCGTGACCGCCGACCTCGACGCCGCGGGCCTCGACTCGCTGCGCGCGCTCGGCGAGGTCGAATACCAGAGCTACCGCCAGTTGCGGCGCATGCTGCGCGGCGACGCGCTGATCGAGGCGCTGCGCGGCTTCCACGTGATCGTGACCGAGATCGACGTGCTCGACGCCAGGACGCTGCTCGCCGCGCCCGAGCTGCGCTTCGCGGCGATCTGCCGCGGCGACGCCGTGAACTGCGACGTGCCGACCTGCAGCGCGCTCGGCATCCCGGTGATCCACACGCCCGGTCGCAACGCCGACGCCGTCGCAGACCTCACGCTGGCCTTCATGCTGATGCTGCTGCGCCGCCTGCACGAGGCCACGCGCTTCCTGCGCGACACCCCGCACGAAGCCGGCAACCTGGGCTCGGTCGGGCGCGCGTTCGGTACGCTGCGCGGGCGCGAGCTCTGGCGCCGTGTGGTCGGCCTCGTCGGCCTCGGTGCGGTCGGCCGCAAGGTCGTCGAGCGCCTGCGCCCCTTTGGCGCGCGCTGCCTGGTCTACGACCCCTTCCTGCCTCCCGACCGCGTGCGCCTGGCCGGGGCCGAGCCCGTCGACCTCGACCAGCTGCTCGCGGAGAGCGACATCGTCTCGCTGCACGCGGCGGTCACGGACGCGTCGCGCGGGCTGATCGGAGCCCCGCAGCTCGCGCGCATGAAGCCCGGCAGCTACCTCGTGAACACCGCGCGTGCGGCGCTGATCGACGAGCCTGCGCTGATCGAGGCATTGCGCAACGGGCCGCTCGGCGGCGCCGCGCTCGACGTCTTCTCCTCCGAGCCCCCGGGCAGCGACCACCCGCTGCTCGCGCTGCCGAACCTGATCTGCGCGCCGCACATCGGCGGCAACACCGAGGACATCGGGGCGCACCAGGGCCAGATCGTCGCCGCGGAGCTCGCGCTCGCACTGCGCGGGGAGCGCCCGCGGCACCTGCTGAACCCGGAGCTCTGGGCCGGCTTCGACTGGCGCGCCGCGCGCCGCGAGCTCTCGGCCGAGCAGGCCGCGCAGCTCGGCCAGGGCCCGGCGCCGGCCATCACGGATCTCGAGCGCGATAAGCAGCGCCGCTAGGCGAACGAAGGTCATCAGAAGCAGCGAGGAGGATTCGCGTGTCCCAGGTCCAGTCCGCAGCGGGCGCCGACGTGCGCCAACAAATCGTCGAAGTCGTGAACGAGCTCTACGCGACGCAGCTCGTGACCGCGACCGGAGGCAACGTCAGCGCCCGCGCCGGTGAGGGCCAGGCGTGGATCACACCGAGCCAGCTCTTCAAGGGCGACCTCGCGCCCGAGATCATGGTGCGCATCGACCTCGACGGGAAGCCGCTCGACCCGGGCTCGCGCAAGCCCTCGAGCGAGTCGCTGATGCACACCGCGATCCTGAAGGCGCGCCCCGACGTACAGTGCGTGGTCCACGCACACGCGCCGTACGCGACGATCCTGGTGAACGCGGGCCTGCCCTTCCTGCCGATCTCGACCGAGGCTGCCTTCCTGGTGAACGTCGGGCGCATCCCCTTCGTGATGCCCGGCAGCCAGGAGATGGCGGATGCGGTCGTGAAGGCGCTCGGCAGCGGCTGGGCCGTGCTGATGCAGAACCACGGCATCGTGGTGGCCGGCAAGAGCCTGCGCCGGGCCGCCGACATGGCCGAGATCCTCGACCGCAGCGCGCAGCTGATCCTGGGCTGCTACCAGGTCGGCAAGGAGCCCCCGGTCCTACCCGACAAGATCGTAAAGATGCTGAGCCAATACGCCGACTTGATGGCCTGAGTCTCACCCCGAAGATCAGCTTGTAAAGCCGCTCCCGGCGCGCTCCGAAGAGTCGCGATGGGCCGGACCCGCGCGGGTCCCGGACGGGGGTGTGCGCGTTGATAGGCAAGAGCGTCGGGAACTACGAGTTCCTGGAGCAGATCGGCGAGGGCGGCGTCGGCGTGGTCTACCGCGCGCGCGATATCGCGCTGGACCGCAGCGTCGCGATCAAGGCGCTGCGCCCGGACTACCTCGCGAACGAGAAGATCATCGCGCGCTTCCGCAGCGAAGCCCAGACGCTCGCGCGCCTGCAGCACCCGAACATCGCGCTGCTCTACTGCCTGCTCGAGCAGGAGCGCCAGCTGCTGATGGTGATGGAATACGTGCAGGGCGAGACCTTCTCGGCGCTGCTGCGCCGGCAGGGCCGACTGCCGGCCCGGCGCGCGGTCTCGCTGCTGCTGCAGGCGCTCGAGGGCGTCGGCTACGCGCACGCGCGCGGGGTGATCCACCGCGACCTCAAGGCCTCGAACCTGATGTGGAGCGAATCCGGTCTGGTCAAGGTGATGGATTTCGGAATCGCGATCGCGCTCGGCTCGTCGCGACTCACGCGCCTCGGACACATGGTCGGGACGCTGCAATACATGTCGCCGGAGCAGGTGCGCGGCCGGCCCACGGACGCCCGCTCGGACCTCTACTCGCTCGGCATCCTGCTCTACCACCTGCTCGCGGGCCAGGTGCCCTTTCGCTCCGAGAACGACTACCAGCTGATGCGCGCGCAGGTCGACAGCCCGCCTCCGCGCCTCGCGACCCACGGCGTCGAGCTCCCCGAGGCGCTCGAGGCGGCGGTCCTGCGCGCGCTCGCGAAAGATCCGGGCGAGCGCTTCGCGAGCGCCGCGGAGTTCTCGACCGCGCTGGCCAAGCTGCTCGAATCGCTGCCGGAGGAGTGCCCTGCGCCAGACCCCGCAGCTCCGCTTCCGGGCGCCTCCCCCGACGCGCCCACCTCCCCCGGCTCCACGCTGCAGACGCTGACAGGCGCTGGGCCCGTGCCGAAGCCGCCGCGCGCGACCGCGGACGCGCCCGCGACGCAGTCCCTGCGCTTGCCACTGCGCGCGCGGCTGCGCGGCTGGCTCCGCTGGGAGCACGCCGGAGCCGCGGCGGCACTCGCGGTGCTGGCGATCAGCGTGAATCTGCTGCTCTTCGGGCGCGGCCGGAGTCCCGAGGCAGCCCTGCCGGCGCTCGAGCGCGAAGTGCTGCTCGAGGCGCCCCGAGTCGAAGCCTGGGACGAGGGCCCGCCGGAGGCGGCCGCTGCGATGGCGGAACGTCCTCAGCCCGCGTGGCCGACTGCGATCGAGCGCGAGGCCTGGGCACAGCTCGGCTGGGCGGCCCCGGGCGAGCCCGAGGCCCCTTCCGCAACCCGCGGCTCCGGCGCGCCTGCTCGGGGCTCCAGCGCGCGTGCGGCGGCGGCGCCCCCGAAGCGCAGCTCCGCGCCGGCCGACTCGGCTGCGGCGCGCGAGCAGCTGGAACCCCCTGAAGGCGAGCGATGGATCATCCGGCGCTGAAGGGGCGCGCGCGCCGGCTCTGCGCGGCGGCTGCCTTGCTAGGCGCGAGTCTGGGGCTCTCGGGTTGCGCGAGCTTGCGCTGGGAGCTCGCGAAGGCGCTGCGCCGCGAGGGCGTGACGAACCTCGCGTTCCCGGAGGCCGTGTTCGAGGAATATGCGTGCGCGGACAAGCAGCTCCCGTGGCTGCGAATCGAGCACACGGAGCTGATTCCGCCCCAGCTGCATGCCGGCGGCGAATTCACGCACCGGCTCGTGTACGGCCTCTGCCCGGCGCAGCCGACCGAGGTCGCGGTGGGCGAGCTCGAGATCCGGATCCTCTACAAGGGTCGCCCGATCCACGTCGAACGGGAACCCGCCTACGAGCTCTGGCCCGGGCGCTGGCAGGTCGACAGCTTCGTCCAGCTTCCGAGCGACGCCGAGCCGGGCGTCTACGCCTACGAGCTCTCGTTCCGCGGCAACCCGCTGCACTTCCTGCAGCGCGACACCTTTCTCCTCTCGGCGCGCTAAGCTGGGCCTCCCCGGTTCGCCCCGTCCTGGAGTTTCGCTTGGCGCGCCGCATCCTTCGCAAGACCAAGATCGTTGCGACGATCGGACCTTCCTCGGATTCCCTGCAGACGATCCAGGCGATGATCCGCGCGGGCCTGAACGTCGCGCGGCTGAACTTTTCGCACGGCACCCACGCCGAGCACCGCAAACGGCTCGAGATGATCCGCGAGGCCGCGCGTGTGCTCGGCGCGAACGTCGCCGTGATGCTCGACACCAAGGGCGTCGAGATCCGCACCGGCCGCCTGGTCGGCGGGGCGGCCACGCTCACGACCGGCCGTTCCTTCACGCTCTACGCCGACGAACGCCTCGGCAACGCCGACGGGGTGTCCGTCTCGGATCCGAGCTTCCTGAGCGAGATCGTGCCGGGGGCGCGGGTGCTGGTGGACGACGGCGTGATCGAGCTCGTCGTGCGCGAGCAGAGCGGCGAGGCGCTGCGCTGCGAAATCACGCGCGGCGGCCGGCTCGGCGACCGCAAGGGCGTGAATCTGCCCGGCTCGACCCGCAGCGAGAGCAACGGCGTGACGGCCGAGGACCGCGAAGATCTGCTCTTCGCGGTCCAGCACGGGATCGACTACATCGCGGCCTCTTTCGTGCGCGGGGCCCGCGACGTGCGCGAGATCCGCCGCTTCCTGGCCGATCACGGCGTCCAGATCCCGATCATCGCGAAGATAGAGAACAAGGACGGCGTCGAGCGCCTCGACGAGATCGTCGAGGTCGCCGACGGCACGATGGTCGCCCGCGGCGACCTCGGCGTGGAGATCCCGCTCCAGGAAGTCCCGATCGCGCAGAAGCAGATCATCTACACCACGGTGCGCGCCGGCAAGCCGGTCATCACGGCCACCCAGATGCTGAACTCGATGCAGCACAGCCCGACGCCGACCCGCGCCGAGGTCAGCGACGTCGCAAACGCGATCTTCGACGGCACCTCGGCCGTGATGCTCTCGAACGAGACCGCGGCCGGCGAGTATCCGGTCGAAGCGGTGCGCACGATGGCCGCGCTCGCGCTGCGCGCGGAGGCCTCGCTCGACCGCTACGGCCACCTCCAGCAGACGCTCGCGGAGCCCGCGAACAAGGTCACCGAGGCCGTGAGCCAGGCCGCGATCACGATCGCGGACCACTTGAAGGCCGCCGCGATCGTGACGCTGACCGAGAGCGGCTTCACGGCGCGCTCGGTCTCGAAGCGCCGCCCCCGCTGCCCGATCCTCGCGGTCACGGTGTCCCCCGACGTCGTGCGCAAGCTGTCGATGAACTGGGGAGTCACCGCAATCCTTTTCGAAGGCCAGCGCTCGGACCCCGAAATGCTGCGCTTCGTGACCCGCCGCGGCTGCGAGCTCGGCTACATCGAGCCCGGAGACGTCGTCGTCGTGACCCACGGCGTCGACCGCGAAACCGGCTCCACGAACATGATCCAGGTGCTGAACGTCGAGTGAGGCGCGGGCGCCCTCCCCGCTTCGGACCCACGCCAGCTGCCCAGCCCGCGGGCAGTGCTGCCCAATCCCCGAGCGCTCCCGCGACCCCAGCAGCACCCGGAGGCGCTCTGCGCGCCCGGGACGGCCCTTGCGGGCTGGCACGCGGATTGCTTTTCCCGGGACAGCGGCCCGAGGATCGCCGCGGGGAGGACCAACTCGATGTACCGCTCGCTCCGGTCTGCGGCCTGTGCCGCCGGCCTCGTGCTCTGCAGCGCCGGCGCCGCGCAGGCCCAGGAGGGGCCCCAGATCTCCGCCGGGGACACCGCCTGGATGCTGACCAGCAGCGCCCTCGTGCTGCTGATGACCCTGCCCGGGCTCGCGCTCTTCTACGGCGGACTGGTTCGCGCGAAGAACGTGCTCTCGATCCTGATGCAGTGCATGATCGCCGGGGGCGTCGTCAGCGTGCTCTGGGTGCTGGCGGGCTACAGCCTGGCCTTCGGCGTCGGAAACGATTGGATCGGAGACCTCTCGAACCTCGGGCTCTCCGCGATGACGCACGAATCGATCAAGGGCACGATTCCCGAGTACGTCTTCGTCGTGTTCCAGGGCATGTTCGCGATCATCACGCCCGCACTGATGCTCGGCGCGTTTGCCGAGCGCATGCGCTTCTCGGCCTACCTCGCGTTCATCAGCATCTGGCTGATGGCCGTCTACGTGCCGCTCGCGCACATGGTCTGGGGCGGAGGTTGGATCGGCGCCAAGCTCGGCGCGCTCGACTTCGCGGGCGGCCTCGTCGTGCACATGTCGAGCGGCTATTCGGCGCTGGTGGCCTGCCTGTTCCTCGGCAAGCGCCAGGGCCACGGCAAGGAGCCGATGCCGCCGCACAGCGTTCCGCTGACCGTGATCGGCGCGGGGCTGCTCTGGTTCGGCTGGTTCGGCTTCAACGCGGGCAGCCAGCTCGCGGCCGACGGCAAGGCCGGGCTCGCGTTCTTGACCACGCACACCGCGTCCGCGTCCGCACTGATCGCCTGGGTCGCGATCGAGTGGCTGCACCGCGGCAAGCCCACGGTCCTCGGAGCGGCGACTGCCGCGGTCGCGGGACTCGTCGCGATCACGCCGGCCTGCGCCTTCGTGACGCCGCTCTCGTCGATCCTGATCGGCGCCGGCGTGAGCGTCGTCTGCTACGCGGCGGTCGTGTTCCTGAAGCCGATTTTCGGCTACGACGACTCACTCGATGTGTTCGGCGTCCACGGCGTCGGCGGAACCTGGGGCGCGCTCGCGACCGGCCTCTTCATCGCGGATTTCGCTCTGCCGGAGGGCCGCAGCTGGGGCACCCAGGTCATGGCGCAGATCCAGAGCATCGGCTTCACCATCGTCTTCGCGAGCGGCATCAGCTACGGGATCCTGCTGCTGCTCCGAGCGCTGATGGGCGACCTGCGCGTGCCCCAGGAGGACGAGTACACGGGCCTCGACCTGGCCGAGCACAGCGAGACCGCGTACACCTCGAGCTGAGCCTTCCGCGGGTTTCTTCCCCGCCGTGCTGCCGCCGCGCGCGGGAGGCCGGTAGCCTCCCGCGCGTGGCGCAGCAGCGGACCCGCAGGCGCAGCCCCTGGCACCGCCTCTGGCATTGGCTGCGGCCGCGCGTCTCGCGGCCGCTCGCGCGGCTTGCGCTGCGCTGCCTGCCGGCGCTGCAGATCCTGTACCTGCGCTGCGTCTTCGCGACCAGCCGCGTCGACAGCAGCGCGCTCGCACCGGCACGGCGCTGGGCCGAAGCCCGCGGCGGCCTCGTCTCGCTGTTCTGGCACGAGGAGATCTACGCGCTGCCCTATCTGTGTGGGCGTGCAGGCCTCCGCGCCACCGCGCTGGTCGGCCATGGCGATGCCGGCGACCTCGTGGCGGCATTGCTCGAGCGCTGCGGCCACGTCGTGATCCGAGGCGGAGCGAGCCGGCGCGCGTCGCGCCGCAGCCCGGCGCTCGTGCACCACCTGATCGCCGCGATGCGCTCGAGCCCCGGCGCGATCCTCGCGCTCGCGGTCGACGGCACGCGCGGGCCCGCACACCAGATGAAGCTCGGGGGCCTGATGGTCGCGCGCGAGTGCGGAATTCCGATCGCGCTGGTGCGCATCTGGTACCGGCACAGCCTGCGCCTGCCGACCTGGGACCGCCTGGCGATCCCGCTGCCCTGGAACGAGATCCGCTGCTGGGTCGATGGACCGCACTTCGCCCCCGAGGACGCGCAGCAGGACGCCGGACTCGAGCGCTGGCGCGTGGAGCTCGAGCGGCGGCTCGCCGAGCTCGCCGCGCACAGCTACTCGAGCTTCGGCGCGTCGCCGCCCGAGAGCCTCGCGCGGATCGTGCGCTGCAGCCGCGTCGAGTAGCTGAACGGCTCGACGCGTTTCGCGATCTTCCAGCCCTGCTCCGGAGCGCTGCGTCACTTCTCTCGAGTTCGCGCCACTTCAAGGGTCGAGGCTGCCGCTGCGAAATGTGGGCGCACTCGAGGCCAGCCGCCCGGGTGTGCGCCGCGCGGGGCGGAAGCGCGCCTCAGTTGCCCTTCAGTTGCGAGGTCACCGGCTCCCATGAAGCTCTTCGCCTTCGATCCCGGCCAGTATTCCCGAGAGTATGCGCAGCGCGGCTACGTCCACATCCGCCAGGGACTCACCCCAGAGTTCCACGCGACCCTGCTGCGGCAGATCGAGGAGCAGCTGCAGCAGACCTATCTGCCCGAGTTCCAGCTCGGCGGCAAGTCGCAGGCGCTCTACGAATTCCCGGCCGGCGACGACTACTACGCGCAGCTGCGGGAGGGCGTCGGGCGCGTGACTGGACTCGCGGTGGGCGAGCTCGTGGTCGCGGAGCGCCACATCAAGGCCTACGACGCGAACGCGGAGTCCGATCCCGTCGCGCACAAAGACCGCTTCGCGTCCCAGGTCTCGGTCGGCTTCAGCGTCCGGATACCGGAGCGCTCGCGGCTCGCGCTGTATCCGCACAGCGACGTCGGTGTGAATCCGTACCACTCTTGGGCGGAGCTGCGCGCAGCGCTGCCGCCCGAGCGCTCGCCCGAGCAGCTGCTCGCGCAGGCCGAGCCGGTGATCCTCGAAGACGCCGCGGGCGACGTGATGATGTTCCGCGGCAGCGCGATCTGGCACAAGCGCCAGCACCCGGCGAACGCGATCGTGCTCTACCTGAAGCTCAACGTCTTCAACTGCGACACGCTCGGAGAGGACCCCGGCAGCGAAGGGCGCCGCGCAGCGACCCGCCACCTGCTCGCGCAAGACGACGCCGCACTCGCGCGCCTCGTGCCCGAGCTCGGGCGCCGCGTCGAAGAGATCCAGCGGCGCAGCAGCCGCGACTGGCAGGAATCGCTCTGGGTCTCGCTCGCGAACCAGCCCGCAGTCGAAATCGACGAGTTCGAGCTCGCCGCGCTACAGGCGATCGATGGTCAGCGCTCGGTCGAATGCGTGCTGCAGCGGTCGCGGGTCGGCATCTCCTCACTCGGACGCATCCGGCGCCTCGCGGCGCTCGGCGTGGTCGACCTGCGCGCGAACGAGCTGCAGCTGGCGGAGCGACTCGCCGCGTAGGCTGCCGGCGCTCGCAGGGCCGGAGCGGGATCCCTTGCCTCACGCGAGGATGAAGTCGGAGCGGTCCGGCGCGCGGGTCATCCGCCAGTAGTCGAGCAGGCGCCAGGGGACGTTGGTCGTCACGCGGCCCTTGCTGTTGTTGTAGTAGCTGTGGACGCGCGGGTGGCGCCAGACCAGCTGTTCGTGCTCGGCGTCGATCCTCTGGTTGTACGCGTCGTGCACGTCGCGGCGGCACTCGAGCGAGCGGAGCCGTCCTTCCAGGAGCTCGCGCAGGCAGCCGGCGATGTAGTTCACCTGGCACTCGAGCATGAAGATCACGCTGCCGACGACCGGGTTCGTGTTCGGGCCGTACACGCAGAAGAGGTTTGGGAAGTCGGGCATCGTGATTCCGAGATACGCGCGCGGATCCTCGCCCCAGACGTCGTGCAGCTTCAGGCCCGAGCGCCCCGTGATCTCCATCGGCCAGAGGAACTTGTTGGGGTGGAAGCCGGTCGCGAGCACGATCACGTCCACGGGGTGCGCGTCCCCGCCGCCCGTGACGATCGCGTCGCGTGTGACTTCCCGGATCGGCTCGCTGATCAGCTCGACGTTGGCGCGGGTGAGCGTGCGGTACCAGCCGTTGTCCTGAAGGATGCGCTTGCCGAGCGGCGGGTAGTCCGGGAGCACCCGGCGGACCAGCTCGGGGTGGTCGCCAATCTGTTCCTCGATGTGCCGCGTCATCGCGCGGCGCATGGCATCGTTCGACCGGTTGATCGAGTCGAGGCGCTCCCAGCGCGGATCGATGCGGAACGACGGGTAGATCCGGTCCCCGTGGGCCCAGAACAACAGGAACCGGTACCAGCCCGCGTAGCCAGGGAGGTGGCGCAGCAGCCACTTCTTGCCCGGATCGACGCGGCGGTGGTAGTTTGGGTTCGGCAGCGCCCAGTGCGGTGCGCGCTGGAAGACCAGCAGGCGCTCGACCTGGTCGGCAATCGTCGGCACGATCTGCATCGCGCTCGCGCCCGTGCCGATCACCGCCACGCGGCGGCCCGCCAGCTCGAGCCGATCGTCCCAGTGGGTCGAGTGCAGGCTCGGCCCCCGGAAGCTCCCGAGACCGGGGATGTCGGGAACGCTGGGCCGGCTCAGCATTCCGACCGCGCTGATGAGCGCGTTGACTTCCAGGTCTTCCTCGCGGCCGCCGCGTTCGCGCAGGCGCAGCGTCCAGCGCGCGCGCTGCTCGTCGTAGCGGGCCGCCACCACCTCCGTCTCGAAACGGATCTGCGGGCGCACCCGGTACTTCGAGGCGCAGTGCTCGGTGTAGGCCTGCAGCTCGTCGCGCTGCGCGTAGTAGTCGGACCAGCCGGGATTCGGCTCGAACGAATACGAATAGAAGTGGTTGGCGACGTCGACGCGCAGGCCGGGATAATGGTTCTCGAACCAGGTTCCGCCGACCTTCTCGTTCTTCTCGAAGATCGTGTAGGGGATGCCGGCCTGCTCGAGCCGGATCGCCGCGCACAGACCGCCGAGACCCGCACCGATGATTCCGACCCGGAAGCCCTCGAGCACTTCGGCTGCGGGCCGCTGCGACCACTCGAAGCGGCGCCGGTCGCGGCCGTCGAAGCTCGACTCCTCGAGCGCGAGTGGCAGGTACTCGGAGGGCACCTCTTCGCCTGCGCACCAGCTCAACATCGCGCACAGCGTCGCGTCGTCGGGCCGCGCGGCGGGCGTTGCCCGGCCGTCGCGCAGGTCGCACAGCACTCCGAGAGCCAGGCGGCGGATCGCCCGCGCCTCGTCCTCGGGAATCCCGCCGCCAGCGTCGCCTTCGAAGCCAGGCAGGCGCGGGCCGTACTGGCCCAGCAGGCCCGCGTCGCCGGTGATCTGGACCAGCGCCGGCAGCAGCGCGGGCAGGCTCGCGCTTTCCAGCGCCTCGGCGAGTGCGGCGTCGTGCGTGTCGGGCGGGATCGGCTCGGTCACCGGGGCTCCCTAGCGCAGACGATGCGGAGACCTGCCGGACGCAGCGCGCGCTTCGGCTTGCGCCTGGCCGATCGGGTTGGCGAGGCGCGTATAGGCGAGGCCCTGATCGAGTGCGGCCTGCCGCCCCTTGTCGAGCGATTCCCAGATCGCGCGCACCGTCCCCTGCGTGGCGACGCTCGGCTTGGCGGCAATCGCCGCGGCCAGCTCGTGCGCGCGGCTCCACAACTCTGCCGGCTGCGTGACCTCGCTGACGATCCCGAGACGCAGGGCCGTCTCGGCCGTGATCCGCTCGTCGTTTCCGAGCAGCGCCATGCGCAGCACGTCGCCCAGGTGGATGCGCCGCGAGAGGCCGATCGGCTCGAGCACGGCGACGCGCCCGCCGCTCACGTGCGAGTCGAAGAACGTGGCGTCGCTCGAGCAGATCACGATGTCCGACTCGTTCACGAAGTAGAAGGCGCCGGCCGTGCAGATCCCGTGGACCGCGCAGACCACCGGCTTCCAGCACTTGTTCCACTTGGGGCTCAGCGCGGCTCCGGGGTCCTCGTGATTCCAGATGTCGTCGGGCTGACCGTAGGCGCTCTTGACGTCGAGCCCCGCGCAGAACGCGCGGCCCGCGGCGGCGCGCAGCACCACCGCGTGCACGCCGTCGTCGTCGCGCACGTGCTTCCAGACCTGGCGAAACTCGTCGCACATGCTCCGGTTGAAGGCGTTCAGCGATTCGGGGCGGTTGAGCGTGATCGTGGCGACGCAATCGCTGCTCGTCTCGTAGAGAAGCGTCTGGTACGACATCAATCTTCGTCGCCATCGAAGTGCGCGTCGCGCGCCTTCAGCGCGTCTCGCGTGCCCCGGCCGGCTCGCTGCTTGAGGAAATTGAACTCATCCCGCTCGAAGCGCAGGTTGGTCGCGAAGGCGTGGAACAGCACGCTCGCCGCCTCTTCGCCCTGATAGGCCTGGGATTGCTCGACCAGCCGCCAGGCCTCCTTGGCGATCGCGATCCCGTCCGCGGGCATCTTCGCGACCAGAGCGGCCAGCTCCGCGGCGCGCACTGCGACGCGCACGGGCTCTACCACCTCGGTGAACACCCCGAGGTGCTCGAGCTCGGAGG
>CAYTJA010000353.1:0-12138 GCA_964437835.1 uncultured Spirochaetales bacterium
GCGGGCCGCCGCGACGGCTTGCGCCCGAACCCGGAGGTTCACCTGCTGCAGCTGCGCATGCGTTGAGGCTTCTCCTCTACAATGCGCGGCATGGATTCCGAGCCGCGAGCCGCCGCAGCCCAGACCGACGCCGCCCCGCGCGGCCCCCATCTCAATCAGGTGGGCGGGCGGCCGCGCGAGAGCCTGCACCCGAGCGTGCGCGGGCGCGAGCGCGAGCTGCGCGCGCTCGCGGACGCCGTGCGGCGCCTGATCGAGATCACGGTCACGAACGTCGCCACTCCCGAGTGGACGGCCGCGGCGGCCGCGGATCTGGATCGGATCGCCGACCGCCTCGCGGCGCAGGTCGCGCGGCCTCCGATCCCGCGTTATGCGGGCGAGCAGGCGGCCCAGCCCGAGCCCCACGATTATTTCCAGTACGACTGCATGCTCGGCCTCTACAACCCACTCGCGCTGCCGGTCGAGATGGAGTGGCAGCCGCCGCGCGCGGTCGGCTACGCGCGCTTTGGAACCCCCTACGAGGGCCCGCCGGGCTGCGTGCACGGCGCGATCCTGGCGGGGGTCTTCGACCAGGTCTTCAACGTCGCGAATCTGATGCACGGCAGTGCCGGGCCGACCGCGGAGCTCTCGCTTCGCTACCGGCGCCCGACGCCGCTCTGCGAGCCGCTCGTCTTCGAGGCCTGGGTCGAGAGCGTCGACGAGCGCCGCATCACGACGCGGGGACACCTGAAGCACGGCGAGCGCGTGACGGTCGAGGCCGTCGGCCAGTTTGCACGCATCGAGCGCGACCGGATCCTGCGCGGGCTTTCGCGCCCGGCTTCGGAGAGCGAGGGAGTCTGAGATGAAAGGGCTGCGCGAGCTGCGCGTGATCGACTTCTCGACCGGCATCGCCGGGGCCTACTGCAGCAAGCTGCTGGCCGACGCCTGGGCCGACGTGATCAAGGTCGAAGCGCCCGGCGGCGATCCGCTGCGGCGCTGGTCGGCGACGCGCGGCGAGCTCGAACGCGAGGAAGGCGCCTACTTCCGCTTCCTGCACACGAGCAAGCGCTCGGTCGTCGGCCGCGCGCAGGACCCGGAGATCCAGGCGTTGCTCGCTGGCGCGGATCTCGCGGTCGACTCGTCGCCGCCCGGCGAGATCGACGCCGAGGCGCTCTGCGAGCGTTTCCCGGGCCTGGTCTGGCTCTCGATCACGCCCTTCGGACGCAAGGGCCCCTATGCGGCGCGCCCGGCCTCCGAGCTCACGATCCAGGCCGAGTCCGGCTCCGTCTCGGGGCGCGGCCTGCTCTCGATGCCGCCGCTCATGTGCGGCGGAAACATCACCTACTTCGTCGGCGGAACCTTCGCCGCAGTCGCTGCACTGGCAGCGGTGCAGCGCGCGCGGCGCACGGGTCAGGGCGAGCACGTCGACTTCTCGGTCTGCGAGGCGATGAACGTCGCGGGCGCCGTCTACTCGGACCTGATGCACAGCCTCTGGGGTCGGCCGCAGACACCCGGTGCGCCGCGCACGGTCGAGATCCCGTCGATCGAGCCGACGCTCGACGGCTGGGTCGGCTTCAACACGAACTCGCGCCAGCAGTACAGCGACTTCCTGGTCATGATCGAGCGCCCGGATCTGCTCGCAGATCAGGAGCTCGCGAGCATCGTCGGGCGCTGGAAGCGCATGGACGAGTGGAACGAGATCGTGCGCTCGTGGACGCGCCGGCACACCACCGCCGAGGTCGTCGAGCGCGCGTCGCTGCTGCGGATCCCGGTCGCCCCCGTGAACGACGGCCGCACGGTGCTCGAGCACCCGCAGTTCCGCGCGCGCGGCGCGATCGTCAAACACCCGGACGGCGATTTCGTGCAGCCGCGCCCGCCCTATCTCGTGAACAGCGCCGGTCCGCGCCCCTTCTCGGCCGCGCCGAAGCTCGGCGAGCACACCGGGCGCATCGAGCTCCGCGCGCGCGGGGGCGCGCCCGGCATCGCGCCGAGTCGCTCCGCTGCGCCGCAGCTGCCGCTGGCCGGGATCCGCGTGCTCGACGCCACCGCGTGGTGGGCCGGACCTTCGGCCTGCGCAATGCTCGGTACCCTCGGGGCCGAGGTGATCCACCTCGAGGCCGCGCAGAAGCCCGACGGCATGCGCATGGCCGGAGGCGGCTTCATCGGCAAATACGAGCAGTGGTGGGAGACCAGCGGCATCTACCTGGCCGCGAACGTCAACAAGCGCAGCCTCACGCTGAATCTCGCCGATGCGAAGGGGAATGCGCTCTGCAAGCAGCTGATCGCGAAGTCCGATCTCTTCATCGAGAACTTCTCACCGCGCGTGATCGAGCAGTTCGGCCTGCGCTGGGACGTCGTCCACGCGCTGAATCCGCGCACGATCATGGTGCGCATGCCGGCCTTCGGCCTCGACGGCCCCTGGCGCGACAACGTCGGCTTCGCACAGACGATGGAGCAGATGACCGGCCTCGCCTGGCTGACCGGCCACGTGAACGACCAGCCGCGCATCCAGCGCGGCCCCTGCGATCCGCTGGCCGGCATGCACGCGGCGTTTGCGTCGCTGGTCGCGCTCACGGAGCGAGAGGCGACCGGGGAGGGCTGCCTGCTCGAGTGCACGATGGTCGAAGGCGCGCTGAACGCGGCCGCCGAGCAGATGATCGAGTACAGCGCCTACGGGAACGTGATGCAGCGCCAGGGCAACCGCTGCCCCGAGCACGCGCCGCAGAACCTCTACGCGTGCCGCGGCGAGGAGCAGTGGCTCGCGCTCTCGATCGCGAGCGACGCGCAGTGGCGCGCATTCGCGCGCGTGCTCGGCGATCCGGACTGGGCGCGCGACGCGCGCTTCGAGACGCGCGCGGGGCGCAAGGCTGCAGAAGACGCGATCGACGCGCAGATCTCCGCCTGGACGGTGTCGCGCGAGCTCGCGAGCTGCGTCGAGGCGCTGCTCGCAGCCGGCATCCCGGCCGCGCCGATCGTCGACGGCCGCACGGTCTCGACCCACCCGCAGCTCGTCGCGCGCGGCTTCTTCGCCGAGTTCTCGCACCCGATCGTCGGCCGCCACCCGGTCGCGAGCGTGCCGTTCCGCTATGCGACGCAGGACCGGGACGGCCGCTCGTGGCTGCGCGGCCCCGCGCCGACGCTGGGCCAGCACAACCGCGAGATCCTGACCGGCTTGCTGGGTCTGTCGGGCGCCGAGGTCGACGCGCTCGAAGCCGAGGGCGTGATCGGAACCCGGCCGAAGGGGCTCTGAGCGCGCCAGATGCCGAAGCCGGCCGCCCGCTATCGACCGATGCGGATCCAGCTCAGCGACGCGCGCCGCGAGCGCATGCTGGGCGCGATCCAGCGCTTCTTTCCGCAGCAATTCGACCTTGACATCAGCGCCTTCCAGGCCGAGGCCCTGCTCGCTTTCTTCGTGCGCGAGCTCGGCGCTCCGGTCTACAACCAGGCGATCCAGGACGCGCGCGCCTTCGTGCAGGAGAAGCTCGCGGACCTCGAAGGCGAGTTCTACGAACCCGAGGAGGGTGACGTCAGTTAGGCAATGGCGCCGTTTCCTGTTGCTTTTCCTTTCGCCCAAAGGCAATCGGCAACGACGTTCCCGCTCAGGCGCGCAGCGCGGCGCGGATGAAGCGCGCGGCGGCGTCGATCAGCGCGGGGTCGGCCGGGTAGCGCGGGTCGCGGCGATAGGCGCGCGTCGAGTAGTCGATCTGCAGCTGGCAGACGATGTCGGCCGTGGCGGCGACGTCGAGGTCGCGGCGCAGCTCGCCGGCCGCGATGCCCTCGCGCAGGATCTTGGCTACCAGCTCGCGGTGTGCGTCGATGCGGTCGAGATGCGGCGCGCGGAGGCGCTCGAGCTCGAGCACCTGATCTTTCGTGAGCAGCGCGGCCAGCAGAGGGTGGCTGCGACAGAACTCGACCGACTGGCGGAACATCGCCTCGAGCCGGCCTGACGGAGAGAGCCCCGGCTCGCAGGCGACGAGCGCCCGCACCCAGTCGCGCACGACCTCGCCGACCACCACTTCGAAGAGCTGCTCCTTGCCCTCGAAGAACTGGTAGAGCAGGCCGTTCGAGACCTCCGCCTGCGCGGCGATTGCAGGCACCGTGGCTCCCGCGAAGCCCAGCTCCCCGAAGCAGTGGCGCGCGGCGTCGAGGATGCGCTGGCGCTTCTCCTGGCTCTGCTGCTGTCGCGCCGAAGTGGCCGTGGACAAGAAAAACTCCACAAAATCAGATATTTGACGTGATGAAAGAAGTTATAGTAATTTTCATTGAAAATCTAGAGGCGTTTGTTCAGAATAGACTTCGACTTCCCGCAGCATGGAGGGACAGCGGACCATGAGCGATCTCGGATTCCAGGCCTTCGACGCGGACAACCACTACTACGAGGCCGAGGACGCCTTCACCCGCCACCTCGACCGCAAGCTGCGCCAGCGCGCGATGCAGTGGGGGGAGGTCGGCGGCCGCCGCTGCCTGCTGGTCGCGGGCAAGGTCAACAAGTTCATCCCGAACCCGACCTTCGACCCGATCGCGAAACCGGGCTGTCTCGACGAGTACTTCCGCGGGCGCAATCCCGAGGGCAAGAACATCCGCGAGATCTTCGGCGACCTCGAGCCGATCCGTCCCGCCTATCGCAACCGAGACGCGCGGCTGCAGCTGATGGACCGCCAGAACCTCGAGGCCTGCCTGATGTTCCCGACGCTCGGCGTCGGCATGGAGGAGGCGCTCGCGAGCGACCCCGAGGCGATGCTCGGCGCGTTTGCCTCGTTCAACCGCTGGGTCGACGAAGACTGGGGCTTCGCCTACAAGGGCAGGATCTTCGCGGCGCCCTACCTCTCGCTCGCGGATCCGCAGTGGGCCGTGCAGCAGACCGAATTCGCACTCGCGCGAGGCGCGAAGGTCCTGTGCATGCGCGCCGCGCCCGCGCTGACTCGCGGCGGCACGCGCTCGCCCGCGGATCCGATCTACGACCCCTTCTGGGCGCGCGTCAACGAGGCCGGCATCACGGTCGCGATCCACTCTGGTGACTCCGGTTATCTGCGCTTCACCGAGCTGTGGGGTGGCTCGGGCGAGTTCCAGGCCTTCGACTTCCAGCCGAAGCGCCTGTGCCTCTCGGCGACGCCGGTGCACGACATGCTCGCGACGCTGGTCTGCGACGGCCTCTTCGACCGCCACCGGAACCTGCGCGTCGCGACGATCGAATCCGGCAGCTCGTGGGTCTCGTCGCTGCTCGCGAAGCTGAAGAAGTGCTACGGCCAGCTGCCGATGCTCTTCGAACGCGATCCGGTGCAGAGCTTCCGCGAGCACGTCTACGTCGCGCCCTATTACGAAGACGACATCGCGTCCCTGCGCGACGACATCGGCGCCGACCACATCCTGTTCGGCTCCGACTATCCGCACGGCGAAGGCCTCGCGGAGCCGGTCAGCTTCGTAAACGACCTTCCGGATTTCTCGCAGCAGGAGATCCGGCTGATCATGCGCGACAACGGCTTCGGGCTCGTCGCGCCGCGCGCAGCCTAGCAAGTGGCCCTGCCCCGCGCAGCGAGCTGCAGGCGAACGAAGTCAATGCGCAAGCGGCCTTGCCCCGCGCAGTGAGCCGCAGGCGAACGCAGTTCATCAGAAGCGGGCGCGGCTTCTGGGGCGGCTTCGGCTCAGCGCGCGGAGGCCGGCGGCAGTGCTCGCCGCAGCGCTCGCGCGCTCGCGCGCTGGCCTGCGGCGTCGCGCCGCGCGGCCGCCTCGAGCAGCAGCTGCGCGACGCCCGGCAGCGCGCCGAAGTCGCGCGCCGCGCGCGTGAGCGCGGCGTCGACTTCCGGCGACGCAGGCTCTGCGGCGCGATCGAGCGCGAGCTTCGCAGCCGCGAGCGCAGCAGGCGGCACGCCCGGCGCGACGCGCTGCGCGTAGCTCCACGGGGTCTGCGAAAGCTGCGCGAGCTCCGCGCGCAGCGGCTGGCTGCCCAACGCGGCGAGGCGCGGCAGGCTGTGCGGCGCGGCGTATTCGAGGCGTGGGCGATCGTCGAGATTCCGCTCGGCACCTTCGGCCCAGCGCTCGAGCGCTTCCGGCCCCGCGACGAAGAGCAGCTCGACGCCTGCGGGTGCGGCGAGAAAGGTCTCGACCGGAAAATCGATCCGCGCGAGCCGCGCGCTCGCCGAGCGCACCCGCTCCGGATCCGGCGACCAGCCGGGATTTGCCGCGCCTAGCAGCGCGAGCATCGGCTGCGCCGGATCGAAATCGTTGCGCCACAGGGCGGCCTCGGGGAAGACGTCGAGGAAGGTCGCGGTGATCACGCGCAGCTCCTCGGGCAGCAGCTGATAGCCGGGCAGCCATTGCGCAAACAGACCTCCGGCTGCGAGGCGCGCCTTCGCGGCGGCGAAGTGCTCGCGCGTGTAGAGGTAGCCGGTGCCGGCGTGCCAGGGCACGTAGAGGTCGCCGACGATCACGTCGAAACGCTCGCGCGAGCCGCGCAACCAGTTGCGCGCGTCGGTGATCGAGAGCTCGAAGCGCGGGTCGAGGTGCGCGCCACGGTTCCAATGCGCGAACTCCGGCAGTGCTTCCGCGACGCCGCGGAGCAGCTCGGCGGCAACCGCGCGCTCGACCGGGAAATCGAGAAAGGCCGAGACGGAGATGCCCGTCGCAGCCCCGAGGAAGAGCGCGCTGTGCGGATCGCCGTGCAAGAGCAGCGGCAGGCGTCCCTGGCGCGCCTGACGGGCCGTCGCGCGGGTCGTGCCGAGCAGATAGGTCTGATCGACTTCGAGCGCGCGGTAGCCCTGCGGGCTGTCGATCACCGCGACCGACGCGCTCTCGTCCTCGCGGTAGCTGACGAGGCGCTCGCCGCGCTCGAGCGGGCGGGGGTCGAGGCGCCAGGCGCCGAGCGCGATCCACACGCCGAGTCCCGCGAGCGCGAGCCCGCTCGCGGGCACTCGCAGCCACGGGTCTCGAGAACGCCAGCCCGCCGCGATCGCGAGTGCGAGCTGCAGCGACGCGAGCAGGGGCAGGCTCGCGGCGATGCCGGGCGCTGGAAGCAGCGCGAAGCCCGCCGCGAGCGAGCCCGCGACGCCGGCCAAGGTGTTGGCCGAGCTCAGCGCGCCGACGCGCGCGCCAAACCCGGAGCTGCGGCCCGCGGCGAGCGCCCAGGTCGTCGGCAGCGCCATCGCTCCGGCCATCACCGGCGGACCCACGACGAGCAGCGCAATCGCCGCCGTCTTCGCGACGACCCACGCGAGCGGATCGCTCTCGGGAAGGCTCGCGAGCAGCCGCGCCGCGATCTGCGGCGAGAACAGCGTGCCGACACCGGCGGCGAGCTGGCTGACGCAGAGCAGCGGCCAGGGGCGCACGCGCCGCAGCGCGAGGGCGGCCGCTGCGGCGCCGAGCGCGATACAGAGCAGGAACACGACTAGCGTGATCGCAAACGCGTAGACGGTTCCCATGCTGATGCGCTGCAGCAGCCGCGTGTAGACGACTTCGAGCGCGAGCGCCGAGAAGCCCGCGGTGGCCGCGGCGGCGGGTAGCCAGTGCGCGCCGCTCCGCTCGGTGCCCGCGCGCTGGCCCCCTGCATTGCCTGAGGCTGGAGCCTCGGGCTCCGCGTAGCGGAGTGCGGCTGGATCGGCAGGCCAGCGGAGCGCCGAGAGCCACGCGAGCCCCGCGACGAGCGCATTGCCCGCGGCCGCGAGTCGCGTCGAGTGCGAGACGCCAAACAGCGTGGGCAGCACGAAGCCCGCGAGCAGCGCGCCCGCGGCCGCGCCGAGTGTGTTCAGCGCGTAGAGTGCGCTCGCAGCGGCCGCCGCAGGTCGCGCGCGGGCCGCGCCGGCCGGCGGACCCTGGGCCGCGCGCGCGGCGGCCATCACCGGCAGCGTCGCCCCCATTGCGAGCGTCGCGGGGCCGAGCGCGGCCAGCGCGAGTGCGACGCGCGAAGCATCCAGCCACGCGCCCTCGCCAGCGCATGCGCTCCAGAGCGCGGGATACAGCCAGGCGTGCAGCCCGAGCCACGCGGGCACGCAGAGCGCGGCCGCGCCGACTGCGATCTCGAGCCCCGCGTAGACGCGCAACGGGTCGCGGCCGCTGCGCAGCAGGCGCGCGCCGAGCGCGTTGCCGAGCGCCAGGCCGCCGAAGAAGACCGCGAGCACCGCCGAGACCGCACGCGCGCCGCTCCCGAACACCAGGCCGAAGCTGCGCACCCACAAGAGCTCGTAGACCAGCGAGAGCGCGCCGCTGGCCGTGAAGAGCAGCAGGATCGCGGTTTCGCGCATCGGGGTGGAGCGAGGTCCCGAGCGGATACCTAACGCCCCTTCCAGACCGGCGCGCGCTTCTCGGCGAAGGCCAGCGCGCCCTCGCGGGCGTCCTGCGAGCGGTTGACGCCGCGAGCCAGCTCGCCCGAGAGCTTCCAGGCCGCCGCTTCGTCGAGCCACGCGGCGCCGCGCACGAGCTCGCGCACCGCGCGCACCGCGAGCGGCGCGTTGCGCGCGATCTCGGCGGCCAGCGCGAGCGCCTCGGGCAGCAGCTGCTCGGCGGGGACGACGCGGTTCACGAGGCCGAGCGCGAGCGCGCGCTGCGCGTCGATCGCGGCACCCGTCATCGCGAGCTCGAGCGCGACCGCGAGCGGCAGCCGGCGCGCGATCCGGATCGGGCCGCCCGCGTTCGCGAGCAGCCCGCGCTTCACTTCGGGCAGGCCGAAGGTCGCGTGAGGCACGGCAACGGCGAGGTCGCAGGAGAGCAGGATCTCGAAGCCGCCCGCGAGCGCATGGCCGTTGACCGCCGCGATCAGCGGCTTCGGGAAGTCGCGCTGGGTGATCCCCGCGAAGCCGTTCTTCTCGCGAAACACCCGGCGCGCTCCGCCGGCCGCGAACTCGCGCAGGTCCATGCCCGCGCAGAAGGCCTTGTCGCCTGCGCCGGTCAGCACGACGGCCTGGATCCCGGCGTCGGCCGCGGCCGCGTCGAGCGCCGCCTCGAGGCCCTCGGCGACGTCGCCGTTCACGGCATTGCGCGCTTCCGGCCGATCCAGGGTGACGATCAGCACCGCTCCCCGCTGCTCGCGCCGCACACTCATAGGAGGGCTCCGTATTTTCTCCGCTCGCCTGCGGCTCGCTGCGCGGGGCAAGGCCCCTTGCGGCTGTCTTCGCCCGCCTTCGGCTCGCTGCGCGCGCAAAGGCCCGTTGCAGCCGTCTCCGCTCGCTCTCGCCTCGCTGCGCCGGCAAGGCCCCTGGCAGCGGACCTCCGCTCGAAAGCGTTGGATCTCTGCGGCAGCGAAACTTATCATGGAAGCTGCGCGAATTGGCGCGAGAGGAGTCGCATGCAGCAGCTCGAGGGTCGCAATGCGGTCGTGATCGGCGGCGGGAGCGGGATCGGGCGCGGGATCGCGCTCGCTCTGGCCGATGCCGGGGTCCACGTCGTGGTCGCCGATCTCGAACGCGCCGCGGCGGAGACGGTTGCGGCGGAGCTGCGCGCGAAGCGGGTACGTGCGCTGCCGGTCCAGGTCGACGTGACCGACGCCGCCTCCCTCGCGCGCCTCGCCGACGCCGCATTCGGCGAGTTCGGCGCGATCCAGCTGCTCTCGAACAACGCGGGCGTGATGTGCTCGCTCGGCCCGCTCGCCGAGCGCAGCGAAGAGGAGTGGCTCTGGGTGATGTCGGTCAACCTGCACGGGATCGTGAAGAGCGTGCAGGCCTTCCTGCCGCGGCTGCGCGCGCAGGGCGGCCCGGCGCACATCCAGAACACCGCGTCGATGGCGGGCCTCGACATCCACGCGATCGGCATCGGCGTCTACACCGCGAGCAAGCACGCCTGCGTCGGCTATTCGCTGTCGCTGCGCGGGGAGCTGGCTCCGGAGGGGATCGAGGTCTCCGTGCTGTGCCCGGGGATGGTCGTCTCGAAGCTCGCGCAGACTTCCGCGCGCAATCGCCCGGCGCGTTTCGGCGGGCCGCAGCCCGAGCCTTCGGCTCCGGATCCGAAGCTCTTCGCCGCGATGATGTCCCAGGAGGAGTGTGGGCGACGCGTCGTCTGCGGAATCCGCGAGAATCGCGCGCAGATCCTGACGCACCCGGAATTTCGCGCGTCGCTGCTGAAGCGGCACGCGGCGCTGATGGCCGACATCGACGCCGCGGAGAAGTGGGGCTCCTAGGCGCCGCGCTCACGGGCCGGTCCACTCACTCCTCGATCGCCTGGTACACCAGCGCGCGGCATGCGTCCTGGATCGGATAGGTGTCGGGCGGAATGATCCGGAGCATCAGGATCGCGATCAGCTCTTCCTGCGGATCCACCCACTTCCTGTCTCGAGATCGCAAGAGCTGCGCAGTGTAAGATGGCCGCCCCATCTGACGACAGGGGGAGATGCCGATGCCCGCCGAACGCCGCTTGCAGGGAAAGGTGGCCTACATCACCGGAGCCGCTTCCGGCATCGGGCTCGCGTGCGCGCGCCGCTTCGCGGAGGAAGGGGCCGCGGTCGCGGGCTTCGACCTGAATCCGGCCAAGGACTGGGAGCAGATCGAGAAGAGCGCGCGCGGCGCCCGCTTCTTTCAGGGCGACGTCCGCGACGAGGCGGTGCAGCAGCAGGCCGTGCGCTCGGCGCTCGACGCCTTCGGCCGCATCGACATCCTCGTGACGGCCGCTGGCGTCGCGGGCGGCGGCCCGGTGCATCTGGTTCCGGTCGAGGAGTGGCAGCGCGTCCAGGACATCAACTTGAAGGGCACCTTCCTCTCCTGCAAGGCCGTGCTGCCCGCGATGCTCGAGCAGCGGCAGGGCAGCATCATCACGGTCGCGTCGGTCGAGGGCCTCGAGGGCGCCGAGGGCGGCAGCACCTACAACGCCTCGAAGGGCGGCGTGATCCTGTTGACGAAGAACATGGCGCTCGACTACGGCCGGCGCGGGATCCGCGCGAACTGCATCTGCCCGGGCTTCATCGAGACGCCGCTCTTCTGGTCGGTCTTCGGCGGCGAAGCGGTGGCCAGCTACCGCGAGCTGATCAAGGATCAGCACAAGCTCGGCCGCTTCGGCAAGCCCGAGGAGATCGCCGGCTGCGCCTACTTCCTCGCCTCGGACGATGCCTCCTTCGTGACAGGTCAGGCGATCGCCGTGGACGGCGGCTACACCGCGGGGCACCGCTACGGCTACACGAAATTGATGGGCCTCGAATGACGCGCGGCCAGGCGCCGTAGCAGTCGGAGATCGAAATGGGACGCCTCGAGGGCAAGGTCGCGATCGTGACGGGCGCAGCCAGCGGCATGGGCGCCGAGGAGGCCCGGCTCTTCGCGGCCGAGGGCGCGCGCGTCGTGATCGCCGATCTCAGCGATGCGGCGGGCGAGACGCTCGCGAAGCAGATCGGAGCGGCCGCGGTCTTCGCGCATCTCGACGTGACGCAGGAGGCGCAGTGGCAGCGCCTCGTTGCAGACACCGCGCAGCGCTTCGGTCGCCTCGACGTGCTGGTGAACAACGCCGGCACCGTGCACACCGCGCCGCTCGAGGAGATGAGCCTCGAGCAGTGGAACCGCGTGATCGCGGTCAATCAGACCGGCGTCTTCCTCGGCATGAAGCATGCGGTGAAGCCGATGGCTGCCGCGGGCGGCGGTTCGATCATCAACATCTCGTCGATCGACGGCATGGTCGGGATGAACTCGGTGATCGGCTACGTCGCGAGCAAGTTCGCGGTGCGCGGCATGACGAAGACGGCGGCGCTCGAGCTGGCAAGGCGCGGGATCCGCGTGAACTCGATCCACCCGGGCTACATCGATACACCGATGGCGAATCCGGTCAGCGAGCCGCGGCCGACGACCCTAGAGCGTTATGCAATGACGCGCGTACCGCTCGGCCGCATGGCGCGCCCGCGCGAGGTCGCGAATCTCGCGCTCTTCCTCGCCTCGGACGAGAGCTCCTACTGCACCGGCTCCGAGTTCGTCGTGGACGGCGGCGTGATCGCGGGGGAGAACGTCCCGATGCGCCCGCAGAATCTTCGTTAGGGGCGCTCGGTGTGGCTCTGAAGCGCAGCGCCGCGGCGATCGCAGTCGTGGCAGTGGCTGCGGGCTGCGCCCGCTGCGCCTCCGAGCCCGCTCGCAGCGGCACTTCCGCTGCGCCAGGCGCGGAGTCCGCCCGCTGCGCAGACCCTGAATCCTGCATCGCGGACTACCTGAGCCTCCCGGCCCGCGTGCCGCCGGAGCACCGGCGCGTGCCGCCGCACACCTGGCAGGA
>CAYTJA010000354.1:0-15049 GCA_964437835.1 uncultured Spirochaetales bacterium
CGTGCCCTCGCGGCACATCTTCGCAAAGTGCACCCGGAAGTGTACGCACGCGCGGCCGATGAGTTCGAAGACCTACTTGAGATCGAGACCCGGGAGGCCACGGCCGACGATCTGGGGCCGATCGATACGTTTCGCTTCGAAGACAAGAAGATCTTCGCGGCGGCCCTCGGTGCCCTACGCGAAGGCCGGTGGGAGGGGGCGGCAAGATACGCCGAGGAGCGTGCCGAGGAGCGCTCCTTCTGGGTTAGTAGGGATCGGGGCCGCCGAAGTGCTTGGCAACTGATCGGCCTGGCCGCGGAGCTGGGGCTCGCGTGCACGAAGCACGAGAACCTGCTGGCCGGGGCGAAGAGCCTCGATGGTGCAGCCCAGCGCTACGCCGACGGCGGCTACGAGGTGGACTTTGCTCAGCGGCGCCTCGAGCAAGCCGGCTCGCAGCTTGGCCTGGTGCCGTCCGACGAGTTTCCCGCGTTGCGCCAATGTCTGAACGGGTTGCGGCACGTGTACCGCCGCTGGGCGGACGCACAGGCGCGAGCTTTCAACGCGCTTTGTAAGCAGCAGGGCTTTCTCCCCGAGCCCGCGCTCCAGCAGCGGACGATCTTCGACGAGGTGGTGCGCCCGGCCACGGAGGCAGGTGACACAGTCGCCTACTTCGTGGTGGACGCGCTGCGCTTCGAGATGGCTCAGCAGCTACGGGAGTGGCTCGCTAAGGAGAGCGGAATCAAGCTCCAGCTCCGCCCCCGCTACGCGGAGCTCCCCAGCCTTACTGAAGTAGGAATGAACGTGCTTGCACCGGTCGTCCGCGACGGCCGGCTTCAGCCCGACATCGAAGGCGACGCAATCCTGGGTTTCCGCGCCGGAGAAGCCCGCGTGTCCGTTCCCAAAGCGCGGCAGAAGGCGATGCACGAGCGGGTCGGAGGCGAGACCTGCCCCTGGCTCACGCTGGGGGAGGTGCTGGATCGCGACGTCAACAGCATCCGCCAAGCGATCCGCCGGGCGCGCCTTGTTGTGGTACACGCCGAGGGTCTGGATAAGGCGGGCGAGAAGGGCGTTGGCCTACGCCACTTCGAAGATGAACTCCAACGACTACGGGCGGCTTGGTTCCGCCTTCGCGATGCGGGTGTGCAGCGCTTCGTCCTCACGGCCGACCACGGCTTCCTGCTGCAGGACGAAACGACTCGAGTCCCAGTTCCGCACGGGCGCAAGACGGACACGAAACGGCGCCACGTGATCGAGCGTATTCCAGCCGACCGCGAAGGAGAGGTGCGCGTCTCCTCGCCGGAGCTTCGCTACGACGGTGAGGAGGTGCAGTTCATCTTCCCCGAGAGCAGCATGCCGTTCGATGTGGGAGCAAACACCAAGGACTTCTTGCACGGAGGGAACAGCCTGCAGGAGCGCCTGATTCCGGTGCTGACGGCGGAGTATCGCTACGCGAAGGGCGGAGCGGCTCTGCAGTATCGAGTGGAGGCGCAGGCGGAAGCGGGGCTCATGGGGCTGCACAGGATCAAAGGCACGGTTACGCAGGTTGCGCAGCCGGATCTCGGCTTCGGAGGTAAGCGCGAAGTCGAGCTGATGCTGGTCGCGTTGGACGGTGCCGGAGTTGCCGTGGAGCTCGTGCAGGCAGCCGGCGCACGCGTAGAAGCCGGCGCTCTCGTTGCCCCAGTGGATGCCCCGTTCGAGTTGCTATTCAGGCTCACCGGAGCCCAAGCGCTGCGTACCCAGATCGAGCTGCGCGCTGCGCTGAGTGGCGACGACATCCTTCCCTTCGTGTTGGAGCGCCGTTTCGCAGTCGACGTCTCGGGATCGCAAGCAGTCCTCGTTTCCGTGGATCCTGATGCCGCCGGCACCACCGATTGGTTCCAGTCCCTGCCGGAAGGCGGAGTGCGTAAGGTGTTCGAACACATCCACCGCTTCGGGGGTATCAACGAAGCCGATGCCACCGAGATGCTCGGGAGCCCACGCAACTTCCGGCGTTTCAGCCAGCAGTTCGAACACTTTGCCGAGCAAGCGCCTTTCGAGGTGCGCATCGATGTGAGCAGCGGGCAGAAGCGCTACGTGCGCGAGGGTTGATGAAATGCTGGACCGTCGCGACACAGAGCATGTCTTTGAGCAGCTTCGCAAGGGACTCGTTCCCGAGCGCGGCGTTGATGCATTCGCGGTGGGAATCGAGAAGCAGCGTGCGGAGATCCACCGCCAACTCGAGATCGTCGAGGGCGGCGAGGGCAGCATCAAGTTCCTGCGCGGCGGCTATGGCTGCGGCAAGACCTTCTTGGCCCGTCTCGCCATTCTCGACGCACAAGCGCGTGGCTTTGCAACCAGCTTTGTCGTCGTCTCTGACAACGATCTCCGCTTCCACCGCTTCGAAGAGGTCTACCGCAAGGCCGTCACGGAGCTCGGCACCCAGAATTGCCCGCGCGGCGCATTGGGAGACATCCTCGACCGCTGGATCGCACACATCGAGGATTCCCTGATCGAGGCGGGCGCCGATGAGCACGCGCCCGGCTTCGACGGACAGGTCCGCGCCCGGCTGGATGAAGAACTCGCCAGTCTCACAGGTGGCAAGGCGCCCCAGGACTTCGTCCGCGTGGTACAGACTATCTTCGAGCTTAAGCAGCAGGGCGATCTCACGAACGCCGCGGCATTGCTCTCTTGGCTTTCCGGCAGTGGGAATGTCGCATCGAGCGTCAAGAAGCTCGCCGGGATCAAGGGCGACATCGGCAGCCGTGATGCGCTCGCCTACCTGCGCGGCGTGCTCGAGATCGTGAAGGCTGCGGGCTACAAGGGCCTCACCATCGTGATCGATGAGGCCGAGACCATCCTGCGCATGCGCACCGATTCGCGTCACAAGTCGCTGAACGGCCTGCGTCAGATCAGCGACGCATCGGGCGACTATCCGAAGCTCTTGTGGATCTTCACTGGAACACCGGAGTTCTATGATTCGAAGCGCGGTGTCGCAGGCTTGGCGCCGTTGCACGATCGCATCAGCTTCTCTTCGTCCGGGCGCTTTGCGAGTACGCGCCAGGCACAGCTCGAGTTGAAGCCCTTCGACAAAGATCGGCTCAAGAACGTAGCCATGCGGCTTCGGGAGCTTTATCCGGCCAAGGATCGCGGCCGTCTCATGGAACGCATGAGCGACGAGTTCATCGAGCAGCTCGTGAACAAGGTGACGGAGGGTTTCCGCGGCGACGTTGGAGTGGTCCCGCGGCTCTTCCTGCGTGAGTTCGTCACCCAGATGGATCTGGTGGACGAGCACGACGAGTATATTCCGATGCAGGAGTACGGCTTCGCGCCTGGGGACCTGCTCCCCGAAGAAGAGGCGGTGGTCTCCGGTGCACCCATGCTGAGCCGTGCTGTCCAGGAGGAGGATGCCGAAGGTCTCGTGCCGCACGAGGACGTTTGGTGAGTGCCTTCTCGCGCCTCCCGCCGCGCCTTCAGGAGGCCATCGTTTCCCGTCTCGGATGGACGAGCCTTCGGCCGGTTCAGGAGGAAGCCGTCGGGGTGATCCTCGACGGCATGAACGCAGTGGTGCTGGCGCCCCCCGCAGGCGGCAAGACCGAGGCAGCGATCTTTCCTGTCCTGGCGGGCCTGATGGAGCGCGAGCCGGAGGCTGTGGGTGCGCTTTACGTTGCGCCCCTCAAAGCTCTCCTCAACAACCAGGAAGACCGCCTTGGGACCTACACGGAGATGGTGGGTCTGCGGCGCTTCGTCTGGCACGGCGATGCCAAGGAGTCGGATAAGCGACGCTTCATCAAGGAACCTGCGCAGCTGCTGCTGCTCACTCCGGAGTCGATGGAGGTCATGCTCCTCTCATCGCGAGTTCCGGCAGCGCGGCTCTTCCGGGACCTCCGCTACGTCGTCGTCGATGAGGTGCACGCTTTCGCCGGAACTGATCGGGGCGCGCACCTGATGTCTGTCCTCGAGCGTCTGGTGCGCTTCACCAACAATGATGTGCTCCGGATCGGCCTCAGCGCAACGGTAGGAAATCCATCCAACATTCTCGCGTGGTTGCAGGGCACGTCGAAACGGGAAGGCCGCGTCGTCAACCCGCCGAGGGAGCCCGCGCGCAGGGGGCTGCTCGTCACCATGAACGAGAGCACCCTCGACGTCGCACGGCAGGCAGCCCGCATGGCAGAGGGCAAGAAGAGCTTGTTCTTCTGCCAGAGTCGATCCATGGCCGAGTCTGTGGCGGCGGGAATGCGCGGGCGTGGAACGGAGGTCTTCGTCCACCACAGTTCCGTTTCGCGCGAAGAGCGCCAAGCCGCGGAGGAGCGCTTCCACGGCGGTACGAATGCCTGCATCGTCTGCACTTCTACGCTCGAGCTGGGAATCGACATTGGCGATCTCAACTGCGTCTTTCAAGAGAACGCGCCGAGCACGGTTTCGTCCTTTCTCCAGCGAATGGGGCGAACCGGGCGGCGCGCTGAATCGGCGTCGAACACTACATTCTTCTGTGAAGACTCAGAAGCAGTCCTTCAGGCGGTGGCTCTAATCGAGCTCGCGAAGTCACAGTGGATTGAATCCGTTCCCGAGCAGACCCGGTGCTGGCCCGTCCTCGTCCATCAGCTCCTTGCACTGACGCTGCAGTTCGGCGCGATCAGCGCTGCACGCTGCTGGGAACAGATCTCCATGGTTCCCGACTTTCGCGGCATCGAGCGGTCCGAGTTCGACGCCCTCGTCGAACACATGACGCGCAACGAGTTCCTATTCGAATCCGGCGGGCAGCTTTCCATGGGCGAGCGAGCTGAGCGGGTCTTCGGCAGGAAGAACTTCATGGAGCTCTACGCCGTCTTCAGCAGCCCCATCATGTATAGGGTCGAAACCGAGGCAGGAAGGCACCTGGGCTCGCTCGAACAGGACTACGTCGACCGCCTAGTCGAGGAGTTGACTTCGTTCCTGCTGGGTGGCCGGGCGTGGACCGTGGAGCACGTCAATCACGGCGACAAGGCCGTGCGCGTGCGTCCCGCCCCTCGGGGTCAGAAGCCCAGCTGGGGCGGCTATCTCCCGCAGCATCTCGGTTTCGAGGTCAGCCAGCGAATCAGAGAGATCCTCGTTTCGGAGGATGCTTCATACCCGTATCTCGACCCCGCAGCACAGGCGGTGATCGGACACGCCCGAGAAGACCTGAACGAGATTCTGCGACGCAGCGGCCACTCGATTCAGCTAGATGGCAGCACGGCGCGGTGGTGGACATTCGCCGGCGGCCGGGTCAACCAGACATTGAAGTACGCCCTGGAGTGGCTCAACGGTTGGAAGGTCGTTCCCGACAACTTTCTGTTGCGGATACAGGGAGACGGGATCAGCAACGACACGGTCCGCGCGGCGATCGCGAGGATGTCACGGCTCGGCTTCTGGAAGAGCGAGGAGACCCGCTCCGCGATCCTGGCGAGGATACCCGAGTACCGTCTGAGTAAGTTCCAACAGGCCGTTCCGGACTGGGCGGCTAAAGAAATGGTCGGGGGCTATCTCCTCGACTTCGACGCCACACAGAGCTTCCTGCACGGAAGCGATTGATGGACCTCCGCGAGCTCTGGAAGCGAAGCATCCGGGCGATCCTCAACGCCGCCGCCGAGGGCGAGCCGGGTCACCGCACGACCGGCTGTGGAGTACAAGGGAGGCAAGCGGTATGAGCTTGAGCGACAGCGATGCTCCAGGCCTTCGGCTATTTCCCTTTCAGGGAGTCATCCGAACTTATCGGGTTTCGCGCGATGTCTCAACGAGGGAGGGGGCCAGCGCCGTGAAAATGACGCAGCTTCGCAAGCACTTGAACCTGTGAGAGACTTTGAGGTCGACCGCGAACGGTGGCCCCCTCCCGCGGCATGAATCTTGCCTTCAATGTGGAACCCTTGGTCCGAGCTCGGGTAGGATTCCCCGAGCTTGGCTACGAGAGGGACCCGAGTCTTGGAGTTCACGGCACTCTGGCTGGATGTGACCTTTGTAGCGCGTTTTGCAACGCCGCTGATTCGCTTAGCCATGGAGAATGTCCGGCTCCTCGAGGCGCTTCACCACCAGCTTGCGCGCTTCCAGATTCCTACGAGCGACCTGCTGGTCGCAGGCGGCCAGTCCATGGGCGATGTCAGCGTGCTCATTCGAGCCTTTAATCGCCGAGGAGAGTTGCGAGTCACGGTAGATGAGCTGAGTGCGAGCTTCACTAGCATCCGGGAGCCCGCAGATTTCCAGATTGTCCGCGAGTTTACTGAGCATGCGGAGCGGGGTGTCTCCTCGGTTTTCCAGCACTCGCCTCTCATCGGTCGACGAACCCTGTCTGCTAATGGGCACTTGAAGCTTCAGTCGGAAGCACCCGTGCGCGCATTCTTCGAGCACTTCCTGGCACTCGACGTCGGTTTCAACCCGAAAGCGCTTGGTGCCGATCAGCTAGAGAACGGGGTAGTTCTCAAGCTCCAGAATGTGCAGGATGGATGGGATGGCAGGCTTCTGCTGGAGCGATCTGAGCTTGAGGAGGCGGACATCTTCTTCAGCGCCTCTGTGAGATTCGATGAAGTTGGACGGGCCGGAGCGTTTGGCGACCGCCTGGCTTTCTCGGAGCAACTCCTCCTCAACTTGCTGGCCCAGTGTGGTCTACGGGCGGCGACTGAGACGCAGCAGGCGTAGGAGTCCATCGCAGTGGCGTCGAACGGTCTCACAGTCTTGAGCGGCGAGATGAGAACCTTATGGTTGGGACCCCAGGAGAACCGCCAGCGCGCTCTACTTCAGGCCCCGCCTTCCGCTCAGAGTGCACTCGCGCGCGGTGCACCAACCCCGTTCTGGGAAAGCCCATCGGAGTTGCACGCGCGGGTGGGCCAGCCGTTGCCGGTGGGCAGGGTGTTGGGCCCATTGCGGTTCGTGGCCAGCCTCCTCGATGCTTGGAAGCTCGACATCGCCAGCGCGTGCGCACTTCTTGGTCTCGAGCATCACGAGGTCGATGTCGCAAGAGCTCTGCTCTCTGGAGTGCGATCAATCGAAGGACGGGATCTTCGCGACCGGATTGCCAATCTCATTCGGATCCGAGCGCTCCTCTCGGAACTCTTTGCGGCGAACCTCGAGAATGAGAATCAATGGCTCCGCCGCGAACAGTCTGCGCTGGGGGGGCGCTCCGTACTCGATCTCCTCTTGGCCGGGTCGATGCGTGAGATGATCACCGCGGTGGAGTTCGTAGAGTACGTAGCCGGTGGCTTCTAGGGCAGCCCGTGGTCGAGGAAGCTGCAATCGCGACGCGCGACGAGGTTGGCTACCGGATGGCAAACACCGGCAACGGTTTGCCAGCGCTTCTCCGTTGGATGGGGCTGAACAGCACGGAAGTCGCGGAGGCGCTCGACCTCATCCCAAGCGAACCCCCGCCGTTCGAGAAACTGTTATCCGATGCGTTCGCCAGCCGCAGGCGGAGCCGGTTTTCCGACGGGTCCTTTGGAGTCTTCTACGGTGCCCTCGACGTCGCGACTTGTGAAGCCGAAGTTGTGCATCACGGGCGGTCTGTCTTTTCGCGCGGCGATGTCGTGAACTATCAGGTATTCAGGTTTTCATATGCCGGGCGAACGGCGGATCTCGTTCCGCTGCTTGGTCGTTGGCCGTCGCTCGTCTCTGACGATTACAACTTCTGCAATCTCCTCGGCGCCGAGGCGCAGCGCGCTCGACTGGATGGATTCCTAGCGCCGTCTGCCCGCAGACGGGACGGTACTTGTCTCCCGGTATTTCGAGGACCTGCACTTTCGCAACTGCCGTCGACGGAGCGGCGCACGCTGGAGTTCTAACGAGGCTCCGCCTCAGCGACTTCACAGGCCCCCGCGGCAAGGCAAGCCTCTTCCGTCTCGCTCCGACACTGCCTCTGCGCGTGCCCTGGCAAGCCGCGGCGGCGAGATGTCCAGATTCCTTCATTTTCAGGCAATCGTTAACACGCTATCAGCGACCGCGCGGAAAAGGGCTGCGGACGTCATTGACCGCATCGAGAAGGCCGATCCGGGGCCTTTTCTTGTGACCGAGGCGTCGTTGAGTGGGGGGGATCGTTCGAGGACGTCGCTCCAAGCGGCGCAGGCTGGCGATGTAGTCCCGGCCCAATTCCTCGAGGAATGCGACCGAGGATACTCGCGTCTGCACCTTTTGCTGGAGAAGCAAATCCCGTAGGCGTGCCGCTTCGAATTTGTTAGGTACGACCTTCCGGATCCGGGAGGTGCCGATCGTCTTGTCGACGAAGACGCGTTTTCGCTTGCCCCTTCCGCGAGTGCGAATACTGCGTGTGCCCTGCACCTTGCCTGCCTTCGCGTGTGCCTGGATTACAGGCACCAAATGGAAGAGATGGGCAGTTCGACAGGCGGCAGTTTAGTCTAAAAAAACTGAATATTTCTGGGTGTTTGCGCGGCGTTCCCCGGCGAGGATTCGAACCTCGATTCGCAGATTCAAAGTCTGCTGTCCTGCCCTTGGACGACCGGGGAATCGCGCGCAGCATAGCCGAAGGCCTGGCGCGGACCGTTCGCGAAGGTCGCGGCTGCGGCGAAGAGATATGCTGCGTTCGCCGCATGTTCCACTGCTCCCGCCGGTATGCCACTGCGAGGGTCCTGGCCGCAGCCGCCGCTCTCGCCGCGCTTGCGTTCGGGCTCGCCGCCTGCCGCGAAACGCCTGCGAATCTGTTGTGGATCGTCTCCGACACCCTGCGCGCCGACGCGCTCTCGTGCTACGGCGGACGCGCGCGCACCCCGAACATCTGCAGCCTCGCCGAGCGCGGCGCGCTCTTCGAGCGCAGTTGGTCGAACGCCCCCTGGACCTTGCCCTCCTCGGTCGCGATGTTCACGGGCCAGCATCCGAACGGCTTCGCGCGCAGCGGAGCAGCCGAGAAGAACGACTTCTACTTCGTCGACGCAGGCGAGGAGCTGCTTGCGGAATCGCTGGCGGCGCGCGGCTATCAGAGGGTGGCCTTCGTCGAGAACCAGATCGTGCTGCGGCCGCAGGTGCTCCAGGGCTTCGAGCTCCGGCCGGTCTGGGACAAGGACTGGCTGCAGCAAGACCACGAGGCCTGGGCCGCACGCACGGGCTTCGATCTGCGCGACTTCCGCTACAACCAGATCGCAGCGCCGCTCAAGTTCTTGCGCCAGGAGGCGCGGCCGCCCTTCTTCGCGCTGGTCTGGATCATGGACCCGCACGCGATCTACGCGCCGGACCGGCGCTTCGCGTCCACCCTGTCCTTCGACTTTTCGCAGCTTCCGCATCCACCCGACTACTACGCGCGCCTCGCGGCAGCCGATGTGCCGAAGCACGCATGGCTCGATTTCAATACGCTGGCGGCCTCGATGAGCCAGACCGAGATCGACTTCGTGCATCTGCTCTACCTCACGGAGGTCGAGTCCGTGGACGAGCGCGTCGGTTGGCTGCTGCACGAGCTCGAGGCGAGCGGCGTGCGCGAGAACACGTTCGTGGTCTTCAGCTCGGACCACGGCGAGGGCTTCCGCGAGCACGGCATGGTCTTCCACTCGGACCGCAGGCTCTACGAGGAATTCGTGCGCGTGCCGTGGATCATCGCGGGGCCCGGGATCGCTTCTCGGCGGCGCATCTCGCAGCCGGTCTCGCACCTCGATCTGATGCCGAGTCTGCGCGAGCTGCTCGGGCTGCCGCCCTACGACGCGCACCAGGGGCGCAGCCTCGCGGCGCTGCTGCGCGGCAGTACGGCGGAGCTGCCTCCCGCGACGCACTACATCTCGAGCAAGGCGCGGCGCAAGGGTTATGCGGCGCTGATCGCGGGTGAAACCAAGCTGTTGCTCGAGCCGGCAGGGCCCCGGCTCTACGACCTCGCGGCCGATCCCGGCGAGACGCGCAACCTCGCTGCACAGCAGCCCGAGCGCGTGGCGCAGCTGCGGGCCCGGGTCGAGGAGCTCACGGCGGAAGACGAGCGGCGGCGGGAGGCGCGCGCGGCGCGCGTCGACGCGGAGACGCTCGAGCGCGCGGAAACCGAAACGCTCGAGCAGCTGCGCGAGCTCGGCTACGTCCACGACGGCCCGGCTCCCGAGAATTAGCTGATGAGTGGATCTGAAGTTCCACAACCCGTGAAGAGCGTCCCCGTCCTATCGATAATCGTGCGACTCGGGCAGGGCGCAGGGGTCGGGGGCGTCGAGCTCGAGGCCGCGCAGGCTGCGCACGCGCAGGTGGACGACGGAGTCGACGTTCTGCAGCGGGCCCTCGACTTCGAGCAGGCCCGAGCGGTGCAGCGCGACCCGGAAGCGCTGGAAGACGTCGGGCGTCAGGATCGCGTTCGAGAGGCCCGTCTCGTCCTCGAGCGTGAGGAAGCAGAAGCCCTTCGCCGAGCCCGGGCGCTGGCGCACGATCGCATGCCCCGCGGTGCGTACGCGCCGGCCGTTCGGCACGCGCGCGAGCTCTGCCGCGGAGAGCACGCCGCGCGCGCGCAGCGCAGGGCGCAGGTGCGCCATGACCTGCGGGCCCGTCGTGACTCCGCTCGCGCGGTAGTCCGCGAGGGTCTGCTCCGCCGCAGAGAGCTCGGCGAGCGGGGAGGGCACGGCTTCGGGCGCATGCCCGGCGAACAGGGAAGTCGGGTCGCGCTCGAGCGCCGCGACCTGCCAGAGCGCGCTGCGCCGCGTGCGCGCAGCGGGGTCGATGCTCGCGAGCGCGCCGAGCTCCGCGAGCGCATCCAGCTCGCGGCGCGAGAGCGCGACGCGGCGCGCGAGATCGGCGAGGCTCGCGAAGCGCGCGCGCCGGGCTCCGGCCTCCAGCGCGAGCCCGCTCTGCTCGCGCAGGCCGCCGACGAAGCGCAATCCGAGTCGCAGGGCGGGGGCGCTGGCTTTGCGCGCCGACTGCAACGCGCAGCGCCACTCCGAGTGCGCGACGTCGATCGGCAGCACTTCGACACCGTGGCGCTGGGCGTCTTTCACGAGCGTCGCGGGGCTGTAGAAGCCCATCGGCTGCGCGTTCAGGAGTCCCGCGAGGAAGGCCGCCGGGTGGTGTGCCTTGAGATAGGCCGAGGCGTAGGCGATCAGCGCGAAGGACGCCGCGTGCGACTCGGGAAAGCCGTAGAGCGCGAAGGAGGTGATCCCGCGCAGCACCTCTTCCTGGGCCGCGCCGGTGATCCCGCGCGCGCTCATGCCCTCGCGCAGGCGGCGCTCGAGCTTGTCCATGCGTTCGACCGAGCGTTTGAAGCCCATCGCGCGGCGCAGCTCCTCGGCCTCGCCGCCCGAGAAGCCGGCTGCGGTCATCGCGATCCGCAGCAGCTGCTCCTGGAAGATCGGGACGCCGAGCGTGCGCGCGAGGATCGGCTCGAGCGAGGGGTGCGGGTAAGCGACCGGCTCGCGCCCCGCGCGGCGGTTCAGATAGGGGTGCACCATCTGGCCCGTGATCGGGCCCGGTCGGATCAGCGCGACCTCGACCACGAGATCGTAGAAGTTCCGGGGCTGCAAGCGCGGCAGCGTCGCCATCTGCGCGCGGCTCTCGATCTGGAAGGTGCCGACGGTGTCGGCGCGCCGGATCATGGCGTAGGTCGCGGGATCATCGGGCGGGAGCTTCGCGAGGTCGATCTCGACGCCCTCGGCGCTGCGCACGAGCTCGAGAGTGTCCTCGAGCGCGGCGAGCATCCCGAGGCCGAGCAGGTCGATCTTGATGATGCCGAGGTCGGCGCAGTCGTCCTTGTCCCACTGCACGACGCGGCGGCCCGGCATCGACGCGGGCTGGATCGGCACCACTTCGTCGAGCGCGCCGGCCGCGATCACGACGCCGCCCGAGTGCTGGCCGAGGTGCCGCGGCAGACCCTGCACCTCGCGGCAGAGCTGCAGCAGCGCGCGGATGCGCGGAGCCTCCGGATCGACTCCCGCCTGGCGCAGGGTCGCGCCGACCTCGTCCAGGTCGTCGCGGTGCTCGAGCGACGAGAGCAGCTTCGACAGCCTGTCGATGGTGTCCTGCGGCAGGCCCAGCACCTTGCCCATCTCGCGCAGCGCGAGGCGCGTGCGGTAGGTGACCGCGACGGCCGTCATCGCGGCGCCGCGCTCGCCGTACTTCTCGAACACGTACTGGATCACGCGCTCGCGCTGCGCGCCGGAGGGCAGGTCGATGTCGATGTCGGGCCACTCGCCGCGCTGCTCGGAGAGGAAGCGCTCGAAGAGCAGGTCCATCGCGACGGGATCCACCGCCGTGATTCCGAGCGCATAGCAGACGGCGCTGTTGGCCGCGGAGCCGCGGCCCTGGGCGAGCATGCCCGCTTCGCGGGCGAAGCGCGCGATGTCGTGCACGATCAGGAAGTAGCCCGCGAGCTCGAGCTTCTCGATCAGCGCGAGCTCGCGCTCGAGCTGCGCGCGCGCGCGCGCGGGCAGGGGACTCCCGTAGCGGCGGCGCGCGCCCTCGGCCGTCTGCCGGCGCAACGCCTGCGGCTGGCTCTCGCCCGGGGCCGTCGGGAACTCGGGGAAGCGGTAGCCGAGATCGCAGAGCGTGAACGCGCAGCGCTCGGCGATCGCGCGGCTCGCGCGGATCCAGCCCGGCTGGTCCGCGAAGCGGCGGTGCATCTCGGCGCGCGGCTGGAGATGGCGCTCGGCGTTCTCGGCGAGCCGGTGCCCGGCGCGGTCGAGCGAGGTCTTCTCGCGCAGGCACACCAGCGCGTCGAAGAGGCGGCGGCCCTCGGGCCGCGCGTGCCTCACGTCGCCGCTCGCGACGATCGGGATCCCGAGGCTCTCGGCAATCGCGACCGCGCGCTGCGACGCGAGCGCAGCCGTGCGCGTGAGGTGGCGCGACACGTCCACCCAGAGCCGCCCCGGTCCGGTGCAGCTTCCGGCGCCGAAGATCTGCTGGGCGCGCGCGAGCCAGGGAGGATCGAGCTGCGCGTCGCCGCGCGCGAGCGCGACGAGTCCGGAGGCGTGCTGCTCGAGCTGATCCCAGGAAATGCGCGGCTCGCTGCGCGGGTGCTGCGCAGCCTGGCGATCTCCGGCGTGGGCGAGCGTGCACAGCCGCGAGAGCTGGCGGTAGCCGCGGGGAGACTCGACCAGCAAGAGCAGCCCTTTGGCCTCGGCGTCGCTCGCGCCGACGGCGAGCTCGGCCCCCACGAGCGCGCGCAGCCCCGCGGCGCGCGCCGCCCGGTGGAAGCGCGGCGAGCCGTAGAGCCCGTCGCGATCGGCGAGCGCGAGCGCCGGATGCCCGAGCTCGGCCGCGCGCTCCGCGAGCTCTTCGGGATTCGAGGCGGCCTCGAGGAACGAGAAGGCACTGCGGCAGCGCAGCTCGACGTAATCCTCGGCGTCAGCGCTGGGGGGCACGCGCTGGAGTTTCGTCTCACTTTCGTCTGTTGGCAAGAGCCCGTGGGAGCGGGACGGACTTCAGGTATCCAGTTCGCCCGAGCCCGGAAGGGATTCGCGACCTGGATTCGGTGCAAATCTCCAGATCTGCAGTCCATCCCCGCGCTCTCGGAGGTCGCATGCAGGATCTGACGGATCGCGTCGCCGTGGTGACCGGAGGCGGCAGCGGCATCGGCGCGGCCATCGCGCGCCGGCTCGCGGCCGAGCGCATGCGCGTCGTCGTGGCCGACATCGAGCTCGCGGCCGCGCGCGAGGTCGCGGCCGGGATCGGCGCGGCCGCGCTCGCGCGCCACGTCGACGTCGCGAGCGCCCCCTCGCTGCGCGAGCTCGCGGGCGAGGTCGAGCGCGAGCTCGGCGGCTGCCAGCTGCTGTGCGCGAACGCGGGCGTGCTCGTGATCGGCCGCCTCGACGCGCGCAGCCCCGAGGACTGGCAGTGGGCGCTCTCGGTCAACCTCTGGGGCGTGATCCACAGCGTCGACGCGTTCCTGCCGCAGCTCCGGCGCGCGCCCGGCGAGAGGCAGATCGTGATCACGTCCTCGATGGCGGGGCTGCTCGCCGCGGGACCGGGCAAGGGCGTCTACAACGCGACCAAACACGCGCAGATGGCCTACGGCGAGACGCTGCGCGCCGAGCTCTCGGCCGAGGGGATCGGCGTTTCGCTGCTCTTGCCCGCGGGCACGCAGTCGCGCATTGCGGAGAGCGCGCGCAACCGGCCGGCCGAGCTCGGGCGCGCGAGCTTCGGGCCAGCAGACCTCGAGGCGATCCGCCAGGGCGTCGGCGAGAGCGACGCCGTGCCCGCCGACTACGCGGTCCGGAATCTGGTGCGCGGGGTTCGGGAAAACGCGCCCTGGATCGTGACCCACGGCAGCCAGCGCGGGCTCGTCGAGCAGCGCTTCCGCGGGATTCTGGCGGCTTTCGACGCGGCCTTGGACTAGCCCAAGCCGGAGCCGAGCAGGGCGGCTTCGGACCGAAGCACGGCAGTTGGCTCGACGGCGAGCGCATCGGCATCCCATTCGTCGAGCGCACTCGGAGCGACGACCTCGCGTGGATCCGCGCGGCGGTCGAGGAATGGCGCGCGCGCGGCACGCCGAGCGCCGACTGAGCGAAACCTCCGAGCTTCGCGCGGAGACTCGATCGACTCCCAAACGAGAGTCGAGATGTTCGCTCGACGATGCGATCTCGAGCTACCGGCCTTTGCGAAGTGTGTCGCCGTCGGCGACCGCAACGGAAGAAAAGTTCCCAATTCTGGAAATAACATTCCGCGCGCAAATGGGGGGGGGCTCCCCACACCCGCACACAGTTTCGGTGACTTGCGCGCCTAGCGTCCTCTGGCACGATGCTTGCTCCGCTTCGGGTGCGCTCACGAGCGCGCCACGCAAACGGAGCCCCCCCATGCCTCCTTCTCTCTCGATCTCCCGTACCGCCATGGCGCGAATCGGCGCGTCCGCCCTGCTGTGGCTCGCTGCCGCCGCCCACGCGGAGCCGACCGCGCTCGAAGTCTCGACGACTCCGGCGCTCGCGATCGCCTCGGAGCAAGACGGCGAGCGCGTCCTCTCGGCCGCGAGCGGTGCGGTGATTCAGCTCCAGATCGTCGCCCGGCACGCGAATGGCTCAGGCGAGGACGTCACCGCGAACGGAACGACCTACACCTCGCTCGCACCCGAAATCGTGCAGGTGAGCCCGAACGGCGTGCTGACTTTCAGTGGGGCGCCCGAGCCGTGGACCTATCGCGCGGGCGCGATCGTGATCGAGCACGCGGGCCTCTCGAAGCTCCAAGGCTTCGACGTCGT
>CAYTJA010000355.1:0-3232 GCA_964437835.1 uncultured Spirochaetales bacterium
CTCGTGACGCGGTTCGAGCGCAGCGAGTTGCTGCACACGAGCTCGGCGAAGGAGTCGGAGATGTGAGCGGGCGAACGTTCCGCGGGCTTCATGTCGACGAGCGTGACGTCGAGACCGCGGCGCGCCGCCTGCCATGCAGCCTCGCAGCCCGCGAGCCCGGCCCCGATGACGATGACCTGCAAGCGCGGCTCCGGATGGTCAAAGGGGGGAGGAGCGGGCCAGGGTAGCTCACGCGAGGGCGTACCAGCGGCCGTCGCGGTCCCGCGCCACCTCTCCAGCCAGCTCGAGCTCGAGCAACGGCGGGGCGAGCGACGACGGAGCGCGATCGAGCCTGCGCGCGAGCGCGTCATCGCTCGCCGGCGCGTGTCGCAGCGCGTCCAGGATCTCGCGAGCCGGCTCCGACAGCGGCGGCTTCACGGTCGTCCGCCGCGGCACCGCGGGCCATGCGAGGGCCGCGAACACGTCCTCGGTGTCGAGCAGCGGTGCCGCGCCGTCGCGCAGCAGCCGATTACAGCCGACGTGATTCGGTGCGTTGATCGGGCCGGGCACTGCAAACACGTCGATGCCCTGGTCTGCTGCGTGACGCGCCGTCACGAGTGAACCGCTGCGTTCGCGCGCCTCCACGACGACGACCGCCCGGGACAATCCGCTGATCAGCCGGTTGCGCAGCGGAAAGAAGGCTCGCTGTGGCGCGACGCCGAACGCAAACTCGGTGATCACGGCGCCGCTCTGCGCGATGCGCCCGGCGAGCGCGCGATGGGCGGCGGGATACACGCGGTCGAGGCCGCAGGCCTGCACCGCGACGGTTCGACCGCCGGCCGCGAGCGCGGCGTCGTGGGCCGCCGCGTCGATCCCGAACGCGAGCCCCGACACGACCACCACGCCCGCCGCCGCGAGCTCGCCCGCGACGCGACGCGCGACGTCGAGACCGTACGCCGAGGCAGCTCTGCTGCCGACGATCGCAACGGCCGGCTGCGCGAGCGCACCGGGATCGCCGCGCACCGCGAGCACGGGCGGTGCGTCCGAGAGATCGGCGAGCTGCGGTGGGTAGCCGGCCGAGCCCCATGGCAGCAGGACGGCGCCGAGCCGTGCTCGAGTCCGCTCGGCGTCGCACAGCCAGCGGGGGCTTGGAAGGTCGCCAGGCGCTATCCGCGCCAGGATCTCGCGCGGGTCGCGCCCGGCGCGCAGCGACTCCGTCGTCTCGCACGGACGCAGCGCGCCCGCGAACTGGAGCGCGAGCCAATCGCGCTCCTCCGGCTCGCCCCGAGGCTCCAGCACGAGATGCTCCCGGGGACCGGGGTGCTGCGGAGCATGACACGTCTGCAGCGGAGTGCGCGAGCCCGGGGCTTGGTTGGCAGTGCGCAGCTCGGCTCTGGCTTTGAGGGAACGGGCGGTCCGGACCCGATCAGCCTGCGCGTGCTGGTCATGCTCCCGGCCACCGGGAGCACCGGCGCGTGCCGTGGGTTCACGACACATCCCGGCCGCGATCCGCCGCGCCGTCTCAACGCGACGGTCGCCGGTGCACCTGCGTCTCGTCCAGCGGCCAGCGTTGCGACTCGCGAGAATTTCTGGAGTTTGACCATATCGAGGCATGGGCCAATACGAGGGTGCATTCGATCGCTGCCATCACCCTGCGCTGCCGCGCGCACAATCAGCAGCGGGCGCGCCTCGACTTCGGGGAGCCGCACATGGCCCGATTCCACCGGCGCAGTGGCGACGACCCGCCGTCCACTAGATTTGAATCCAGTTCGCCGTGAGCCAGCGGCGATGGCGGCAGCGAACCGGAGCCGCGCCGCCGGTTCGACTCGATGTCGCGTCGTCGGGTGCGTGGTTCGACGGCTGGAGGCGACCACCGCCAATGACCGAGGCACGGGAGCTTCGCGAGGTCGCGCGACCCCGGTCCTGGCCGCTCAGGGCAGCACGGGCTGGTGGATCCCGCAGAGACTTCTGGAGCGGCGCGGTAGCAGGGCACAGAGCGAAGGGCTGCCAATGGGACTCTTCGATCCGGTGGCAGGGAACGCGCCCGTCAACCGAGCGCCGAGCCGCTCACTCCCTCAATGCCATCTTGAACGACCACGGAACGACCTCCACGGGTCGTTGTTCGACACGGGCAGTGCGGGGGCGCGCAGCTGCCCGCGCTGCTCGGCGCCTTTCCTCGTCCGGCGCTCGGGTCCACATCGAGCCCCGCTTTCGCGACTCCCTCTCGCGCGCCGGCAGCCTGTTGAGACACAGATGTATCGTGGCTATGCCTCCACGTGAAGATCTGGAGGCGCCTCCAGCGGCTCGGGGCTCTCCGCGCCGCGGCGCTGTAGCGAGGAGACCAGTCATGGAGATCACCCGACGAGAGGCGCTCGGCGCGCTGGCAGCCGTGGGACCGGCGGCGCTTGCAGGCATCGGAGGAAGCGCGATGGCCGACGAGAAGCCTGGCTCCCCGACTGGCTTGCAGATCGCTGTGCGCCAGCGGAGGATCGTCCCGCTGCCCTTCGATCCGAAGAAGCTGCGCGGTCTCTCCGAGCGGCTCCTCGTCTCGCACCACGACAACAACTACGCGAGCGCGCTGAAGAACCTCAACAAGGTCGAGGAGCAGCTTGCGACCATCGCGACGGACACACCCGGCTTCGTGGTCGCGGGGCTGAAGGAGCGCGAGCTCATGTTCACGAACTCGGTGATACTGCATGAGCTCTACTTCGCGAATCTCGGCGGAGACGGGCGGGCCGCGGGGGGCATTCAGCAAGCGCTCGCGGCCTCCTTCGGCGGCTTCGGACGTTTCGAGGAGCTCTTCCGCGCCACGGGCATGAGCCTCGCCGGCGGGAGCGGGTGGACGATCCTCGACTACTCCTTCCAGACCGGAGACCTGGGGATCTACTGGGCCGGTAACCACACGCAGTCCGTTGCGTTCGGCGCGCCGCTCCTCGTGCTCGACATGTACGAGCACGCCTACGCCATCGACCACGGCGCCGCTGCAGCCCAGTACGTCGACGCGTTCGTCGCGAACGTGCAGTGGGACGAGGTGAGCCGTCGCTATGAGCGCGCGCGCAACGCAGCCCAGGCAATGAAGGGCTGATCGCGCGGCGGCAGAACCGTTCGCGTGAACCGGACCGCGACCGCCTGGCTTGCCCGGCGCTTCGGCCGGCCGTCGCTTCCTAGCCCAACTTCCGCAGCTTCGAAGAGAATGAGCGGGATTTCGAGCAGCGCACAGGGCTAAGTGCGCGGCATTATTGGAGCACGTTTC
>CAYTJA010000356.1:0-22588 GCA_964437835.1 uncultured Spirochaetales bacterium
GACCTCTTCGGCGGCGAGCGGGTCGCGAAAGATCACCTGCGCGTCGAGACCTACGGCAGCGTCGACGAGCTGAATGCCGTGGTGGGGCTCTGCGCGAGCGCGACGGCCGAGGTCGACCTGCGCGAGCTGCTGGCCGCGATCCAGGCGCAGCTGTTCCAGCTCGGCGCCTATCTCGCGGCCCCGGATGCCGGCCGCCGCACGCAGACAGGCGTCGCAGCGCCGAGCGAGGCGAGCATCACCGCGCTCGAGCAGCGCATCGACGCATTCGAGGCCGAGCTGGCTCCGCTGCGCCGCTTCATCCTGCCCGGCGGCAGCGCCGGCGCCGCCGCGCTGCACCTCGCGCGCACGGTCTGCCGCCGCGCGGAGCGCCGCGCAGTCGAGCTGCACCGGCGCGAGCCGCTCGCGCCCGCAGCGCTGCGCTACCTGAACCGCCTCTCCGATCTGTTCTTCGTGCTGGCCCGCGTCGAGAATCGCCGCAGCGGAACGCCCGACGTCGAGTGGGATGCGTCTCAGCCGAGGTAGACGACCGGCCGTTCGAGCTGCAGCCGGATCCAGGTCCCGATCGCGAGGCCGACGCCGAGCGAGATCAAGAGCGAGATCAGCAAGCTCCGCAACAGCTTCATCGCGTAGGCCTTTCCATTCAACTCCGTTCGCCTGCGGCTCACTGCGCGGGGCAGGGCCCCTTGCGGGGAAGCGTCGTTCGGCGTCGGTTCCCTGCGCGGCGCTCGGGCGTTTGCTAGTCCAGCAGCGCGAGGAGGTCCTCGCGGGAGAGTGCCGCGCCGCTTCGGGCATCCCCGAGCGCCGCCTGGGCGAGCTGGCGCTTGCGCTGCTGCAGCGCCTGTACGCGCTCCTCGACCGTCGCCTGCGTGACGAGACGGTAGACCAGAACCGGCTTGTCCTGGCCGATGCGGTGCGCGCGGTCCGCCGCCTGGTCCTCGGCCGCGGGATTCCACCACGGATCGAGGATGAACACGCAGTCCGCCGCGGTCAGGTTCAGGCCCACGCCTCCGGCCTTGAGGGACGCGAGCAACACCGGCGGCCCCCCCTCGCTCTGGAACGCGGCGACGACCCCGGCGCGATCGCGGGTGCTGCCGTCCAGGCGCGTGAACGCGATCCCGGCCGCGCGCAGCTTCGGCTCCACCAGGTCGAGCAGCGAGGTCCACTGCGAGAATACCAGCGCCTTGTGGCCGTCCGCGACGCTCTCGTCGAGCACTTCGAGCAGCAGCTCGAGCTTCGAGGAGGTCTCGGCGCTCTGGCCCGGCACCAGTGCCGGATGGCAGGCGGCCTGGCGCAGGCGCAACAGCGCCTCGAGCAGCGCGAGCGGGCTCGCGCCCGCACCGAGGCGCTCGAGAACGTCGCGGCGCGTCGCGGCGAGCACCGCGTCGTAGACCGCGCGCTCGGAGGGCTCGAGCTCCGGGTGGAGCACGACCTCCGTGCGCGGCGGGAGTTCGGGCGCGACGACGCGCTTCGTGCGCCGCAGCAGGAAGGGCCGGATCCGCTCGCGCAGCCGCGCGGCGACGGGCTCGTCGCCCGCCTCGATCCGGCGCGCATAGCGCTCGTTGAAATCCGCGCGCGTCCCGAGCAGGCCGGGCAACGCGAAGTGCAGCTGGCTCCAGAGCTCCTCGAGGCGGTTCTCGATCGGGGTGCCCGTCAGCGCCAGGCGGAACGACGCATCCAGCCGATAGGCGGCCTGGGCGGCCTGGCTGCCCGGATTCTTGATCGCCTGCGCCTCGTCGAGGATCACGCAGGCCCAGCGCTCGCGCGCGAGCTCCTGCTGGTCGAGACGCAGCAGCGTGTAGCTCGTGAGCACGACGTCGGCCGCGCGCTCGAGCTCGCGTGCGGCTCCGTGATACAGGCAGACGGAGAGCCCCGGACGGAAGCGCCGGATCTCGTCGGCCCAGTTCGAGAGCACGCTCGTCGGCGCGACCACGAGCGTGCGGCCGCGGATCGCGCAGAGCGCCTGCAGCGTCTTGCCGAGGCCCATGTCGTCGGCGAGCAGCGCGCCGAGGCCGGCGTCGCGCAGCAGGCACAGCCAGCGCACGCCGTCGCGCTGGTAGGGCCGAAGCTCGGCGCGCAGATCCGCGGGCTGCAGCGCGCCGAGCTCCGCGCCGGGCTCCCAGCGCTCACGCGCCAGCAGCTCGCGCAGCGCGGCCGTCGTGGGCGGCGGCGGCACCTCGAGTGCTTCGCAGAGGCGTGCGAGGTCCGGGATCAGCCACTGCGGTACGTCGCCGCGCTCGCCTCGCGCCGCGAGCAGATCGGCCACCAGCTCGCCGTGCTTTGCCAGCCACTCGCGCGGCAGCGGCGCGAGACCGCCGCCCGGGAGCGCGATCAGCGCTTCGCCGCGCTGCCAGCCGCGCAGCACGCGTCCCGCGTCGACCGCGGTCGGGGCGCGCGCGGGGCGGCCCACTGTACCCGCTGCGCCTGCATCCTCCGCGAGCTCGAAGCGCAGCGAGAATCCGCGCTCGCTGGCTTCGAAGACCGGGACCAGCGGCGGCGCGCGGAAGAACTGTTCGTGTGCATGCCCGCGGATTTCGCCGGGATGCCGGCGCAGCGCCTCGGCCACGCCCACCGCTGCCGCGCCCGTGAAGTCGCTGCGGCAACCGGCGCGCAGCTGCAGCTGCTGGGCCAGCTGGCGCTCGAGCCGCGCCTCCGCGGCCTCGTCGCGGATCGGGATCGGCCCGGGACCGAGCGGTACCAGGCGCCCCGCGTCGACGCGCGCGAGCGGCGGATCGCCGTACAGCAGCAGCGGCAGCAGCGACAGCGCATCCCCGCGGCGCTCGACCTCGATCGCGATGCGCGGCAGCGCGCGCACGGTGGTCGGAAGGCGCTGCGTCGCGATTTCGATCGGGATGCGGCCCTCCAGCGAAGGCAGGATCTGCGTCACGAGCTCCGCGACCTGTGAGGGATCGAAGCTCTTGCCGCGGCCGAAGACTTCCGTCTCGCGGCCGCTGAGCTGGGAGCCGGAGAGCAGGCAGAGCTGGTCTCCGCATAGCGCGACGCCGTCCGCAAAGCGCTCGCTGATGCGGCGATCGGGCACCACGCGCAGTCGGATCCCCGCGCCGGCGTCGTCTTCGACGCGCGCGACGGCGCCGACGCGCTCCTCCGAGGCGCGCAGCGGGCGGCCGTCGAGGCGCAGGTCTTCGCAGCGCGCGAGCGCGCGCAGCAGCTCCGGGTAGAGCCCTCGCGGAAGCTCGCCGCTGCGCCCGCCGAGCAACGTGTCGACCGTCAGATCGCCCGGCGTCGCGGTGAAGGCCGGCCCCGACACGCGCCCCGATCGCAGCGCCGCGAGCGACGCGCGCAGCGGAGTCTCTTCGCCCTGCGGGCCCACGATCACGCGCTCGAAGCGCAGCGAGGCGCCGCTGCGCGTGAAGCGGTAGCCGACCCGGCCCGAGGCCCGCTCGGGACGCGGCAGCGGGAGCCCTTCGCTGCGCGCGCGCCGCAGCGCGATCACGGCCGCGCAGACGTGTTCGCAGACCTCGTCGCGGGTGTTGCAGTCGCAGTCCCAGGTGTCTTCTTCGGGGTAGAGCAGCGCGAGCGGCGAGGAGACCAGGCCGCCGCGCGCCGCGACGCGCAGCGCGACCTCCTTGGCACCGTCGCGCTCGCCGATCACGGCATCGCTGCGCGCGAGCTCGACGCCGCGGGACCAGGTCTGGCTGGAGGCGGCGCCGCGCACGGCATCGAAGAGGCTCTGGAGCGACATCGTCGCGACTAGCGCGTTCGCAGGCGCAATTCGATCTCTTCGGCGAGCTGCGCCTGCAGCGCCGCGCCGGAGCTCCTGGCTGCCTGCGCGAGCCGCGTTTCGAGCGCCGCGGAGCCGCCGATCGCCTCGAGGCCGTAGCTGCCGTAGCGGCGCAGCAGCGCGCCCTGCACGCGCGCGTCGCGCCCGGCGCGGCGCCGCTCTGGCCAGCTCCCGCTCGCCTCGAGCTCGCGCCGGTGCGCGTCGAGCGCGTCCGCGAGCGCTTCGACGCCACGGCCGTCGCGCGCGGAGACGAGCAGCACGCGCGGCGGGTGCGCGGCCGCGGCGGCGTCGCTCGCGCCGAGCGCCAGGCCCGCGCGCAGCTCGTTCGCCGTGCGCTCTGCCGAGGCGCCGAGGTCGGCCTTGTTCACCGCAAACAGGTCCGGTAGCTCGAGCAGGCCGGCCTTCATGAACTGCAGCACGTCGCCGGTCGCCGGGTTCGCGACGAAGATCAGCGTGTCTACGAGCGCGCGCACTTCGCTCTCGGACTGGCCCACGCCGACGGTCTCCACGAAGACGCGGTCGAAGGCTGCGGCCAGGATCAGGACGCTCGCGGCGGCGGCGTCCGCCAGGCCGCCTAGCCGCGTTCGCGCCGCGAGCGAGCGGAAGAACACGCCCGGGTCGGCGCCGGCAGAGCGCACGCGCACGCGGTCGCCGAGCAGCGCGCCGCCCGAGAGCGGGCTCGAGGGATCCACCGCGAGGATGCCGAGTGTTTCGCCGCGCGCGCGCAGGCAGCGCAGCAGCGCGTCGAGCAGCGTGGACTTGCCGGCGCCGGGTGCGCCCGTGAGGCCCACGCGCTGTGCGCCGGCGCCCTGCGCGGAGTCGCCTTCGAGCTGCTCGAGCAGTGCCTGCGCCTGCGAAAGCGCCTCGGGCCGCTGGTCGTCGACGAGATCCAGCGCGCGCGCGATCAGGCGCCGGTCGCGGCTGCGGATGCCCGCGGCGAGCTCGCTCGCGTGCGGCGTCCGGGGCTCAGGCGACAGCCGCGCTCTCCGCGACGACGTCGACGATCTCGGCCAACACGCGCGAAATATCGAAGTCCTTCGGCGTGTAGACGCGCTTCACGCCGGCCGCTCGCAGCCGCCCCGCGTCGTCTTCGGGGATGATGCCGCCCACGATCACCGGAATCTGGCCCAGACCCTCTGCGCGCAGCCGCTCGAGCACGTCGCGAACCAGCAGCTCGTGCGAGCCCGAGAGCACCGAGAGGCCGATCACGTGCACGCCCTCCTCGAGCGCCGAGTGCGCGATCTGCTCGGGTGTGAGGCGGATGCCGTCGTAGACGACCTCCATGCCGGCGTCGCGCGCGCGCACTGCGATCTGCTCGGCGCCATTGCTGTGGCCGTCGAGGCCGGGCTTGCCGACCAGCAGCTTGAGCGGACGGCCGAGGCGCAGCGAGAGCGCGCGCACGCGGTCGCGCAGCTCTGCGGCGGGCCCCGCTGCGCCGAGCGCCCGCGGCGCAGTGACTCCGGTCGGGGCGCGATATTCGCCGAAGAGCGCGCGCAGCACGTCGGACCACTCGCCGGTCGTTGCACCGGCGACGGCGCAGCGGATCGAGGGCGGCATCACGTTGGCGCCCGCGGCGAGAGCGTCGCGCAGGTTGCGCAGGGCGGCCTCGACCTCGGCGGCGTTGCGCCGGCTGCGGAACGCGCGCAGGCGCTCGATCTGCTCGCGCTCCGCCGAGGCGTCCACCCTGAGGATCGCCTGGTCGCCCGCTGCCAGCAGCGGCGAGGGCTCCGTCTCGCGAAACCGGTTCACGCCGACGACAGTGATCTCGCCCGACTCGATCGCGCGCGTGCGCGCGCTGTGCGACTCGACCAGCCGCTGCTTCATGTACGCGTTCTCGACCGCGGCCACGGCGCCGCCCTGCGCGAGCACCTGATCCAGCTCCACGCGCGCGGCTCGCAGCAGCTCGGCCGTCTTCGCCTCGACCACGTGCGAGCCGTCGAAGAGATCCTCGAACTCGAGCAGATCGGTCTCGTAGGCGAGGATCTGCTGGGTGCGCAGCGACCACTGCTGGTCCCAGGGCCGCGGCAGACCCAGCGCCTCGTTCCAGGCCGGCAGCTGCAGCGCGCGGCAGCGCGCGCGCTTCGAGAAGGTGACGCCGAGGGCCTCGAGCGCGATGCGCACGGCGTTGTTTTCGGGCTGCGCCTCGGTCAGGCCCAGGCTGTTGACCTGCACGCCGTAGCGGAAGCGGCGCAGCTCGGCGTCGCGGACGCCGTAGCGCTCGCTGCAGAGGGAGTCCCAGAGCTCCGCCATCGCGCGGGCCTTGCAGATCTCCGTGACGAAGCGGATGCCGGAGTTCAGGAAGAACGAGATGCGGCCGACCACGCGCGGCAGCGCGTCGGCGGGGAGGTCGCGCCGCGCCCGCACGGCGTCGAGCACGGCGATCGCGTTCGCCATGGCATACGCGATCTCCTGTACCGGCGTCGCTCCGGCTTCCTGCAGGTGGTACGAGCAGATGTTGATCGGATTCCATTTCGGGGTCGCGTCGACACACCAGGCGATCATGTCGCTGGTGAGCCGCAGCGAGGGCTCGGGCGGGAACACGTAGGTCCCGCGCGACAGGTACTCCTTGATGATGTCGTTCTGGGTCGTGCCCTGGAGCTGCGCGGGCGCGACGCCGCTGCGCTCGGCCGCGGCGACGTAGAGCGCCAGCAGCCACGCGGCCGTCGCGTTGATCGTCATCGAGGTGTTCATGCGCCCGATCGGGATGCCCTCGAAGAGGGCCTGCATGTCCTCGAGCTGGCAGATCGGGACGCCGACCTTGCCGACCTCGCCGCGCGCGAGCGGGTGGTCCGAGTCGTAGCCGGTCTGGGTCGGCAGATCGAAGGCGACCGACAGTCCCGTCTGGCCCTTCGCGAGGTTGCCGCGGTACAGCTCGTTGCTGGCCCGGGCCGAGGAATGGCCGGAGTAGGTCCGAAACACCCAGGGCCGCTCGCGGCCGCTTTCCGTCATCTGCCCTCCAGGGGAACGATCCAACGTAACGAACTCGGCCGGAGAATTCTGGGCGAGTCAGGCCGGCGGCAGGCCGGCTGGTGCGCGGATGATCTAGTATCGGCCGGGCGTGTCCACCGATTTCTTCTTCTCGTTGACCCCCGATCGCGTCATGAACGCGGTCGAAGCGGGCGGCTACCGCCCCACGGGCCACTGCACGCCGCTGACCTGCCTCGAGAACCGCGTCTACGACATCCGGCTCGAAGACGATTCGCACGTCGTCGCGAAGTTCTATCGGCCCGGCCGCTGGACACGCGAGGCGATCCTCGAAGAGCACCGCTTCCTCTTCGACCTGCGGGACGCCGAGATTCCCGTCTGCGCGCCGACGGCGTTCGCGGACGGCCAGACGCTGCACACGGTCAGCGGCATCCATTACGCCGTGTGGCCGCGCACGGGCGGCCGCTCGCCGGACGAATTCGACGACGAGCAGGTCGCGGTGCTCGGCCGCCTGCTCGCGCGGATCCACAACGTCGGAGCCGCGGGCGAGGCGAAGCACCGGCGCCGGCTCACGGCCGAGAGCGGCGCGCGCGAGCCGCTGGCCTTCCTCGAGCAGGGCGACTTCCTGCCGCCGGAGTGCAGGCGTCGCTACCGCGCCGCGGTCGAGGAGATCGCGTCGCTCTACGAGGAGCGGAGCGAGGGCGTGCCGGTGCACCGGATCCACGGCGACTGCCACGTCGGCAATCTGCTGCGCGGCGACGAGGGCTGGTTCTTCCTCGACTTCGATGACTTCTTGATCGGCCCCGCGGTGCAGGACGTCTGGATGCTGCTCCCCGGCCGCGACGCCTACGCCGCGCGGCAGCGCGAGCGGCTGATCGAAGCGTATCGGCAGTTCCGGGATTTCGAGCTCGGCTGGCTGCGCCTGGTGGAGCCGCTGCGCGCGTTCCGCTTCGTCTTCTACGCGGCCTGGATCGCGAAGCGCTGGGGCGACCCCGCGTTTCCCGCGGCCTTCCCGCACTTCGGCACGCAGGACTACTGGGAGCGCGAGACCACGGACCTCGAGCAGCAGCTCGAGCGCCTGCGGCGCGGAGAGAGCGGGAGCGAGGGCGCTGCGGGCGGCGAGGCCGAGCCCGAGCTCACGAACGAGGACTTCTTCTGGGACCTCTGAGGCAGAGCGCCGCAGGCTGGCGCTAGCCTTGGGCATGGCCGGCCCCCCCCTCCCGAAGCCTGCATCCCTCGCGATCCCGCGTGACCTCGAGCAGGCGATCCTGCGCCTCAAGCGCGAGCGCAACGCGGTGCTGCTCGCGCACTACTACCAGGATTCCGAAGTCCAGGATCTCGCGGACTTCGTCGGCGACTCGCTCCAGCTCGCGCAGGCCGCGAGGCAGGTCGAAGCCGACGTGATCGCGTTCTGCGGCGTCCACTTCATGGCGGAGACCGCGAAGATCCTGAACCCGGAGCGGATCGTCGTGGTGCCGGACCTCTCGGCCGGCTGCTCGCTCTCGGACGGCTGCCCGCCGGATCGCTTCCGCGCGTTCGTGGCCGAGCATCCCGGCGCGAAGGTGCTGAGCTACATCAACACCAGCGCCGAGATCAAGGCGCAAAGCGACCTGATCTGCACCTCGGCCAACGCGGCGAAGATGGCCGCGCAGTTCGCGGGCGAGCCGCTGATCTTCGCGCCCGACCGCCATCTCGCGCGTTGGGTCGCCAAGCAGGTCGATCGCTCGGACATGATCATCTGGCCGGGCGCCTGCATCGTGCACGAGCAGTTCAGCGCGAAGGGCCTCGCGAAGCTCAAGGTCGAACATCCCGACGCCGAGGTGCTGGCGCACCCCGAGTGCGAAGAAGCCGTGCTCGCGCAGGCGGATTTCATCGCCTCGACCACGGGCATCATCAAGCGCGCGGTCGAGTCGCCGGCGAAGACGCTGATCATCGCGACCGAGGACGGCGTCTTCCACCAGATCAAACAGCGGGCGCCCGACAAACAGCTGCTCCAGGCCCCCGGCATGGACGAGAGCTGCGCCTGCAACCGCTGCCCGTACATGCGCAAGAACACGCTCGAGAAGCTCTACCTGTGCCTGCGCGACCTCGAGCCCGAGATCAAGCTCGAAGAGAGTCTGCGCCTGCGCGCGCTGCGGCCGATCGAGCGGATGCTGGAGCTCTCGGCCTGAGTCGCGCCCGCAGTGTGGCGAGGCCCGCGAGCACGAGCAGCGCGCTCGAGGGCTCGGGCACCGGCGTCGAGCGCAGGTACGAGAATGCGCCACCCGAGACGCCGCCCTGGAAGCTCGTGAAGCGCAGGTCGAGGTAGAGGTCCTCGTTCACGAGATGCACGACCGCGTCGCGGCCGACGGCGTTCGTGACCGGGCTGCTGTTGTAGGCGAGGGTCCAGGTCGTGAACGAGAGCGCCGCGAAGTTCGCCGCGTTGATCGCCTGGCCTGGATTGTGAAGGTCGGTCGCCCACTCGGTGCCGGCCGGAGCCGTGGCCGAGAAGGCCGCCTCGAGCGCGATGTTGAAGATCCCCTGCGTGTTCGCGCGCGTGATCACGACGCCGGGGGTCAGCAGGTCCTGGTTCTGGGGGAGTGTGAAGTCTGCACCGCTCGGCTTCGCGAAGCTCAGCGAGGGGCCGGACCAGACGATCGGCGCAGCACTCGCCGCAGCGCCCGCGAGGAGCGTCCCGGCGCAGGCAAGCAGCAGCGGAAGAAGCGCGTGACGACTCCGCATTTCCAGCTCTCCGCAGGCGTCTGAAGCGGGGCTTCGACCCCGGCCGCGGGAGCTAGCGTAGCGTTCAGCCGCGCGCGGCCGCGCGCACGGCGGCGATCTCCCGGAAGCTCTTCGACTGGATTTCCTCCAGCGTGCAACCCGTCGCCTTGACTTCGGCTTCGCTGAGCGCGCCGCAGGCGAGGCCCTGTTTGAAGAAGTTCTTGCAGCCCTCGGCCGTCGCGAGGTCGTCGAACTGCGCGCCCTTCGTGAGCGTCGCGTGCGTCGCCTCCTCGACGAACACGCGCAGGCGTTCGGTCGCGTCGTCGAGCTGCGAGAGATAGAAGTGATTCATCGCGGCCCAGCGCACCGGCAGCTGCGCGGGGTTCAAGTCCCAGCCCTCGAGATAACCGTTGCGGAACGAGTGGTGGATGTTCTCCCAGTGCAGCTTCCAGGCCTCGTGCACGCTGCGCTCGTTCGCGCGCTCCTGCTCGGGGCTGAGCGACGAGCCCTTGGCCGCCTTGTGCGGCGGCACGGGCATCACGGTCGTCGCGCCGTCCGAGAGCCGGATGCCGGTGCCGGCGACGGCGATCTGCAGCAGGCCGCGCGCGAGGTCCGCGACCGGATGCACGTGGCTCTGATAGCGCGCGGTGATGCCGAGGCAGGCGGTGTAGTCGTAGGTGCCGAAGGCGACCGCGACGACGCGACCCGCGCCGGCCTCGATGAAGCGGCGCAGCGCCGCGACCTCGCCGCGGTAGACGAGCGTGGTGTTCAGCTCCATCATCAGGTCGAGCGCGACCGCACCGCGCGCGAGGCCTAGCTTCCGCTCGAGCTTGCAGAGCGCGGCGACCAGGGTCTCGACCTGCCGCGGGTGCGAGATCTTGGGCAGCGTCACGACGAAGTTCGCGGGCAGCTTCCCGCCGGTCTTGTGTACCAGCGCGTCGAGGAAGAGCGCGAGCGAGCTGAGCCCGCGCCCGGCGCACTCGTTCGTGAGCGCCTTGATCCGGTAGCCGAGGTAGGGCGGGTTGCTGCGCTGGAGCACGCCCTCGCCCGCAGCCGCGCCGGCCTGCGCCGCGTGGCGGTCTTCCTCTTCGTCGGGACGGTGGCCGTAGCCGTCTTCCTCGTCGATGTTCGCGCGCCGCACGGGCCGCTCGAGCTGCGCGAGCATGCGCTCGTAGACCGGATCGGCGAGCGCGTCGGGGATGCCGAAGACGCCGGCGAACTTGCGGGCGCTGCCGCCCCAGCTCTCGACCGCTTTGCGCGCGAGGCGGCCCATCTTCTCGTTCAGGTCCGGCGTGAAGCGGTCCTGCGGCACGTAGAGCGTGTGGACCGTGGTCTCGGGCGGCCGCTGCGGGTAGCTCTTCGCGAACTCGTCGTTTGCAGTGCGCAGCTCGCGCAGCTCGGTCTGGAAGTCGTCGAGGAAAGCCGTCATCGCTGTGTCTCCGTGAACGCGAAAGCTGGTGAGACCGTTTCGGCACCCAAGGTAAATGCCTGAGTAGCAGATCGAGCCGCGGCGGGCGCGACGCCCGCTCAGCCGCTGCCGAGTGCTCCGAGCAGGATTTCCGCAGCTCGCTCGGCGCCATCGGAGGGCTCCCAGCGGCGCGGTGCGGGCTGTGAGAAGAGCGCGTCGAGGCTGCCGCGCCAGCGGCCGGACTCGAAGTCCGCGCGCGGAAGCTCGCGGCTGCCACCCCAGGGCTGCAGCGCGCTGAGCAGCGCCGGGATCTCGCGGAAGTCCTCGCGCGGCAGGTACAGGAAGCGCGTGCCGTGGGCCAGGACCTCGGCGGCGGTCCCGTAGCCGGGCTTCCCGAGCAGCGCGTCGCAGGCGTGGACGAGGTCCTCGTGCGGGAACGGGGCTGGCCGCGGCAGGCAGATCCAGGCCGCCCCGAGCTCTGCGGGCGGCGCACCGATCGAGACGAAGACGTAGCCGTCGAAGTCCTCGCGCGCGGAGCCCGGCACGGCCGCCGATCCGAAGCCGCCGAAGGAGGCCAGCACCGCGCGGCGGCGGTCCCCGGGCAGCAGGCCGATCGCGCGCCGGCACTGCTCGCGGCTGCGGCGCGAGCGGTTCACGAGCAGCGGCAGGTCCTGGATGCGCGGAAAGGCCTGGAATTCGCCGCAGAGCGGCAGGCGCAGCAGCAGCGCCGCGCTCGCGTAGGCCTCTGCATAACGCGATACGATCGGGCGCCAGCGCGGCTCGGCGGGGGCGTAGGCGTCGAGGATCCAGTCCCAGCTGAAGTTTGCGATCCCGATCGCGGGCAGGCCCGCGCGCGCAGCGGCGGCGAACGCGAGCGGCGCGATGTCCGAGACCACGAGGCGCGCGCCCGCTTCGCGCAGGAAAGCGGCCTCGCGCAGGACGTGAGCGTCCCAACGCGCGCAGAAGCGCTCGTGCGCGGCGAGCGTCGCGGGCAGGTCGAGGTCGAGGCCGTTCGGCTGCCGCATGCCGATGTCGAGCTCGAGCTCGGCGCCGCTGCATGCGAGCTGCGCGTCGCGCTCGCGGAAGATCCAGTGCGGCGCGTTGCTGCGCACGTGGATCGCGAGACCCGGTGCGCGGGCACGCAGCGCCGCGATCACGGCCGCGCTGCGCGTCGCATGCCCGAAGCCGTGGCCGGAGACGTAAAAGACGAGCGGGGAAGACCGCTCGCAGTCACGCCCCGTAGTGGCTCTTGCGCTTCACGACGAGCTCGCGGCGCAGCTCGAAGATGCGCGTGCGCTTCCAGCCGGGAGGGGCGTCCGCGGCGGGCGCGCCTTCGGCGCGCTCGAACTTGTGGCCGCGCAGCGTGGTGTCGACGATGCCGAGGTCGGGCCGCGTCGGGTGCTCGCGCAGGCCCTCGATGTCGGTCGAGGCGAAGACGGTGTCGCCCGCGAAGAGCGGAGCGGTGTGGCTGCCGGTGGCGTAGACGAGATCCGCGAGCGCGTTGTCGCCGACGTCCGGGCAGGAGAGGCCGAGGCAGAGCACGAAGGGGATCCCGCCGTAGATGATCCGCCGGCCGCCGACGTATTGCTGCGGGTCGCGGTCGATCATGTGTTGGTTGCAGTGCACCTGGCTGGTGTTGTCGAGGATCGCGGTCAGCTGCGTGTGCTCGTCGCCCACGGTGCGGCCGCGCGAGTGCTCGATGCGCGTGCCGGGCTGGAAGTCCTCGAAATAGCTGTCGGGGCTCGAGAGGTGGGCGAGGCCCGCGTAGGTCTCTCGGCCGAGGTAGTGCGGCAGCCACGGCTCGCAGGCGACCGGCTCGGGCGCGATCTCGCCCGCGCACACGCGGGCCTGCTCGTCGCGTTTGTACACCTGCACCTTGCGCTGCCACGCCATCACGAGCGCTTCGTCGGCCGCGCCGAGGTTCTTGCGCGCGAGCGATTGCACGTGCACCACTCCGAGATTCGGTTTCGAAGACGAGGCTTTGACTCCGAGGATCCGCGTCTCGACCTCGAGCGTGTCGCCGAGGTAGACGGGCGCGCCGAAGCGCATATCGACGTATTCGAGGTTCGCGCGCGCGTTCTCGGAGATGTCCTCGACCGTCTGGCTGAACGCGACGAGCATCGTGAGGCCCGGCGGCACCAGCAGCCCGCGGTAGCCGTAGGCACGCGCGTAGCGCGCGTTCTTCGACAGCGGGTTCGTCGTCATCGTGAATTCGGTGAAGGTCGTGAAGAGGCCTTCCGTCAGCGTCTTGCCGCCCTTGTGGCGGTAGAGCTGCCCGGGCTCGAAATCTTCGAGAAAGTGTCCGCTGCGCTTCTGGATGCTGCGGTGCGGCTCGCCCACGGATTCCCCCCGGTATGGCATGGCCGATCGCGGGCGAATCTAGGCTCGAAGCAGGCCGGGGGCTAGCCTTCTCGGGGAATGCAGTCCGCGGTTCTCAGCGACAACGCGAGGCGGGTGCTCGAGGCGCGCTACTTCGCCCGCGACGCGCGCGGGCGGCTGATCGAAGACTTCGAGGGCCTCTGCGCGCGCGTCGCGGGCGCGGTCGCCGAAGGCGAGCGCGGCTCGGGTGGCGAGCCCTCGCCGTGGCGCGAGCGCTTCCTCGCGCTGCTGCGCGAGCGCGTGTTCCTGCCGAACAGCCCGACGCTGATGAATGCGGGCACTCCCGACGGCCAGCTCGCGGCCTGCTTCGTGCTGCCGGTCGAGGACACGCTCGAGAGCATCTTCGAGGCCGCGAAGCGGATGGCGCGCGTGCACGGCTCGGGCGGCGGCACCGGCTTCGCGTTCTCGAAGCTGCGGCCCGCCGGAGACTCTGTCGGAGAGAGGATGGGCGTCGCGTCGGGACCGGTCGCGTTCCTGCAGGTCTTCGACGCCGCGACCGGGGCGATCAAGCAGGGCGGGCGCCGGCGCGGCGCGAACATGGGTGTGATGCGCGTCGACCACCCGGACGTGCTCGCTTTCGCGCGCTGCAAGCGCGAGCCGGACCAGATCACGAACTTCAACCTGTCGATCGCGACCACGGACGCGTTCTGGCGCGCGGCCGAAGCCGGCGGCGAGTTCGCGCTGCGCCACCCACATGACGGCCATGTGGTCGAGCTCGTCTCCGCTTCCGCACTGCTCGACGAGATCGCGGCCTGTGCCTGGGCGACGGGCGATCCGGGCCTGCTCTTCCTCGACGCGATCGAGCGCGACAACCCGACGCCAGCGCTAGGCGCGCTCGAGGCGACGAATCCCTGTGGCGAGCTGCCGCTGCTCCCGAACGAGAGCTGCAATCTCGGCTCGCTGCGCCTCTCGGCGTTCGTGCGCGAGGGCCGCATCGACTGGGAGCGCCTCGACGCCGTGGTGCCGATCGCCGTGCGCTTCCTCGACGACGTGATCGAGGTGAGCCGCTATCCGGACGCCGAGATCGACTTTGCCACGCATGGCAACCGCAAGCTCGGCCTCGGCGCGATGGGCTTCGCGGACCTGCTCGTCGATCTCGGGATCGCCTACGACGCGCCGGAGGCCGCGGCCGTGGCGGGCGAGCTGATGGCGCGCATCCGCGTGCGAGCGGAGGCCGCCAGCTGCGAGCTCGCGCGCGAGCGCGGCGCGTTCCCGAACTTCGAGCGCTCGCGCCTCGCGGGCGGCCCGCCGCGCCGCAACGCGACGTTGCTCTCGATCGCGCCCGCGGGCACGCTCTCGATCCTGGCGGACTGCTCGGCCGGGATCGAGCCCTACTTCGCGCTGGCTTTCGAGCGGCACGTGCTCGACGGCGCGGTACTCCCGGAGCGCGTCGAGCGATTCGAGGACGCGCTGCGCCGCTCGGGCGAAGCAAACCCCGCGCTGCTGGCGGCGATCGCGGTGACGGGCCGCGCGCGCGGCGTCGCCGGCGTGCCGGAGGCGCTGCAGCGCCTGTTTCCGACCGCCGCGGACATCGCGCCCGAGCGCCACCTCGACGTGCAGCAGGCCTTTCAAAGACACATCGACAACGCGGTCTCGAAGACGATCAACCTGCCGAACTCGGCGACGCCGGCCGACGTGCGCGCGATCTACCTCTCGGCCTGGCGCCGCGGCCTCAAGGGCGTGACGGTGTTCCGCGAGGGCGGCAAGGGCGTCGCGGTGCTGCACCGAGGCCTCGCAGCGGAAGCGCGGGACGACTAGCACGCCTCTCGCCGCGGGCACTGCTCCGCGAGCGGGCAGCGCGCGACGCGGTCGTGCGCGCAGGCGGCGCGGCCGAGCTGCGACAGCGCCCATTCAGCGTCGGCAAGCTCCAACGGGTCAGCGTCGGCGAGCTCCGCCGGGTCCGCAGCAGCGGGGTCCTCGAGCCGCGCGAGCGCCGCGCGCAGCACGCCGGGCTCGCCTTCCGCGTCGTCTCCCTCCGCGAGCAGCCCGAGATGCTGCGCGGCTGCGCGCGCGTTCGGGTCGAGCGGAACCTCGCGCGCGGCGGGCCAGCTGTCGCGCAGCGGGCGCAGGAAGGCCAGCACCGAGGCGGGGCCGAAGCCAGGCGCCAGGCGCGCGAGCTCGGAAGCGAGCGGCTCGAGCCCGTCGCAGGCGGCGGCGAGGCGCTCGAGCGAGCCCGCGGCATGCTGGCTCAGGCCGCGCGCGAGGCGGATCAAGAGCGGGGCGAGGCTGTCGGGATCGCGCAGCTTCTCGCGCGCGAGCATGCGCGCGAGGGGCAGGGGACTGGCGAAGGCGAGCTCGCTGGGTCCGAGTCCGGCTGCGTCGAACGCTCGCAGCGCGGCAGCGGCGCGGGCTGGATCGGTGCTGCGCGCGAGCAGCGCGCAGGCCAGCAGCCAGCGCGCGGTGCCCGCGTCGGAATCGAGCGGGATCGCCCAGGCGCGCGTTGGATGTGGCCCGAAGCGGCGCAGCAGCTCCGCGAGCAGGCGCTGCGCACTCGAATGGAGAGGGCTCACGGCGGGCGAGGCTACCGCGCAGCTGCGTCTCCGGGCGCGTGGCGGCCCTCCGGGAGCGGCCTTATGCTGCGCGGCCGCATTCCAGCAATCCCAGCCACTCTGGCCCGGGGCCATCCAGAGGCCGGGAGAGGCCTGGGGGCTCCAGAGGCCGAAAGACGCCGGGGGGCTTCCCGAGGTCTGGAGAGGCCTGGGGGATCCAGAGGCCGGGGGGTTCTCGTGATCGTCGGTGTAGCGCGGGAGACGGCCGCGGGAGAGCGCCGCGTCGCGCTGGTTCCGGACGCGGTGAAGGCGCTGCGCGCGGAGGGGCTCGAGGTCGCGGTCGAGCGCGGCGCGGGCGTCGCCGCGGGCTTCAGGGACGCCGCCTACGCGGCCGTCGGCGCACAGCTCGTCGATGCCGGCGCGGCGCTCGCAGCGGATCTCGTGCTCAAGGTACAGGCGCCAGGCCTGCGCAGCGACGGATTCGACGAGCTCACGGCGCTGCGCGCGGGCGCGCTGCTGATCGCGTTTCTGCGGCCCCTCGACGATCCAGCCGGCGCCAAACGCCTGGCCGAACGCAACCTGACCGCGTTCGCGATGGAGCTCCTGCCTCGCATCACGCGCGCGCAGTCGATGGACGCGCTTTCGTCGCAGAGCAATCTCGCGGGCTACCGCGCGGTGATCCTCGCGAGCGTCGACCACCCGAAGATCTTTCCGATGCTGGTGACCGCAGCCGGCACGCTCACGGCGGCGAAGGTGCTCGTGATCGGCGCGGGCGTCGCGGGGCTGCAGGCGATCGCAACCGCGAAGCGCCTCGGCGCCGTCGTCGAGGCCTACGACACCAGGCCCGCGGTGCGCGAGCAGGTCGAGAGCCTCGGCGGCCGCTTCGTCGAGCTCGACCTGGAGACCCGGGACGCCGAGGCCGCGGGCGGTTATGCGAAGGCCCAGAGCGAGGAGTTCTACCAGCGCCAGCGCGATCAGCTCGCGAAGCGCGTCGCGCTGGCCGACGTCGTGATCACGACCGCGTTGGTTCCCGGCGCACGCGCGCCGCTGCTGATCGAGGAGCAGGCCGTGCGCGCGATGCGGCCCGGCTCGGTGATCGTCGACCTCGCGGCCGAGCAGGGCGGAAACTGCGCCTGTACGCGTGCGGGCGAAACCGTGGATCTGGACGGCGTGAAGGTGATCGGCGCGACGAATCTGCCGAGCCAGGTCGCGACCCACGCGAGCCAGCTCTACGCGCGAAACCTCGTGACCCTGGTGAAGCACCTGGTCGTGAAGGGCGTGCTCGAGCTCGATTTCGCGGACGAGATCACGGCCGGCGCCTGCCTGACCCACGGAGGCCGCATCGCGAACGACGCCGTGCGGCAGCGCGCGGGCGCCTAGAGTCCACCAGTCCGGGTCTTCTTCCCCTCGTTCGCTCAGGATCCCGAGCCCTCTCGCCGATCCGCCTGCGCGGGAGGGATTCACCATGCGCCGCGCTGCGCTCACGCTGATTTCCGGGCTCTGGCTGCTCGCATTGCCGGGCTGCATCTACACCTATTTCCCTGGCGAGGAGCCGCCGCCTCCGCCGCACGGCGGCTATTCCGGGGATCGTCACTACGGCCCGCCGCCGCATGCGCCGTCGCACGGCTACTACCGGCATCGATCGGGCCCGCAGCTCCAGTTCGTCTTCGACGACGCGCTAGGCGTATTTGCCGTGGTCGGGCACAGCGATCACTACTATTTCGAGGGCCGCTACTACCGCTGGTGGGACGGCGCCTGGCAGGCCAGCGTGCGCATCGACGACGGCTGGAACCGCTGCGGCGAGCGCGAGCTCCCGGAGCGCCTCGGAAAGCGCCACGCGAAGCGCGCCAAGCGCCATCACGGGGACCACCGGGACGACGACGATCACCGCGGGCACGGTCGCGGCCACGGGGACCACGACGACGACGATGATGACGACGACCGCGGCTGGCCGGCCCACTACGGGCGCGACCGCGACGACTGAGCGACGCCTATGCTCTGCTCCCGATGAGCAGAGGGGCCTGGAGCTCGGGGTGGGCGGCGTGCCGAGCGCGCTGACGCACGCCTACGTCGGCGCGGCGCTCTCCGCGCTGGCGCCGCGCTGGCTGCGAGGAGCGCGTTTCGCGCTGCTGCTCGCGGCGCTCGCAGCGGCGCCCGACCTCGACGTGATCGCGTTCGCTTTCGGGATTCCCTACGAACACCGCTTCGGGCATCGCGGTGCGAGCCACTCGCTGCTCGCGGCCGCGCTCTGCGCGCTCGCGGTCTGGCTCTGGCGCTACCGGCAGCTGCCCCCGCTCTCGGGCCGTTGGTGGTCGCTGTGCGCGTGGGTCGCTGCGGCGACCGCTTCCCACGGCCTGCTCGACGCGTTCACGAACGGCGGCCGCGGCGTCGGATTCTTGATCCCCTTCGACGATCGGCGTTATTTCTTCCCCTGGCGGCCGCTGCAGGTCTCGTCGCTGAATCCGCTGGACTTCCTGACGCGCCACGCGCTCGACGTGTTCGGCCCCGAGCTGCTTTGGGTCTGGCTGCCCGCGACCGCGCTGCTGCTGCCCGCGCTGCTGCGCGCGCGCCGTCGCTAGAACCGCAGGCGAACTCAGCTCATGAGCAAGGGGCCTTGCCCCGCGCAGTGAGCCGCAGGCGAACGTAGTTCATAGGTCGTGGCGCTCCAGGAAGATCGGGGAAGACCACGCGCGCGGCTCGCGCTCGGCGAGGCAGTCGTCGTCGGGGCCCGCCTCGCCGCAGAGGTGGACCTTCAGGCAGTTGCCGTCGGCGTCGCGCTCGCAGCGCAGGTTGCCGGCGTTGATCGCGAGCTCGGGCTGCTCGAAGACGCGCGCGTAGTAGAGCGCGTCGCGGCCGAGGCCCGCGTAGTCAGGGTCGCTGAAGGTGACCGCACAGCCGGCCGGGTCGGCCGGGCACTCGAAGCGCCGCCACGGGTCGTCGATCAGCTCTGCCATTGGCTCTGCCGCGGACTGCTGCGGCCGGATGCGCACGACCTCGATGCGCGTGATCAGGCGGCGCTGGTCGGTCGGGTGGTAGCACTCGCCGAGGCAGACGCGCTGCAGCCGCTCGGGCCCGAGCGCGCCCACCGCGTAGTCCGGGCAGCCGGGCTGTTGTGCGAAGGAGCCGACGGCGCGCACCTGGAACACCGGCTCTTCGGCCATCGGGCTCTGGCTCCCCATCGGCAGCGCGGCGCCGCGCGTGCCGGGCGCGTTCAGCAGGTCGAACCACAGCAGCGTGCGCTGGCCGCTGGTTCCGTAGACCTCGCGGCGCAGCAGCGAGTCCCAGATCGCATCGCGGTCGCGGCCGCTGGCATGCGCGGCGACCAGCCCGCCTGTGCTCAAGAAGGAGCCCTGGCGCTCGGTCTCGAAGATCGCGAAGCCGGTGGCCTCCGGGACGAACGCGCGCGAGCGCGCTACCGGCGCCTCCGGCGGCGGTCCGAACAGGCGCGCGAGCGGGTGCGAGGGATCGATGTCCGCGCCGGACTCGGTCATGCCGCGGCGGTGCAGCTGCTTGTAGCCGGTTCCGGGGCGCGCGAAGTGGTTGTCGCTCGACGCGATGAATCCGAAGCGGAAGCGGCGCGGCTCGTCTTCCGCGGCGAAGTTGCCGAGCGCGGCGATGTATTGCGCCGACGAGGCCGGGCGGTAGTTGAACGACGGCTCGCGGCAGTCGCGACACTGACCTGCGTCGAGCCAGTCGGCGGCGGTCGCGCCGGGTACGGTCCGGTGCGCGGCGACGCCGGCTGCCACCGCATGGGCTCGCGCGGTGACGGCGCGCTCCTCACATTCCTCCGGACCCTCGCCGTCGGCCAGGCAGCGCTCGCGGATGATCTCGCCGGCGCGCCAGCAGGTCGGAAGATAATCGCGCGTCGGCTTTGGACAGGCGGCCGTGCCGTCCAGCGCGAGCTCGACCTCGTGCCATGGGCGGAACACCTCCGAGTCGCCGTGCCCCGAGTAGACCTCGATCAGGCGCTGGCGCTCCGGGTCGTGCATGTCGCCGACGAGCTGCTTGTCCCACGACGAGCCCGGCGGCGTGTAGAAGCCCCAGGTGGTGCCGTGCGGGATCACGATCGCGTCGGACCCCCACTCGTCGAGCTTGCGGAACAGGTCGGCCGGCGTCGCCGCCTGCTCGAGGCAGTCGGGTGGCAGATCGCGGACGTTCGCGTCGGGATCGCAGACCGGGACCGCGCGCAGCTCGGCGAAGTAGCGCGCCAGGTCGTGCGTGCGGCCGCCGGAACGCAGCGCCCACAGGCCGAGCAGGAGTTCCGGCGGACCGCCGCCCTCGATGCCGCCGAGCGCGGAGATCGGCCGCGCCGGGATCCTCGCGTCGTCGAGGTGTTGGAGCACCACGTTCTTGTGTCCGTAGTGCTCGGCCGGAGTCGTGCCGACCTGGGTCCACTCCCAGCCGAGGTAGGACACCATGTCCGGGCTGGCCGGGTCGCCGGCCACCTCGTTGCATTGCCGGATCGAGTCGATCGTCTCCCGCCAGTGCTGCGGCGTGATCGAGAAGTCGTGGTCGTTGATCGACCAGAAATCGAGCGCCGAGCAGTAGCGCGCGAAATCGCACGCGTCGGCCGGCGGGTGGGCGCCTTCGCCGCCGGCCAGCGGCAGGCTGAACATGAACGCGTCGAACGAGAACGTGGTGTGCACGTGCAGGTCGCCGAACAACACCTGCTTTGCGCGCGCGGGGCCGATCGCGCCCGCCGCGTTGCGATCGGCACGCCCGCGCGCGTCGATCAGGGCTCTGGATCGCGCCGGCCCGGCGATCTCGCCGGGTCCGTCGTGAGAGCCGAACGTCCCGCGACCCGCCGCGTAGACCAGCGCCAGCGCGGCGACCCCGGCCACGGCGGCTCCGAGCGCGATCTTCCTCCACACAGCGAACCCCCTTCCATTCCGAATGCCGGCAACCTGTACCCGCGGGAGCCGGGAGTCAATCCCTTTGGCGGCGGGGTCCTCGGGCTCGAGGCTGCGCGACGCTTGCCGGTCCCGCGACACGAATCCGGCCCGCGCGGGCACTCTAGGACCATGGAGCTAGCCGTTCATGCGGATGCGGGCCGTTCGGCTCGCGAAGGTGTCCGCTCCGCGCGCGCACCCGGCCCGACGATCTGGGCGGTGGCGAGCGGGAAGGGCGGGGTCGGAAAATCGGTGCTGTGCTCGAGCCTCGCGATCGGCCTCGCGCAGACGGGCCCGCGCGCAGTGGCGGTCGATCTCGACCTCGGCGGCGCCAACCTGCATTCACTCTTCGGCTGCGAACGCGCCCGCTACACGCTGACCGACTTCCTGCGCGGCCGCGTGAAAGCGCTCGGGGACGCCGTCACCGACACCACCGTGCCCGGGGTGCGGGTGCTCTCGGGCGCGAGTGGCGCGCTCGACGTCGCGAACGCCAGCCACGCGCACAAGCTGAAGATCCTGCGCGGCCTGAAGCGGATCGACGCGGGCCACGTCGTGCTCGATCTCGGCGCGGGCAGCCACTTCCACACGCTCGATGCGTTCCTCGCCGCCGATCGACGGATCCTGGTCGTAACGCCCGAGCCGACTGCGATCGAGAACGCCTATCACTTTCTCAAGGCGGCGTTCTTCCGCGCGCTGCGCGAAGTGGCGCGCGCGCCCGAGGTGCACGCGGCGCTGGCATCCGTGCTCGACGACGCGCGCTGCAGCGGAGCCACGCCGCGCGAGCTGGTCGAGGCGGCCTCGCGCGCGGACGTCCGCGTCGGCGCGCTGCTGCGCGCGAGGATGCGGGCGTTCGACGTCGATCTGGTCGTGAATCGCGCCGACGAGGCGCGCGGGCGCGATCCCGGCGCGGAGATCGCCGCGAACGGTCGCGCACAGCTCGGCGCGAACCTGCGCCTGGCGGCTGCGCTGCCGACCGACCCGTCGGTCCCGGCGGCCGTCGAGCGCGGCGTGCCGGTGATGCAGCTCTTCCCCGGTAGCCGCTTCTGTCGCGACGTCAGCGCGCTGGTCACGCGCCTGGTCGACGGCGAGCCGCTGCCCGCGGCGCGCGCACACGCGCCCGCGCCGGTCGCGCCGCCGCTCCGCGCCGCGTCGCCGCTACCCGCGTTCGACGGCACGTCGCCCGGACGGCACCTGCGCCGCTGCCGCGAGATACAGGGCCTCGATCTCGCCTGGCTGTACGAGCGCACGCGGATCCGCCACCGCCACCTCGAGAGCATCGAGGCGGAGCGCTTCGACGCGCTGCCGTCCGATTTCTACCTGCGCGAGTACGTCCGCCAGATGGCGCAGGCACTTGGCCTGCCGGATGTGGCGCTGATCGTGCAGCGCTACGTCGAGTCCGCGCGGGCGGGCCGGGACGTCTCGTCGCCGCTGTCTCCGGCCCAACGCCCGGTTCCCAGCACCGACGACCTGACAGCGCTGTTCGACGACGAGCCGGAGCTGGTCGAATCTGCGTGGGAACCGTCTGCGTCGCCGCTGCATGTCGTCAGGAGCGTGGCCGAGCTCGCGAGCCTGCTGGGTCCGACCGCGGCGACGCCCGGACGCGAGCTCGACTACACGGCTCGCGCGCGCCGCCGCCGAGCTCGCTGATCGGTTAGCTTGGATCCCGGTGCTGGCGCGCGGGCGCCGCGTGCTGGAGAATCGCGCCCCCGCGAGCCGCAGGTGTAGCTCGTCGTCCGAGGGCCGATGCGCTTCCTTCCGCCCGAGCTCGTGCCGAAGCTCGCGACCACGCTGCGCGAGGGCTATTCGGCGGGCGATCTCGGTCGCGACGTGCTCGCGGGCGTCGTAGTGGGGATCGTCGCGGTGCCGCTCGCGATCGCGTTCGCGATCGCGTCCGGCGTGCGTCCCGAGCAGGGCCTCTACACTGCGATCATCGGCGGCTTCTTGATCTCGGCGCTCGGCGGCAGCCGCGTGCAGATCGGCGGCCCGACCGGCGCGTTCGTCGTGATCGTGGCCGGGGTCGTCGCGGAGTTCGGGTACGAGGGGCTCGCGATCGCCACGA
>CAYTJA010000357.1:0-3327 GCA_964437835.1 uncultured Spirochaetales bacterium
GTAGCGGGGGGGGGATTCGAACCCCCGACCTCCGGGTTATGAGCCCGACGAGCTACCAGGCTGCTCTACCCCGCAACAAATCTGTTTCGAGGGCGGGTATATACCGGCGGGGCTGCGGGCTGTCAAATCGCGGGGCCTCGCGCGGGGCGCAGGCGTAAATCGCCCGGAGCGGGGTGCCGATACGGCGGGGGATGTCGCCGCGCCGGATCCTTGCGAATTTGCTGCTCGCTTCGGCCTCGAGCCTCTTCGGGCTGCTGCTGTTCGAATTCGCGCTCCGGGTCGTGCTGCCGACGCCGATCCACTTCCGTTACCCGCAGGAAAGCTATGACTTCGATCCCGAAGTCGCGCACGTGCTGCGGCCGGGCCAGCGCGCGTTCACGCACGACCAGGAGGTCGTCACGAACTCGCGCGGGCTGCGCGACCGCGAGCTCCCGGAGCGCCCCGAGCCCGGCGTGCTGCGCGTGCTCGCGCTCGGCGATTCACAGACCTTCGGCAACGGGCTCGCGCTTGCAGAGACCTGGCCGAAGCAGCTCGAGGCCGAGCTGTTGCGGCGCGGCGCAGGGCAGGGCGCTCGCTTCGAGGTCCTGAACGCCGGCGTCCCGGGCAGCGACACCTGGCAGCACGAGATCCTGCTCGGCCGACTCGCGGGTCGCTACCACCCGCAGGTCGCGGTGCTGGCGTTCTACGTGAACGACGTGTCTCCGCGTTACGAGCCGCAGCCGGCGAAGACCACCGAGATGACGAACTCCGCGAGCAAGCGGCTCGCGTATCTCGCGAAGCGCAGCGCGCTCGTCAGCTGGATCCACCAGCGGATGCTGATGCTCCACGTCGAAGACGAGCTCGAGCAGGGCCGCGCCTACAGCGAGTACATCCTGAACGGCGTCCCGAGCCCGGAGGTCGAGAGCGGCTGGCAGCAGGTGCGGAGCTCGCTCGCCGCGATGCGAGAGCAGTGCGCCGAGCGCGGGATCGATTTCCGCCTCGCGGTGCTGCCGCGGCGCGATCAGGTCGCGGGCGCGACGCCCGCGCGGGCCTACAACGAGCGCATCGCGGCGATCGCGGCCGAGCTCGGCATCCCGAGCCTCGATCTGCTGCCCGAGCTCAGCGCGGCCTACGCTGCAGGCGGCGGTGACGCGCTCTTCATCCCCTGGGATGGTCACAACTCGGCCACTGCTAATGCGCTGATCGCGGGGCGCCTCGCGGGCGAGCTGCTCCCGCTCGCGACGCACGTCGCGGCGCATTGATGCAGGCCCGATCCGAAAGTCCCGAGGCGCCGACGGGCGCCGCGGGATCCCGCCGCGAGCTCTGGATCCTCGCGCTGATCGTGCTCTGCGGCGTCGCGCTGCGCCTGTTCCGCCTCGGCGCGCTCTCGACCGCTGGCGACGAGGAGACGACGGGCCTGGCCGCGCTCGCACTGCGAGACGGCTGGCCGCCGGAGCTCCCAGGTGGCCTCGTCTACGTGCGCGGGCTGCCATTCACGCTGCTCGAGACGCTCGCGATCGGCGCGCTCGGGGTTTCGCCTTTTGCGCTTCGCCTGGTGCCGGTGCTGCTCGCGGGGCCGCGGATCTTCGCCGCGTGGTGGCTCGCGCGGGCCTTCCTGCCGGCCGGCCTCTCGCTCTGCGCGGCGGCGATCCTCGCGCTCTCGGCGCTCGACATCGAGCAGTCGCGCAACGCGCGCATGTACTCGATGCTCGCGACCTTCGACCTGCTCGCAGTCGCCGCGAGCGTGCACGCGGCGCGCGGCGCGAAGCGCTTCGGCACCGCGCTCGGCTGCGGAGCGATCGCGATCGCGACCCACATCATCGGCGTCGCGCACGCGCTGGTGCCCTGGCTCGCGGCCTTTGGCCGCGGCCTGCCGCCGCGGCGCCGGATCGCCCTCGCCGCGGTCGGCGCCGGCATGGCGCTCTCGTTCGCGATCGCGCGCGCGCACTCGGACGAGTCCTATCTCGTTGCGGACGTCGGCCAGGAGCTCACGGCCACAGGCCCGGCCCGTGGGCCGGTCGGCGAGCATCTGGCACAGCTGCGTTTCGTCATCGGCAGCGGTGTTGCGCCGGTCGCCGTCGGCGTCGGCTGGCTCGGCGCCGCGCTGCTCGGCGGGCTCGCGCTGCGGCGCGTGCCGGGCTGGCAGGCCCGCGCGGCCGCGCTCGCGGCGCTGCTCGCGGCTGCGCTCGCGAGCCCGGTGTTCTGCGCGGTCTGCCTGCTCGCGGTGCCGCCCCTCGCCGCGCAGCCGCTCGCGGCCTGCCTGCGGCGCGCGTGGCCGCTCGCCGCCGGCGTGGCCTGTGCACTCGCGGGCTGGGGCCTGGCATCGCTCGCCGCGCAGGGCCTCTCGCGCGACGGCCTCGAGGCGACCGCGCATCTGCTGCTAGGCTTCCCCGCGCCGAACTGGGTCGAGCTCGTGCTCTCGATGCCGCTGCTGATGCTGTTCGCGGCGCTCGGCGCCGTAGCGGCTTCGGATCGCGGCGGGCGCTCGCCGCAGCCCGGGCTCTGGCTCGCGCTGATCGGCGCCGCGCTGGCCCCCGCGCTGCTCTCGGGCCTCGAGCAGCGCAGCGGTGGGCTGCGCTTCCAGATCCACGGCATGGGCCCGCTGATCGTGCTCGCGCTCGTCGGCGCGTCCGCGCTGGCCGAGACGCTGCGCGCGCAGCCGCGCGTCCTCTTGATCAGCGCGGTCGCGGTCGTCGCGCTCGGCGTGCGGCCCGACCTCGGGATCGGAGCGGTACTGCGCTCGCACGGCCGCTTCGCGAGCCCCTTCCACGAGACGGGCGTCGCGCCCGACCACCGCGGCGCGGCGGAGTTCCTGCTCGCGCACGCGCGCGCGGACGAGTGGATCGCGGCCGAGGACCCGCTGCAGCAGCACTTCCTGACCGGCCGCAGCGAGCTGTGGCTGCGGACCTTCTCCGATGCGCACAACTTCTTGCGCCGTGATCCCGCCGACGGCTCGCTGCGCGACATCTACACCGGCGCGCGTCAGGTCGAGGATCTCGCGGCGCTGCGCGAGCTCGCGGCCGCGCAGGGCGTCGAGAGCGTCTGGGTCGTGACCTCGGGTGAATGCGAGGTGCAGCCCGACTGGTATCGCACGCCCGAGACCCAGGAGCTGCTGCAGCGCTGGCAGCCCCAGGCCTGGTTCCAGGGCGCGGACGGCCTGACGCGCGTCTACCGCATGGTCGGCGGGGAGCCGGTGCCTCCGCCGCGCTTCGGGGCCGTCGCGCGATGACCGGACTGCGCCGATGACGGGGCTCTGGATCCTGATCGCGCTGTCGGCCGGCTGGGTCGGCTTCGCCTATCTCGGCTATCCGCTCGGACTCTGGCTGCTGCGGCGGATCTCGCCGCGGC
>CAYTJA010000358.1:0-25616 GCA_964437835.1 uncultured Spirochaetales bacterium
CCGCCGGCGGCGAGCGCCGCGCGGAAATCGCTGCCCTGCCAGGCCAGCTCGATCGCGCTGCGGAAGCTGCCGGAGGGCAGCTGCGCGGCGACCTTCTCGCCCAGCGCCTTCGCGGTCGCGATCAGCGTGTCACCGAAGGCCTGGGTGTCGAAGAGCGGGCGCAGCGTCGGCTGGATCAGCCCGCGCAGGCCCGCGCGCGGCGCGGCGTCGCCCCAGGATTCGAGCGGCGTGTGGTCGGGCAGCACCAGGTGCGCTCGCTCGCTCGTCTCGGTTGCGAGCGAACTCGTCGACACCACGAATCCGACTTTTTCGAGTGCGTCGCCGAACTTCGTGTCGAGCAGCGAATGCACCGGGTCGGAATCGTGGATCAGCAGCAGCGGAACCGAGCCCTGGCGCATCGCGTCGACGAGTGCGAGCACCTGCGAGAAGCTGCTCGGCTCGGCCGAACCAGGCGTCGCACTCTGCGGCAGCAGCGTCCGGCCGACCGCCCCGATGACCGCGTTCAGCGCGAACACCGCGGCCGTGTTCGCAACCGCGCGCCGGCTCGAGCCCGCGACGCCCGGCGGCAGTGCGACCGGCCGCTCTGCCGCGGCGAGGGCAACGCCGAGGCGCTCGATCGTCTCGATCGGAACATCCGCGGCCTGTGCGACCTGCGCGAGCGTGCGCGAGACGAGCAGCTTGTCGATCAGCGCGGCGTCCGCGCCGCTCGCGCCCGCGGCGAGCGCGGCCTTTGCGATCGCGAGCGCGAGCAGGCCTTCGCTGCCGGCGCGCGCGGGGATCCACTCGTCGGCGTTGCTGGCCGTCTGCGACAGGCGCGGGCCGATGTAGACCAGCTTGGCACCGCCCGTCGGGTGCTTCGTCACGTCGCGCGCGTCGGCGAGCTGGCGCGCGTGCTCGACCGGCGAGAGGCCCGTCTCGAGGAAATCGCTGCCGAAGTCGAGCACGAGATCGGCCTGACCGAGATCGAAGATCGGCAGGCCGTCGCTGCCGAATGCCAGCTTCGAGGCCTCGCGGAGCGCCTCGTACGCAAAGGGCTCGTACACGACGCGGCGGCCGATCCCGGCGGCCTGAGCGAAGCGATCGAGCAAGCCGGAAAGCGTCGGGCCGACCGGCCCGCCGAGGATGCGCGCGCCCGCGCGGGCCTCGCGCAGCTTCTCGGCCAGAAGCTGTGTCGCCGTTTCCCAGGTCGTCGCGGCGAGCAGGCCGTCCGCGCCGCGCAGCATCGGCCCGCGATAGCGGCCCGGGTGATAGGTGCGCCCGATCCCGGCGCTGCCGCGCGCGCAGATCGAGCCGCGGTTGATCGGATGCTCGGGATTGCCCTCGATCAGGATCGGCCGGCTCTCGCGTGTGCGCACGTGGATGCCGCAGCCCGCCGGACACTCGGCGCAGGTGGAGGCATAGAACACCGGAAGGCCGGGCGTGATCTCCTCGGGCTGGATCACGTAGGGAATCAGCTTCTCGACGTGGTCGGAGCAGCCCGCTGCGGCGGCAGCACCGGCTCCGGTTCCCACGAGCTTCAGAAAATCGCGTCGGTCGAATTCGGCCATCGGTCGTCCGTTCCTGGGTCCGCGTGCTGGCGCGTCCCTGGTGATCCTTCCGGGTGCAGTCTCGGGCGGAGGAAGATTGGGAAGTCTAGTAATGGCACTTCAAGCAATCCTGGGAAGCGCCGTTCTCGCGGTGGCAGTTGATGCACCAGCCCATCTCGAGGGTCTTGGAGGGCAACAGCCAGGGCCACCAGATCGTCTCGTCCAGGATCGCGAGCTTGTCCAGCTCCTCGACCTGCCCGTGGCAGCGCTGGCAGTCCACCCCGGCCTGGATGTGCCGGTTGTGCCGGAACTTCACGTGTTCGGGCAGCCGGTGGATCTGGACCCACGGAATCGGCTGCTTGCGCTCCCAGTAGTCCTTGAGGATCTGGATGCCCTCGAGCTCGTCGTAGCTGGCCGGGAACTGCGAGTGGCAGCCCATGCAGAGCTCGACCGAAGGCACGCCGGCCGCGCGCGAGCGGTCGGTGCCGCTGTGACAGTACTGGCAGTCGATCTGGTACAGCCCGGCGTGGTGTTTGTGGCTGAACGGAATCGGCTGCTGCGGTCCGGGAGCGCTCTCGTCCCATGCCGCTGTGTGCGAGAGGCACGCCTCGCGCGTCGGCCAGAGCGTGTCGAACTGGGGCGGAATCTCGATCTGGAGGCTGGGATCCTTTTCTTTCTGCGCCTTCAGCAGGTGTGCCTCGCAGACGGACGCCGCGACCTGCACGCCCGCAGCACTGGCGCCGCGCGCGACGCCCGCCAGCGACCACGCGACAGCGGCGAGCGGAATCACGGCGAGCGGGGCGAGGCGCAGGAAAAGGGACGATCTCATGCCAACCACCGGTGCTGTGGGCAACTGTTTTCCAGCAGCCCGCGTGTGGACACAGCGGCGCCCCTGAACGCCTGCCAGCGGGGGGGTGGCCAGCGAGCCGAGAGGACACCGAACGTGGCGAAAAAGCGCAAGCCTGGCGCTGGAACGCCAACAGACCGCGGCGTGAAATACTACGGAAGCCGCGCAGCGTCAAGACGCGCGCGAGGGGTGTTTTCGCCTGGGCTATCACGCATCGCAGAACGCGGCGCCGCGGCGATGTCACTGATAGAATCCCCGGCTCGCTGCTCGCTGCTGACAGACCCGTCGGGGGATTCACCCCCAAACTCGCGCTGCGAGGAGGATTCCGTGAGCGTCAATCCCGAGCTGCTCGAGATTCTGGTGTGCCCCGAGACGAAACAACCCGTGCGGCTCGCGCCGCAGGAGTTGCTCGATCGGCTCGCGCGCGAGGTCCAGACGGGCCGCCTGCGCACGCGCGGCGGCGATGCGGTCACGCGCCCGATCCTGGAAGGACTGCTGCGCGAGGACGGGCAGGTGCTGTATCCGGTCGACGACGGCATCCCGGTGATGCTGATCGAGGAATCGATCCAGCTTTAGCGGGTTGGCGGCCGGCGCAGCCGGCCTGCCCGCACGGCAAGCCTGCGGCAAGTCATGCGGGTTAGCGGCCGGCGCAGCCGGCCTGCCCGCACGGCAAGCCTGCGGCTTGCCTCTGACGAAGCTCGGGGCGGGGGGCTCTAGCGCTCGCGCCGAGGCCCGGCGGGCTACTGGGCGAAGTCGCGCTTCTTGAGCTCGCGCACGTAATCGGCGAGCTCGTGGTCCGAAGCCACCAGCGCCGAAATCTTCTCCTCGAACTCTGCCGCCTCGCGGCGCAAGGGGCCGAGATCGATCGGCGTCTGGAGATAGTTCGAGAGCGCTTCGACCAGCGCGAGCGCTCCGCGCGGGTTCGGCGTCGCGCTGATGTAATGCGGCAGGCCCGCCCACAGACTCACGACGCGCGTGCCGTGCCGCTGCAGACGCTCCTGCAGCACGCCGAGAATGCCGACGGGGCCCTCGTAGGTCGAAAGTGCGACGCCGATCGTCTCGAGGGACTTCGGATCCTCGGAATAACCCGTGATCGAGACTGGCCGCGAGTAGACGACGTCGGCCAGATAGGCGCCGATCATCACGACCTCGCGCAACGCGAGGCGCTCGACGAACTCGACCAGCACGTCGCAGAACGCGCGCCAGCGCAGGTGCGGCTCGGCTCCGAGCCCGATCACGAGTTCGCGCTCGGCGTCGAGCGAGCCCAGGTGGAAGCGCACGCTCGGCCATTCGACCGTGCGTGCGCCCCCCGCGAGCACGCGCGTCTGGGGCCGACGCACCGTGAAGTCGTAGAACTCCTCGCAGTCGAGATTCGCGAGCGGAACGCAGCGGAACGCGTCGCGCACGTAGCGCAGCGCATGGCTCGCGGATTCGCTGGCGTCGTTCCAGCCCTCGAAGGCGATGAGCAGCGGCGCGCGCTCGAGGCGCGGCTCGGCGAAGAACTGGAGCAGCGGCTGCGTCACCGGCGCAGGTTCTCACGCGCTGCGCGCGGAACACAAGCCCGACGGCAGGCATGGGCCTGCTGCGCGGGGCAAGACGCCTCGCTAGAGCAGCAGGCGATAGCCGTGTCCGCGCACCGAGACGATGTGGCGCGGCGCAGCGGGATCGACTTCGAGGTAGCGCCGCAGGCGCACGATGAAGGAGTCGACGACGCGCGTGCGCGTATCGGGCAGCAGGCCCCATACCTCCTCGAGCAGCTCGCCGCGTGTGACCGCCTCGCCGGCGCGCTCGAGCAGCACGCGCAGCAGACCCATCTCGCGTGCGGTCAACTGCACCAGGCCGGCCGGCCCCTCGAGCTCGAAGCGGTCGATGTGCAGCACGCTCGAGCCGATCCGGACCGCCTCGCGCGGCGCGGGCGACCCGGGCTGGCCGTCCCAGCGACGCCGGCGCAGCAGGCCCTTCACGCGCGCGAGCAGCTCCTCGAGTCGGAACGGCTTGCTCAGGTAGTCATCGGCACCCTCTTCGAGACCGCGCACGCGGTCGGCGATCTGGTCGAGCGCGGTCAGCATCAGGATCGACACGTAGTTCCCGGCCGCGCGCAGCCGCCGCGCGACCTCGAAGCCGGAGAGCTCCGGCAGCATCACGTCGAGGATCACGAGGTCGTAGGGAGTCTGGCTGTCGCAGAGACGCGCCAGCGCGCCGCGGCCATTCGACTCCGTCTGTACCTCGTAGCCCACGGCGCTCAGATTGAACTCGAGCGCGCGCACGAGGTGCTCCTCGTCTTCGACCAGCAGGATGCGCGGAGCGGTCTTCACCGCGCCGCCAGGGGCGAGGCAGGCGCCGCAGCGCGCAGCGTCACGACGAAGCGGCTGCCGGCCCCGTGGCCTTCGCTGCGCGCGACGACGCGTCCGCCCTGACGGCGGACCAGCGTGCGCACGATGAAGAGGCCCAGTCCGAGCCCCGCCGCCGTGCGCTGGGCGTCGCGGCCCGCGCGGTAGAAGCGCCGGAAGATCTTGCGCAGCTCGCCGGCCGGGATGCCGATCCCGCGGTCCGCGATCTCGACCTGCACGCGGTCCTCGCCGCGCCGCTGTGCCCGCACGTGCACGCGGATCGGCTGCTCCGAGTACTGGACCGCGTTCTCGAGCAGGTTCCGGAACACCACGCCGAGCGCGCTCGGGTCGCCGCGCACCCAGGCTTCGGGCGCGAGCTCGAGATCGATCGCATCCGCGGGCAGCCGGTGGTGATCAAGAATCTCGCGGGCACACGCGCGCAGCAGCTCGCCGAGCGGCACCGCTTGCCGCGGCAGGCGCTGGCCGGGCTCCTCCGCGCGCGCCGCAGCGAGCACCTGCTCGACCGTGCGCCGCAGCCGCTCGACGTCCTGGTCCATGCTCGCGAGGAACTCGCGCCGGCGCTCGGCGTCGACCTCGCGCAACGCGAGCGTGTCGAGACACAGCCGCAGCGACGCGAGCGGCGTCTTCATCTCGTGCGTGACCGCGTCGAGGAAGGCCCGCTGGCTCTGGTTCGTGCGCATCTCGTGCACGAGCCACGCACACAGCCATACCAGGCCTGCGCCGATGCCGACCAGGCAGACGATTCCGAGCAGCAGCAGCGCCCAGTCGCCGCGCGAGAGCTGCGGCGTCAGGCGCGGCGCGCCCGGATCCACCACGGCGATCGGCCAACCGACGCCGAGCGCGAGCACGAGCAGCAGCAACACGACACCGAGGGCGAGCGGCCAGCCGATTCCGCGGCGCATCCGCGAAGGGTACCGCGGAGATAGAATGCGCGGATGCGGAGAGCCCACGGCGCGCCGCGGCGCGGCGCGCGAGCTGCCGGCGCGGCCCTCGCGCTGGCCGCGCTGCTGCCCGCTGCTTCGACCCGGGCGGAGCTGCCGCCCGAGGACCGCTGTCCGAGCGTCCAGGCGGGACCGGCCCGCGGGACCGTCGAGGACGCAGCGCCGCTGCTGCTCGAACCCGGCACGCGCGTGACGATCGAGGGCCTGCCGGCGCTACAGGCGCTCTTCCCGCCGGAGCTGTGGGCACACCGCTCCGAGTTCTTCTCCCCCGGCATGCAGCTCGAGGTCGGGCCCTGCCACCGCCGGTATCCGGTCTCGGATTCGTATGCGCGCGCCTCGGAGCAGTACCAGGGCAGCGCCCAGCTAGACGCTGCCGGCAACCTGCTCGACTACCGCGCCGGCATCCCGTTCCGCCCCAACCAGATCGACGCGGGCGCCGCCGACGCGGGTGCCCGCTGGGCCTGGAACCTCGTGTATCGCTTCCGCGGCGCAGGCCCGCTCGGGCACTTCCGGCTCTCGGACCTGCCGCCGTCGTCCGGCCGGCCGCTCGTCTACGAGGGGATGTTCTTCCTGCTCCAGACCGGCCACCGCGCGGATCTCCCCGCGCCGGAGCACGCCGTGCCGGAGGCGAAGGGCAGCGCCTTCATCGGCGGCGGCCGCTTCAACGAGCCCTTCGACGCGCGCGAGCTCGCCTGGCGGCAGATCCGGCCGCTCGAGACCGAGCGCCGCGCGCAGGAGCCCGACGACACCTTCGTCTACGTCCCGACGATGCGAAAGATGCGGCGCGCGGCGAGCGCCGTCGTCGACGGCATGTTCGTGCCCCGCTATCAGGCCGCGGGCGACGACGGCGGCGGCTCGATCCAGCTCGGCGGCGGCGGCCTGGGCGGAGGCGGCGGGCTTCCGGGCGGCGCCATCTCGCCGCGCTCGGCGACTTCGGCAGCGGTCAGTGAGCAGGTCCGACGCGGCTTCACGACGCTGCTGCTGCGGCCCAACAGCTATCGCTGGAAGCTGATCGGCGAGCGCGACGTGCTGGCTCCGCTGAACAGCGCCGCGGGCGGCTACCCGCAGCTGCAGGACCGCAACTTCGGTCGCAGCGGCCTCTCGCTCGCGAGCGACCGCTGGGACCTTCGACACGCGGTCGTGCTCGAGGGCGAGGTGCGCGAGCGCGGCGGCGGCTTCGACCGCCTCACGCTCTGGATCGACTACCAGACGCAGCTGCCGCTCTATGCGATTGCGCGGCGCGGCGCGCAGATCGCGGACATCGCGATCGCCGCACACCGCTTCAGCGGCGACGTGCCCGGTTACCCCGAGCAACGGGATGGCGAGAAAGTGCTGGTCTTCGATCCGGTGGCCGAGGTGGGCTACAGCCCGCTCGACCGCAGCGGCTGGCGGCGTGAATCCTACGACCTGCGCTCGCTGCCGCTGCCCTCCTCGGAGATCCGCCGCTACACGTCGTCAGCATTCCTCGAGCGCGGGCACTGACGGGGACGTTGTTGCCTTTTGCCTTTTCGAAGCGAAAAGGCAAAAGGCAACAACGTCCCCGTCAGAAGGTATAGCGGAGCTTCATGAAGACCTCGTCGCGGTCGCGGACGAGGGAGAGCGCGTTCTCGACGGGAACCTGATAGGCGTGCGGGTCGGCGCGATTGACCGGCGGGCTGATCGGGTTGACCCCGAGCTCCTCGAGCTCCGTGCGCCCGAAGAAGATCAGGAAGCCCCAGCGCACCGAGAATGCGTCGGTGAAGCGGTAGCCGATCGAGGGCAGGATTGCGCCCGAGCGCGAGTTGAAGTCGTAGACGGTGATCAGCTCCGGCTGCAGCCGATCCTGGTAGTAGCCGGTCTGGATCGCGGTGGTGAAGAGCACGTTCCAGGGACCATTCGCGTTGAAGCTCTCGCGGTGCTGCGTCTGGTACTGGAAAAACCACTGGGTGTTGAAGAAGAAGGTGCGGTTCGCATTCAGGAAGTTGATGAAGGTCGGGCGATCGACCGAGACTGTCAAGTTCAGCGTGTCCTGGTGCGTGATGCCGTCGAAGGCCGCGGCATCGGCGTAGGGAGACTTGCCCATCCAGGTGAACTCCATACCCCAGTTCGTCTTCGTCAGGTCCTCGGCGAAGTCGCTCGAGAAGCCGAGCACGTTGCGGCGCTCGTAGCGCAGCACGGCCTCCTGGCCACCGTGCCAGGCGAAGGTGCGGCGTCCGAAGCGGCCGTTGCCCGCGGCCTCGACGCGCCGCGACGTCGTGCCGGCGAGCGCGAGGAAGCCCTTCGTGTTCCGGCACAGCTGGGGCGCGGCGAAGCTGCAGCGCGTGGAGAGATACGCGCGATCGACGCCGTCCACGACGCGGTAGTCGAAGCAGTCGAGGTCCTGGTCGCGGTCGTCGAGATCCTGGTTGCAGGACGAGGCCACGAGCAGCATCAGGATGTTCCACGAGACCGCCGCGGCTTCGCTCTGGAACACGGTCGCGGTGCGCGAGTTCGGATCCCTTTGGCCGTCCGGCAACAGGCCATTGAAGAACTCGTTCTGGAAGTCCCGCTTGTCGATCGTCTGGTCTTCGATGCCGTTCCGGTCGAGGTCGACGAACACGGCGACGAGCGGGGTGTTCGGGTCTTCATCGTGGTCGACCTGGATCCGGAAGTTGCTGATCGCGTCGGCTCCGTTCGGATCCAGGCCGATGCTGCGGACGGCCGGGCAGGGCAGCCCGTCGTTGCCGCGGTAGACGACCGAGCCCTCCACGACCGCGAGCTTGGTCGGGTCCGACCAGCAGCCCGCCAGGGGATGGAACTCGGTCATCGATCCCAGGTCGTCCGGGTCGGCGACACCGTCATTGTCGTAGTCGATGCCAGCTCCGATGGTCCTGTCGGCCTCGAAGTTGAGCTGATCGCCCACGCGGGACTCCGTGCGGGATCTCTCCTGACCGTTGGGGAGACGGGCGGGGCGACAGTGCTCCAGATCGACCGAAGCGCCATTGGCATATTTCCCGCGCATCTCGAAGGTCTCGACCGCACCGCGCGAGGTCACGCGCAGGTACGGCGCGAAGATGCAGCCGTCGACGCGCGGATCGTAGCCGTCCTGGAAGGTGACGATCACCTCGTTGCCGGGCGCAGCGACGCCGTGGTCGACGAGTTCGAAGGGATTCGGCGCCTGGCCTAGCTCCCTCAGCTCGTCGGGGCGCGCGATGCCCCGGCTGCCGGGCAGCACGAGGGTCTTTGCGCCGACCCAGCGCGTGCCGACCGGCCCGCCGTCGTAGCTCGCGGTCCCGGGCTGGGTCAGCTTGGGGTCGGTCGTCGTCCACAGGCCACCCGTGTAGCCGTTCAATCCGAGCGTGTGCGTGCCCTCGAAGCCCGGCCAGGACTGCGTGACTGCCGAGGCCTCGCTGTTCAGGAAGTCGACGCCGCCCGTCGCGGGGAACACGCCGTCGTCGGTCGGGACCGAGCTGTCGCAGCGGGTCCCGAAGTAGGGCCCGCAGCCGAAGAGCGCGCGCTGCTGCGCGGTGAGCGTGCTGTCGAGCGACAGCACCGGCTGGGTCCCTTCGCGATTCGATTCCGCATCTCGATACGCAGCGTACGTGAAGTTGGGGTTGCCATCGCCTTCGCCTCGGCTGCGCAGGTCGAGCACTTCCTGCGGAGGTGCCCCCCGACCCCAGCGCAGGCCGTCGTCGCGGTTGAGCGCGCGCGTCGGCACTCCAGAAAACGAGCCCCTGCCGTCCACGATCGTCGGGTCCGGGTCTCCCTTCACGAACTGAGCCGTCTGGACGCTCGTCATCGCGCTCCCCACCTGCTGGCTCGGGTCGCCCGCGAACCAGGCCGAGATCAGCTCGACGAAGGGAGGTAGGTTGAGCTGGGCGATCAGCTCGCGGCTCGCGAAGATGTTGAACGCGCAGGCACCCGGGTCGAGCGACGCGGCGATGCTCGTCGTCGCGCTGCAGAGCACCGCGAAGTACTGCTGGTTCGCGTGGTGGAACTCGAGCGCGTTCTGCGGCGCGCCGCTGCCTCCGGCCTTCAGGCAGTCCGGATTCGTGCCGATGCCGGCGAGCGTGTTCGAGCCCGGATTCGTGGGGTCCAGGATCGCAGCCTGGTTGAGGCAGTCCTCGCGCGACGCGGCGATGCGCGGGCGGCCCGAGCCCGGGTCCACGTTGCGCTCGTAGAAGAAGATCATGTCCGGATACGGCGTGTCCTCGTAGCCGTAGAAGTCCGAGAGCGCGAAGCTGAAGCGATCCCAGCGCCACTCGATGCGAGCGCCGTACTCGACGCCCTGCTCGAGGTCGTCCCAGGGGTTCTCGGGGCGGTCGACGCCCGCGATGCCGACGCCGAACAGGCTGTGTGCAAGCGTGCCAAAGGTGATGTTGCAGACGATGTCCGGCGTGAAGGGCTCGCCGCAGGCGCCGAGATCGTTCGGTTGGAAGCGGTCCCAGTTGAACGCGAACTCGGCGCGGACGTCGTTGAATTTCCAGACGTCGTAGAGCGAGTAGACGAAGCGCCCGGACCACAGTGCGATGCGCTGCTCCTCGAGCGTCGGCAGCGACGCGAGCGCCAGGTCGACCGGGTTGAATTGGTCGGTGGTGCGGAAGAGCTCCGTCTTGCCCCAGACGATGTTCTGGAGCCCGAGGCGAACCCACAGCCGGCTGTCGAGAAACTCCGCCTCGAGATAGGCCTCCTTGAGCTCCTTGTACTCCTGCTGCGCCTGGCCGCGATTCAGCGCGCGCTCGGTCTGCGTGAAGTTGAAATCGAGATCGTTCAGCTGACCCTGCGCGAGCTCGCGGCGCAGGCCCGCGCTCGGGTAGTAGAGGCCCTGTGCGCGCATCAAGTCCGAGTTGTCGATCAACTGGCCGGTCGCGGCGTCGAGCGTGCCGAGGTTCGAGAGATCCGGCGCCGGACGCAGCGGATTCTCGCCCGCGCCGCCCGTGATGCGGCGGTTGGTGCCGATTCCGGGATACACCAGCGGAGTGTTCACCGGCAGCCCGGCTTCGCGCGGATCTGGCGCGCCGTCGGGAATGCAGGCACCCGAGCCCTTGTTGGTCAAGCCGACGTCCTGGCCATTATTGGGGCCGTAGTCGCCCACGCCACCTCCGAGCCGCTGGGCGTAGCCGTCTCCCTGGGGGTCGTCCGTGGGCCTGCGACAGGGCAGCGTCGGATTCCAGTCGCCGCCGAACAGGTGCAGCACCTCGAGCGGGAAATTCAGGTTGGGGGTGAGTCCGGGGCTCTGGTTGGCACGCGAGACGAAGTACTCGGAGACCGGCAGCAGAGAACCGGACAAGCCGCCGTTCGCGAGCAGCGCCTCGAGCTCGGGGTGCAGCAGGTCGAAGCGGGTTGCGGTGTCGCTCCCAGAAACCGCGCGTCTCTGATCGTCGATGTGGAAGCGCTCGATGCCGAGTCCCGTGGGGGTCGTGGGTGCGAAGCGGCCGCGGAACGGGTTCGCGCGGTCGATCAGCATCCCGTTCGCGGTGAATCTGTTCTTCGGCAGCCACGGGGCCATTGGATAGGTGCCGCCCGCGGCGTTGGCGCGGATGTCTTTGAACGCGAAGCGGAAATCCGCGATCGGCGCGAAGGTGTAGCGGGCCGGTTCGTCGCCGCTGTTCGGCACCGAGTCGGCGCCCTCGGACCGGAAGAGGGTGTCGGCGCCCGGGTAGCCGGAGTCGTCGATGATGTTGCCGTCGGCGTCGCGATAGGGCTCGAAGCGCGACGGCGTGGGCTCCGGGTGCAGCGGGCGCCCTCCGCCCAGGCTCGCCTTGCCGTTCTTGTTGCGCAGCTGGGGCTGCGAGGCCAGATCCGCCGCCAGCAGCGGCGGGATCACACCGGAGAAGTCGGGATCCGTGGCGTCGCGCAGGCGCTCCGGCAGGCGTTTGGCGCGATTCCCATACGTGTCTGCCGAGCGCAGCGTGCCGCAGCCGCGCGTGTAGACGCAGTCGTAGCGGACTTCCACCTTCACGAAGCCGGAGAGGAGATCCACCGGACCGAAGCCGTCCGGCGCGAAATTCAGGTCGACCTCGAGGCTGAAGACGTTGTACCACTGCGCGAGATCGAGCTCCTCGGAGAACTCGCTGTCGAGCGCGCGGACCTGGATCTCGGTCGCGCCGTGGGCCTCGATCAGACCGTCCAACACCTCGATTGCAGATGCGACACTCGGTAGTGTCAGAAGCGCAACGGCGGCCCCTGCGGCGCGCAGGAGTCGCCGCAGCACCAGCTTCCAGCGCGGGCCTCTCGACTCGCAGATCACGGCGGCGGCATCCCGGGTCGCAGGCCGCCGGACGCGAGATTGCGCCGGACCGCGCTGCGGCATTCCCCGCAGACGTTATAAACCCGGGCTCAGCGCCGATTCAAACGGATTTCTCGACGGGTACGCGGAGCGCGCGCGCCGCGCGCGCTCGCAACTCGGGGTCGACACGGGCCCTGCTCGAGAGATCTCAGCCCTCGGAGCCGGGAGACTCCTCGCGACCCGCGGCGCGCGCGCCGCGCTTCGCGCGCGGCTTCGCGGCGCCGGTCTTGCGCGCGGCGGCCTTGCGCCGGCCGCGCGTGGCTGCGGCGCTCGGCTCGGCCGTGGCAGTCGCACTGCGCGCGCCGCCCCTGCGCGAGCCGCCGGCACGCCGCGGGGCGCGCGGTCGCTCGGCCTTCGCCCCCTCGCCTGCCGGCGCGGCGGCATCCCCGCCGCTCAGGGCCTCGCCCGCGGCCTTGCCGCGAGGCAGGAACTCGAAGCCGTGGCGGCCGTTCTCCTTCCGCACCAGGATCGCAGAGAAAGGCCGCCCGAAGCGCGATGTGAAATCCGTCAGCAGCTCGGTCTTGCCATCGCGCAGATACACCAGCGCCTCGTCGCGCGTGATCTCGCGCTTGCAGACGGTGCGCGGGAACAGGAAGCCGCAGCTCGTCGGCCTCTCTGCGTCCTTCTCCAGCTCCGCCTCCTTGAGCTTGCGCTCGCAGAGGAAGTGCGTCGGCGATTCGACGACCTGGCACTCCTGTTCCAGCGGGCAGCGCCCGAGCGGCTCGGAATCGACCTCGTACTCGGGCGTGTCCGAGACGCCCTGCCCCTGGTCGTAGCCGAGGGAGCGGACCTTGACCTTCCACTTCGACGCATCGCTCTCGCCCTCGCTCTTGTCGAGCTCGAGGTAGCCCTTGTAGGTGCGGCCGTTGCGCGCGGTGAAGCCCTCGAGCGGCCCGGTCTTGCCGGCGCCGACGAGCGTCTCGACCGTCTGGCGGTCGACATAGCGGCCCGAGGTGTCCTTCCAGAAGCGCAGCGGACAATCCTGCTCGGGCGCGAGATCCGGCTGCGGCTGGCAGCGGTAGAACCACGCCATCTCGATCACCGGGCGACTGCAGGCCGGGCAGGGACCCAGCAGAGCCTCGTTCGCGTAGAGATCCTCGTAGTCGAAACTCTTCGCGCGCTCGACGATCTCGCTGGCGTAGTCGACGATCTCCTGCATGAACTGCGGCTCGCTGCGGCGACCGCGCTCGACCTCGAGCAGGTGGCTCTCGATCTCGCCCGTGAGCGCGGGAGAGGTCAGGCGATCCACGTGGATCCGGCGCAGCGTGTCGATCAGTCGGATGCCCTTGACCGTCGGCCGCAGCGCTTTGTCCACGCGCACCGCGTAGCCCTTCGCGATCAGGTTCTCGATGATCTCGGCGCGCGTGGCGGGCGTTCCGATGCCCTTCTCGTGCAGCACCGCGGCGATGTCGTCGTCCTCGACCTGCTGGCCGGCGTTCTCCATCAGCGAGAGCAGCCGCCCCTCGCTGATGCGCGCGGCCGGGCGCGTCTCCTGGGCCGCGAGCGCTACCTCCGCAATGGCAACGGCTGCCGCGCCGTCGGCGCCGAGGACGAGCGCCGGCAGCCGCGCCCCCTCCTCTTCGCCTCCGCTCGCCAGCACCGCGCGCCAGCCCTTGTCGCGCAGGAAGCGGTCGCGCGTCCGGAAATGCTGGCCCGCGACGACGCTCGTGCGCTCGACCCGCTCCCACTCGGCCGGCGGATGGAACGCGCCGAGGAAGCGGCGCGCAACGAGGTCGAAGAGGCGCTTGTCGTCGCCCGAGAGCGGCTCGCCCGGGAGCTTGCCGGTCGGGATGATCGCGAAGTGGTCCGACACGCCCGCGTCGTCGAACACGCGGCCCTCGTTCTCGAGGCCCGCGCGCTGCAGCCGCGCGGCCGCGCTCGCGTAGTCGACGAACTCTTCCCCGAGGTGGCCACTGCCCGCGAAGCCGGCGAGCGTCTCGGCCACCGTCGCGCGGTAGTCGCTCGGCAGGCAGCGGGAGTCCGTGCGCGGGTAGGTCAGGATCTTGTGCCGCTCGTAGCAGCGCTGCGCGGCCGCGAGCGTGCGCCGCGCGGACCAGCCAAAGCGCCGGTTGCCCTCGCGCTGCAGACTCGTGAGGTCGAAGAGCGGCGGCGCCGACTCGCGCGAGGGTTTGCGCGTCTCCTGTGCTCGGCCCTGCCCGCCCTCTACCGCGGCGACGATCGCGCGCGCCTGCGCCTCGTCGAAGATTCGATCGTCTTTCGCGTGTTCGTCGCTGCTGTCCCGGAATTCGGGGTCGACCCAGGCCCCCGCATAACGCGCGCCGGCGTGCTCGAAGCTCGCCTCGATCGCCCAGTAGGGCCTCGGCACGTGCCGCAGGATCTCGAGCTCGCGCTCGACCAGCATCGCGAGCGTCGGCGTCTGGACGCGGCCCGCAGACCAGGCGGTGGTCTCCTTGCGCGACTTCAGGCGCTTCGTCAGTGCGCGCGTCGCGTTCATCCCGATCAGCCAGTCCGAGCGCGCGCGACAGCTCGCGGCCTTGGCGAGCCCCTCGAGCTCCTGGCCGGGGCGCAGCTGGCGGAAGCCCGTCTTGATCGCGGTCTCGGTCATCGATTGCAGCCACAGCCGCCGGATCGGCTTCTGGTTCTCGAGCTGTTCGACGATCTCGCGGAAGATCAGCTCGCCCTCGCGGCCGGCGTCACAGGCGTTGATCACGCCGTCGATGTCTTCCCGGGCCAGCAGCCGCTTGATCGTCCGGACGCGATCGGTGTGGCCCTTCTTGATCTTGTAGCGGTAGACCTCAGGAAGGATGGGCAGCGCGTCGAGGGTCCAGCGTTTGTACTTCGGGTCGAGCTCCTCGGGAGGCAGCAGCTCGTAGAGGTGACCGACCGCGAAGGTGATGACGTATTCATCGCCCTCGAAGTAGCCGTCTTCTTCCCGGAAGCCGCCGAGGGCCGCCGCGATGTCGCGCGTGACGCTGGGCTTCTCGGTGATGATCAGAGACTTCGCCACCGCTCTCCACTTCCCCGTGGGGTATTGCTGCTTACGGCGGGGGGCCAGAGGCCGGATGCTTAGCCTGCGGCCCTAGAGCTGACAAGATTGGGGTGATTTCAACTCTCTCGGAGAAACGACGCGCCGCACCGTCGCCGAGATTGGGATCGGAGCCCGATCCCGCCCGCTGCGGCCCTATTTCGGCGCGGTCTCCGTCGGGATCAGCTCGACCGGAACCGGCATCAGGTTCCAGGTGAAAATGGGCCGGTCGTCGGGGCGCTTGTAGATCACCTCGCGAGCCGGCTTGCCGTTTTTCCAGACGTAGCGGCGCACTTCCTTGTGCTTGTCGCTCGCGACGTAGAGCTCGTCCCGGCCGTCGCCGTCGAGATCGCTCACGAGCGTCGCGTGCTCGAAGCCCGCGGAGTTGGCGTCGACCAGCTCGGCCCGCCACGCCGCGTTCGGATCGGCGCCGGGCCGGTAGAGCCAGACACCCCGGCTGAAGCTCGAGGCGACCAGCTCGCGCGCGCCGTCGCCGTCGAGATCGCCGGCGCTCAGAAAGCGCGTGAGGCGGTCGTCGAGGCGCGCGATCACCGCGCCTGCGCCGGGCGCCGTACCCGCCGTGTAGCGCCGGATTTCGACGCCCTCGAGCAGCTGCTCGCCCTGCATCTGCCCCTCGACTGCGACGTAGAGCTCGTCGCGGCCGTCGCCGTCGATGTCGCGGACCAGGATCTCCTTCGCGTGACGCTGCCCGAGGTCCGCGACGACTGCGCGACCCTGATGTTTCGCTGGCACGTAGCGCACGACCTCGCCCTTCTGCGGCGTGCCGTCGAGGCGGTTCGGCTCCGAGGGCGTCGCGTAGACCTCGGGAACTCCGTCCCCGTCGAGATCGCCGACCTCCACCTCGTGTACGAAGGTGTTCGGCTGCTTATCGAGCTCGACCACCTCGAAGCCGCTCTCGCCTGCGCGCAGCACTGCGACGACGCCCTGGTCGTGCGTCGCGACGGCGATGTCGAGGCGGCCGCTGCCGTAGAGATCTGCGGCCTCGGCGTCGCGCATGCGGCTGAACTTGCCGCCGAAATTGACGTTCCAGAGCGTGGCGGCCTCGAGACCCTGGCCCGCGCGGGACCAGAGATCAGGAACGCGGTGCCCTTTGGCGGGCCGCCCGCGAGCGTGAGGATGCGCGGCTCGCCTGCCTGCACCAGCAGCATCGCCTTGTGGAACACGATCCCGTCCGGATCCTCGAGCGCTGTGGTCTGCCAGCGGCCGTCGCGCTCGAACAGGAACTCGAGACGCGCGGGTCCGGGGATCGGCTTTCCATCCGGACTGGTCACGAATTGCGCGAGCGCGAGCATCAGGCCGCGCGCGGGTGCGGAGCGCACCGGCTCGGAGTTCGAGTCGCAGGCCGCAGCCGCGATCAGCGTGGCGATGGCGAGAACGCGCTGGAACATGAATCCTCCGCCCGGCGAGCCGGCAGACTCGGGCCGGCGTGTTCTAGCACCTGCGCGCAGCGGTGGGGAGGGAGCGCGGCGCGGCGCCGACTTCAGCCCGGGCGCCGCAAACGACCCGCCCGCGAAGCCTGCGCTGCAGACCGGCCTCCGGAAAAGCCGCAAGGAAAGGAGCCGCCTTGAGCCAGCCGGCGCTGCAACCGCCCCGAGGCACCCGCGACTTCTATCCCGAGGAGTTCCGGCAGCGAGAGTGGCTCTTCGGCCACTTCCGCGAAATCGCGCGCCGCTTCGGCTTCGAGGAGGTCGACGCGCCGATACTCGAGCACGCGGAGCTCTTCACACGCAAGGCCGGCGAGGAGATCGTCGAGCAGCTGTATCACTTCGAGCTGCACGATCGTCATCTCGCGCTGCGGCCCGAGATGACGCCCTCCCTCGCGCGCATGGTGATCGCGCGCGCGGGCTCGCTGCGCATGCCCCTGCGCTGGTCCTGCATCCCGCAGTGCTGGCGCTACGAGCGCACCACGCGCGGCCGGCGCCGCGAGCACTACCAGTGGAACCTCGACATCTGGGGGGAGCCCGGGGTCAGCGCCGAGGCCGAGCTGATCGCGGCGATCTTCGCGCTGCTCGAGCGGCTCGGACTCGGCCCGGGCGACGTGCGGCTGCGGCTGTCGAGCCGCGCGCTGCTGGAAGAAAGCCTGAGGCGCGGCGTGCTGCGGCAGCGCCCGGAGGCGTTCACGCCGCTCTGCATCGCAATCGACAAGCTCGACAAGATCGGCGCGGACGCCGTGATCGGCCTGCTGACGGACCCGTCCGGCAGCGTGCGCCTGCCCGCGCCCGACGCGCGCGGCGTCGTCGACTGGCTCGCGCTGCGCGACCTCTCCTCCGCCGCGGCCGAGCTGCCCGCGGATTCCCGCGCCGCGGCCGAGCTGCGGCGCCTCTTCGAGCTGCTCGCGGCCTACGGCGTGGCAGATCGCGTCAGCTTCGACGCTTCGGTCGTGCGCGGCCTGGCCTACTACACCGGTGTGGTCTTCGAGGCCTGCGACACGCGCGGCGAGCTGCGCGCGATCTGCGGCGGCGGCCGCTACGACCGCCTGGTCGAGACGCTCGGCGGGCCGCCGCTGCCGGCCGCCGGCTTCGGCTTCGGAGACGCCGTGATCAGCGAGCTGCTGGCCGATCTCGGCAAACTCCCGGCGCTGCCGCGCGAGCTCGACGCGGTCGTGTTCCCGATCGGCGAGGCCTGCCAGGGCGCCGCGGTGCGCCTGGCACAGCGCCTGCGCGCCGCTGGGCACTCGGTCGAGCTCGCGCTGCGCGACGCGAAGCTCAAGCGCGTGCTCGGCGACGCCGCAAAGGGCGGTGCAAAGCGGGTGTACCTGCTCGGCCCGGAGGAGCTCGTCGCAGGCTGCGTCCTGGTGCGTGAGCTCGCAACGGGCGAACAGCGGCGCGAGCCGCTGGCCGACGGGGAGCGGTAGCCAGGGGACTGGCCCCACGCAGTGAGCCGCAGGCGAACGCAGGTCATCAGACCGACGCGGGCCGAGAATCGCCAGCGGATCTGTTCCTGGGGTGACTCTGCCGCGCTATACAGAGGCGACCGCCCGATCGCGGCGCGGCAATGGAGGCATAGCCAGAAAATCGATGCGCGGCTGGACCGTTCGCGACAGCCTCGAGCTGTACGGAGTGCCCAACTGGGGCACGGGCTTCTTCGGCGTCAACGACAAGGGCAACGTCGAGGTAACGCCGCGGCGCGCCGAGGGCGCGGGTATCGACCTCCACGAGCTCGTCCAGGAGCTCGGCCGCCGAGAGCTCCGCACCCCTCTGCTGATCCGCTTCTCGGACATCCTCGCCTCGCGCATCAACGGCCTCTGCGATGCATTCCAGCACGCGATCGACGAGTACGGCTACAAGGGCCGCTACCGCGGCGTGTTCCCGATCAAGGTGAATCAGCAGCGGCACGTGGTCGAGGAGATCGTCCAGCACGGCGCCGGGCGCAGCGTCGGCCTCGAGGCCGGCAGCAAGCCCGAGCTGCTCGTCGCGCTCGCGCTGCTCGACACCCAGAACGCCCTGATCATCTGCAACGGCTACAAGGACCGCGATTACATCGAGCTCGCGCTGCTCGCCCAGCGCCTGGGCCGCACGCCGATCGTCGTGATCGACCGCGCGAGCGAGCTCGACCTCGTGATCAAGACCGCGAGCGAGCTCGGGATCCGCCCGCACATCGGGATCCGCAGCCGGCTCGCGACCAAGGGCGCCGGCAAGTGGATCGAGTCGACCGGCGACCGCTCGAAGTTCGGATTGACCACGCTCGAGATCGTGAACGCGGTCGAGCGCCTGCGCTCGGAGGACATGCTCGACTGCCTCGAGCTCCTGCACTTCCACATCGGCTCGCAGATCACGACGATCCGCGCGCACAAGGACGCACTGGCCGAGGCCAGCCGGATCTTCGTCGGCCTGCACCAGCTGGGTGCCAAACCGTCGGTGATCGACGTCGGCGGCGGCCTCGCGGTCGACTACGACGGCTCGCGCACGAACTTCCACTCCTCCAAGAACTACTCGCAGCAGGAGTACGCAAACGACGTCGTGGCCTTCATCCAGGAGGCCTGCGACCACGCCAAGGTGCCGCACCCGGACATCGTGACCGAAGCCGGCCGCGCGATGGTCGCGCACCACTCGGTGCTGATCTTCGACGTGCTCGGCGTGCACGAGATCCTCTCGGGCGAACGGCCCGAGGCGATCTCGGCAGAGGACCCGAAGGTGCTGCGCGACCTCCAGGACGTCTGGCAGTCGATCAAGCGCAAGAACGTCCAGGAGAGCTATCACGACGCCGTGCAGCTGAAGGAAGAGGCCACCACGCTGTTCTCGCTCGGCTACCTCGACCTCGTCGGCCGCGCGCGCGTCGAGCGCCTGTTCTGGTGCTGCTGCGAGAAGATCCTGAACCTGGTGCGCGATCTGCCCTTCGTGCCCGAAGACCTCGACACGCTCGAGAAGAGCCTCGCCGACACCTACTACGGCAACCTCTCGGTGTTCCAGAGCATGCCCGACCACTGGGCCGTCGATCAGCTGTTTCCGGTGATGCCGATCCACCGGCTGCGCGAGAAGCCGACCCGGCGCGGCGTCTTCGCCGATCTCACCTGCGACAGCGATGGCAAGATCGACAAGTTCATCGATCAGCACGACGTCAAGGACGTGCTCGAGCTGCATCCCTGGAACGGCACGCCCTATTACATCGGCGTGTTCCTGGTCGGCGCCTATCAGGAGATCCTGGGCGACCTGCACAACCTGTTCGGGGACACGCACGCGGTGCACGTACATCTCGACGCCAGCGGGGGCTACCGCGTCGAACACGTCGTCGAGGGCGACGACGTCTCGGAGGTGCTGTCCTACGTGCAGTACGACCGGCAGGATCTCGTCGAGCGGGTGCGCCGCGCGACCGAGCAGGCGCTGCGCAGCGGCACGATCAGCCTCGAGGAATCGGCGCAGCTGCGCAAGCGCTACGACGAAGGCCTGCGCGAGTACACCTACCTCGAACGCGATCACTAGCAGTCGTCGTCGAGCCGCCTGGTGGCCGCACGCCGCGCGCCCGAGCCGGGGAACACCCGGATCGTCTCCTGGAACGTGAACGGGCTGCGCGCCTGCGCGCGCAAGGGGTACCTGCGCTGGCTCGCGAAGAGCGGCGCAGAGGTCGTCGGCATCCAGGAAGTGCGCGCGCGTGAGGCCGACCTCGAGCCCGCGCTGCTGCATCCCGACGGCTGGCACACGAGCTTCCGCGCGGCGGAGCGCGCGGGCTACAGCGGCGTCGGGATCTACAGCCGGCGCAGGCCGACGCGAATCGAGACCCAGCTCGGCAGCGCGCGTTTCGACATCGAAGGCCGCCTCCAGCTCGCGCGCTTCGGGAAGCTCTGGATCGCGAACGTCTACTTCCCGAAGGGCAGCGGCAACCAGCGCGACAACAGCCGGGTGCCCTACAAGCTCGATTTCTACCGCGCGCTCTTCGACCGCCTCGAGCCGCTGCGGCGCCGCGGACGCGTGCTCGTGATGGGCGACTTCAACACCGCCCACCAGGAAATCGACCTCGCCCGCCCGCGCGAGAATCGCAAGACCAGCGGCTTCCTGCCGGAAGAGCGCGCCGAGTTGTCGCGCTGGCTCGACGCGGGCTGGGTCGACACCCTGCGCCAATTCGAAGCCGGCCCCGGCCATTACAGCTGGTGGAGCCAGCGCTCCGGCGCGCGCGCGCGGAACGTCGGCTGGCGCATCGACTACGTGCTCGCCTCCGCCGCCGCAATGCGCTGCGTGCGCGGCGCGTTCCTGTGGCCGAAGGTCACCGGCTCGGACCACTGCCCCATCGGCGTCGAAGTCGACTCAGCGATCTTCGACTAGCCCCCCGTCGAAAGGTAGATGGGCGGACGAGCGGGTGAGCGGGGACGGGCCTTACGATCTGCACGTATTGCACTTTCCCCCCTTGGGGGAAAAGTGCAATACGTGCAGATCGTAAGGCCCGTCCCCGGATCTTAGGATCGTCGGGAGGGGTTCGGATGGACGCGACCACGGGGATCGGGTGGCTCGACTGGCTCGACGCGGCGTTTCACCGCTTCGTCGTGGCGCCGCTCGAGTCGGTGATCTTCTTCGATGTCGCGTTCTGGGACGGTGGCGACGGCGCGGCTGATCTCCAGCTGCCGCTGGTCGTGCTGTGGCTGATCGTCGGCGCGGTCTTCTTCACGCTGCGCTTCCGCTTCGTGAACATCCGAGGTTTCCGCCACGCGATCGACTGCGTGCGGGGGCGCTACAGCAAGCCCGGCGAGACCGGCGACCTCACGCACTTCCAGGCGCTCTCCGCGGCGCTCTCGGGCACCGTGGGCCTCGGCAACATCGCGGGCGTCGCGGTCGCGATCGGCGTCGGCGGTCCTGGCGCAACCTTCTGGATGCTGGTCGCTGGCTTTCTCGGCATGACCTCGAAGTTTGCCGAGGTCACGCTCGCCCAGATGTACCGGCGCCAGCGCAGCGACGGCCGCATCTCGGGCGGGCCGATGCACTACCTGCACGACGGCCTCGCCGAGCTCGGCTTTCCGCGCACGGGCCGCGCGCTCTCGGTCGGGTTCGCGCTGATGTGCATCGGCGGCAGCTTCGGCGGCGGGAACATGTTCCAGGCCAACCAGTCCTACGAGCAGATGGCACTCGTCTTCGGGCAATTCGGCTTCCCGCTCGACGCCTTCGCATTCGGGATCGGGCTCGCGCTGCTGGTCGGCCTCGTGATCGTCGGCGGGATCCAGCGCATCGGCGAGGTCGCGTCGGCGCTGGTGCCCTCGATGTGCGGGCTCTACATGCTCTGCGGGGGTTGGATCCTGTTCGTCCACGCGGCGCAGCTGCCGGCTGCCGTGGCCCTGATCGCGAGCTCCGCGTTCAGCCTCGAGGCCGGCATCGGGGGAGCGGTCGGCGTGCTGATCCAGGGCTTCCGCCGCGCCCTGTTCAGCAACGAGGCCGGCTGCGGCTCGTCGGCGATCGTGCACTCGGCCGCGCGCACCGAGGAGCCGGTGCGCGAGGGCCTCGTCGCGCTGCTCGAGCCCTTCGTCGACACGATCGTCGTCTGCCACATGACCGCGCTGGTCGTGGTCGTAACCGGCGCGTGGCACGAGCCGGCCGCGGGCCGCGGAATTGCAATGACCTCCTGGGCCTTCGCGACGGTCTTCCCGTGGTTTCCGTATCTGCTCTGTCTGGTCGCGTTCCTGTTCGCGTTCAGCACCATGATCTCGTGGAGCTATTACGGAGAGCAGTGTTGGGCGCACCTGTTCGGAACGCGTTCGATCCTCGCCTACAAGCTGCTCTTCCTCGTCTGCACCTGCCTCGGCGCGGTCTTCGATGCTGCCGCGGTGATGGATTTCGGCGACATGATGATCCTCGGGATGGCCTTCCCGAATCTGGTCGGTGTGTTCCTGTTCTCCGGACGCATCCGGCAGCAGCTCGACCTGTATTTCGCGAAGCTGCGCGCGGGCGCGTTCCCTCGCAACCCCGAGCCCGGCGCTACTCCACGCGAATCTGCTTCACCGGCGTGAACAGGATGCGGCCCGAGCCGCCGCCCACGCCGCCCCGCACTTCCTTCCAGCCGACCGGGCTCGTCTTGTAGCCGAGCACAGAGCTCTTCTCGGTGCCGTAGAAGAACGCGGCCGCGAGCGGCAGCGTTCCGGGCCGCGAGGGCGCGCGCAGCTGGAACAGCACCTCGCCCTTGCCCCACTGCTCGGCCACGGAATCCGACGCGAGCGGCAGGTTCACGAACGACAGATTGCGGTCCAGGGCCTCGGGCCGCGCCGAGAGCCACTCCTGTGCGTTCGCCCCGCCCGCGGCCGTCGCCCGCGGCGGAGCGGCGAGCGTCCAGCCCGCGGCGCTCGCGGGCCGCGCGTACCAGCGGTGCGCGGCGTCGACGAGCGCGATCCCGACCACCGGCCCGCCGCCGCCGGTGACGCGCACGCTCACCTCGAAGGTCGCGCCCGCTGCGACGCGCTCGGGGGCCTCGAGCGTCACCGTCGACGCCGCGTCGAGCGCGCGGATCTGGGCGGCCAGCGCGCGGCGGTCGTCCTCGGAGAGGTCCGCATAGCCCTTCTGGCCGGACAGGATCACGGCCAGGTGCTTGCGCTGCGCGGTCTCCTTGTCCGCGCGCTCTCCGGCGCCTGCGAGTGCGGAGGCATCGCGCGACGAATGGCAGGCGGCGCAATAGGGCGCGACATCCGTCTGGTACTCGGGCGTACCTCCGGGATAGGCGCCTGCGCTTCCCGCAGCGAGTGCGACGGCTCCCGAGAACACTGCGACCCAGCTGGATGCTGCGATGCGACGACTCACGATTCCTCCTTTGCACAAAAGTGCATTCACTCGAACTCCGCGTGGCAGCGCGCGCACTGCGCGCGCGTGTGATCCGCGGCGATGAACCAGGCCTCGGGATCGCCTCCGGCCTCGTGGGACTGGTGGCACTCGACGCAGCCAACGCCGAGCTCGGCATTGTGCACCGGGAGCTGGTGGAAGCGCGGCGATTCCCACTCCGCCGGCCCCGCCTCGTCGAAGCGCTCGTGGCATTTTGCGCAGTCCTCGTCCCAGAGCGGCGAGCGCATCTGCTGAGGTTCCTCGAAGCGCCCGACCCCATACCAGAACGCGTCGCGCACGGAGACGGCCTTCACGCGCAGTCGCCCGCGCAGGCTGGTGCCGCCGTGGCAGTCGATGCAGCGGAACTCGCGCCGCGCGCCGGACTCCGGGACGCCGGCCCGAGCGTGTGCCGCAGCGAGGCTCAGGGGCAGGGCCGCATCGAAGTCGCTGCGGATCGCGCGGTGCAGCTTCACTCCAGGCTCGAGATGGCAGGAGCTGCAGAAATCGTTGCGCTGCTCGATGCGATCGCTCGCGACGAAGCCCGCGGGCGCGCCGAGCGCGACCGCAGCGAGCCCGAGCGCGAGCCGATGGCGCCTCGCTGCACCCGCCGCCCGACCCGCCGCGGCCGCTCCGCCCGCGCCTGCTGCCCCGAGATTTCCATTCACGCCATCCCACCCCGAGAGCCGCCTACGATACTCTGGCCCGCCACCCGCGCGGAGGGCTACGAGCATGCAACGCAGCGATCTGGGACGCCTCGGCGTCTGGGCCTCCCTCGACGGGATGCCGGCGGCGCAGGCCGCGGAATTCTGCCAGCGCCTCGAGGCCTGGGGCTACCCCGCGCTGTGGATGCCCGAGGCCGTCGGCCGCGACCCCTTCGCGTTGATCGGCCATCTCGCAGCGCACGCGAAGCGGCTGATCTTCGCGACCGGCATCGCGAACATCTACGCGCGCGATGCGATGACGATGCGCGCAGTCCAGCAGTCGCTCGCGGAGCTCACGGGCGGACGGCTGCTGCTCGGGCTCGGCGTCTCGCACGCGCCGATGGTGGAGGGCATGCGCGGCCACGACTACGGCAAGCCGATCGCGGCGATGAGCGCCTACCTCGACGCGATGCAGAAAGCCATCTACCTGGGGCCGAAGCCGGCCTCCGAAGCGCCGATCCTGCTCGCAGCCCTGCGCCCGATGATGCTCGCACTCGCGAAACAGAAGACGCAGGGAGCGCACCCCTACAACGTCACGCCGGAGCACACCAGGCGCGCGCGAGAGATCCTCGGCCCCGACGCCTGGCTCTGCCCCGAGCAGATGCTGCTGCTCGAGACGACGCCCTCGGTAGCGCGCGAGATCGCGCGCAAGAATCTCAAGACCTATCTCGCGCTCCCGAACTATCTCAACAACCTGAAGTGGATCGGCTTCTCGGACGCCGATTTCGCACAGGGCGGCAGCGATCGGCTCGTCGATGCACTGGTCGCCTGGGGCGACGAGAAGGCGCTCGAGAAGCGCATCCGCCAGCACCACGACGCCGGCGCCGACCACGTCTGCATCCAGTCCTTCCGCCCGGATGGGCAGGTCGGCGCCGACGAGCGCGTGCTCGCCGCGTTCGCACCCGGCCGTTAGGCGTTCTGCAGACGCGATGCAGGGCGCGGCGCTCGGGCAAGCCGCTTCGGCGCGCAGCGAGGCGAAGCCAAGCGGAGTGAAAATAAGCCGCCTCGGCGCACAGCGAGCCAAAGGCGAGCGGGAGCGCCGGGCCGCTCCCGGACCGGGACCCGCAAGGCTCGCGCGGTGACGCAGCGTAAGTTCTGGGGCTGGGGCCTCGCCGCGGGCGGTCCCGACGACGCGGCCGGGCGCGCGATCGCCGCCGCCGTGGCCCGCCGTTTCGGCAGCGCAGTCGAAGAGCTGCTGCCCGTCCCGGAAGCCGCGCGCCTCGAGCTGCCACAGCCGCGCGTGACAGTGCCGGCAGCGCTCGCCGCATTCTGCCGCAACGACGCGCTGACGCGCGCCTCCCACACCTATGGAAAGTCCTGGCGCGACGTGATGCGCGCGCTGCGCGGTGACTTCAGCCCCGCGCCAGACTTCGTGGCCTTCCCGAACGACGAAGCGGAGCTCGCGGCCGCACTCGACTGGTGCGCCGGGGCCGGCGTCGCCTCGATCCCCTACGGCGGCGGCAGCAGCGTGGTCGGCGGCGTCGAGCCGGCCGTCGGCCCGGGCTACCGCGGCGCCGTGAGCCTGGATCTGTCGCGGCTCTCGCGCGTCTGCGAAGTCGACCGCGTCTCGCGCGCCGCACGCATCCAGGCCGGCATCCTCGGCCCCGCGCTCGAGGACGCGCTGCGCCCGCAGGGCCTCACGCTGCGGCACTTCCCGCAGTCCTTCGAATTCTCGAGCCTGGGCGGCTGGATCGCGACCCGCTCGGGGGGCCACTACGCGACGCTCTTCACGCACATCGACGAGTTCGTGGAAGGTCTGCGCGTGGTGACA
>CAYTJA010000359.1:0-5166 GCA_964437835.1 uncultured Spirochaetales bacterium
CAAGGTGATCGCCATCGCGAGCGAGGGCGACCGCGAGATCGCAGACAAGGCGGACGACGTGATCTACATCCCGGACGCCGGCGAGTACCTGACGTCGATCCTCGCGACGATCCCGTTGCAGCTGCTGGCCTATCATGTGGCGTGCCTGAAAGGCACCGACGTCGACCAGCCGCGCAACCTCGCGAAGAGCGTGACCGTCGAGTAGACGCCACCCCGACCGGGAGGCTAGAGTGGCTGCCGAGGGAGGTCGGAAGCCATGACATCCATCTACGACTTCAGCGCAAAGACGATCGACGGGGCCGAGCAGTCGCTCTCGAAGTACAAGGGCCAGGTGCTGCTGGTCGTGAACGTCGCGTCCGAGTGCGGCTTCACGCCGCAATACAAGGGCCTCGAGGCGCTGCACCGCAAGCTCGCGCGCAAGGGCCTCGCGATCCTCGCTTTCCCCTGCAACCAGTTCGGAAAGCAGGAGCCCGGAGACGAGGCCGAGATCAAGAACTTCTGTTCGACGAAGTACGACGTGAGCTTTCCGCTCTTCGCGAAGATCGACGTGAACGGCGCGAAGGCGCACCCGCTCTACAAGTTTCTGAAGCGCGAAGCCAAGGGCCTGCTCCGCAGCGAGGCGGTCAAGTGGAACTTCACGAAGTTCCTGGTCGACCGGAACGGAAAGGTAGTGCGGCGCTATGCGCCGAATGACAAGCCGCAGAAGATCGAGCCGGAGATCCTAGCCGTCTTGTGACGGCGACCTGCAGCGGCCCCCGCCCGGTTCACGGCACTCTTCGCCGCAGCGCCGAGGCCGCGCCTCCGGCCAGCAGCGCGCCGAGCGCGATCACGCCTAGCGCCGGCAGCGCGGGGATCGTGGCATCGCTCGAGAGCGCGCCGCGGTAGGTGAGCGACGAGTTCCCGCAGTTGCCAATGTTCGCCCGCGAGACGAAGGGCATGGAACGGAAGCCCGATTGCCGCGGAACGAGACCCATGGGGTCGGCCAGCCGACGGCGTTCTGCAGTCTGGGGCGCGCCTGTAGCGCCGGTCGAGCGCCCCCATCGGTGAGGTAGGTCGTGGTGCGGTTGCCCATCTGCGCGCAGCCCATCCAGATCGCAATCGAGTGATCTCCCCAGACTCCCCAGAGCGGGTTTTCCGAGCAGGGTGTCGGGGTCGGCCCCTTTCACCACGGATACGAGCTGCCTGGGGATCCAGATGCGTCCCCGGCACGCCGCCCCGCGCCAGATACAGGAGTCTCGAGAGGAAGCGTTTGCCCCGAACCGCAAGCGTCCGGCCATGCTGTTGCTGGCTGCGCCGCTGGCGCTCCCGGCGACTGCGGCCGGAGCCCAGGCGCCCGAGCCGGGGGCCGACCCCGCGGCGGTGCGCGAGGCGGCTCGGGCCGCCGGGCTGCGATCCCTCGCGGAAGTGGTGCTGGCCGAGGTCCCCGAGCTGGATCCATTCGTGAAGGGCGAGGCGCCTGCCCGCAGGGCGCTAGTCGCGCTCGGAAGGGCGCTCTCGAGCCTCACGGACGAGCGGGTCGCCAACGAGAGAGCGCCCTTCGATCCGCTCTCCGCTCGGCTGCGCCTCGCTGCGCGCCGAAGCGGCTTGCGATCTTCGTCGGCTTGCATGTCTCGTCGGTCTGAGGCGGAGCCTCGTTAGCCGTTTCCGAAGCGCGGGTTCGAGGGCCGACTCGGTTTCGACGCTGCCAGAGCGCGCAGCTCGGCCCGCCAGTCTGCGATCCCTTCGGCAGGGTCCGGCGGGGTGTAGCGCAGCAGCTCGTCCAGGATCTGCTGCGCGAGCTCCCGGCTCGGCGCGGCCTCGATGCGGCTGCGCGAGCTCGCGATCACGGCTTCGATCGGCGTGAGCTCGACGCCGGGTCTCGCGGTGAGCGGGCGCAGCAGCGCGTCGCGCCAGCGCAGGATCGTCGCGCGCGTGACGCCTTCGAAGAAGATCTCATGGATCCGCCGCGGCGCCGGATCGTTCAGCGGGGAGCGTGCGCGCACCAGCAGGTCGATCTGGTTGTCGGCGAACCACTGCGCGTCGGCCGCCTTCTCGTGGCCGACGAAGCCGCGCTGCTCGAGCGGGCGCTTCGCGAGCGAGTACTGTGTCAGGCCCGTGAGCTCGACGAGGTAGGGCAGGCGCGAGTAGTAGGCGAGCATGCAGAGGCCGCCCTCGAAGGCGACCCGCGCGTCCGTGCCGGCGAGCGCGCGCTGCAGGGCCTCGCCCTGGCGTTTGCGCAACGCGACGGTCTCGGCCGGATAGAAGCGCCGCTCGTCTGCGATGCCCTGGATGCGCAGCTCGCCGTGGCGGTAGACGCTGCCGGGGAACGCGAGGCCGATCAAGACGGCCGCGCTGGCCGCGAGGCGCAGGCGCTCGCCGCGCAGCTGCAGCAAGCCCTCCTCGCAGGCGAGCAGCAGCAGCGGAACCGCGGGCAGCAGCCGGCGTGCGAACATGAAGTCCCCGCCGACGCGAACGACGTAGAGCGCGAACACGAGCCCGCCCGCGAGCAGGGCCGCGATGTTTCCCGCTGCCTCCGCGCGCTGCCGCAGCGCGTGCGCGAGCAGCGCCGCCGCGCCGAGTGCGGCGAGACCGAGCGCCCAGTTCTTGATCAGGAAGAGGCGCAGATAGAGCGCTCCCTGCGACCACCACGAGCCGAGCGCCGACTTCGAGTAGAAGGCGGTCGGAAACAGCTCCTCGTAGTAGGCGAGCTTGAACGCGGCCCACAGCGCAAGCGTCACCGCGACCGGCAGCGCGGTGCGCGCCGCTGCCCGCCACGCCGCGGGGCAGGCCGGCGCGCGAAGCAGCTGCGCGGCGACACCGACCGCCGCGAAGATCACTCCGTCGGGCCGCGTCAGCAGCAGCGCGGAAAACATCAGCCCGGCTTCGAGGTCGCTGTTCGACCGATCTCGGCGCTGCAGCCGCAGCAGGCCGCCCGTCGCGAGCGCGCTGAAGAGGCAGGTCTCGAGGCCGCCGGTCGCCCAGACGTGGAAGTCGTCCATCCCGAGTACCGCGAGCGCTGCGAGCGGGAGCGGGAGCCGGCCCGTCTCGCGCGCGCGGCGCCGCGTGTGCGCGAGCAGCATCCCCGCGAGCGCCGCGTAGCTCGCGAGGCCGAGTATTTCTGTGCTCTGCAGATCCGGCAGTCCGAGCGCGAGTGCGGCTGCCAGCAGCAGCGTCCACGAGAGATTCGTGTAGCCCTCGACGTACTCGCCCGGGTTGAAGACGAGGCCAGCGCCCGCGACGAGGTTCTGCGCATAGCGCAGCGAGATGAAGGCGTCGTCGCAGATCCAGCCGAGCTGCCACGCGCGGGTGCCGCCCAGCAGCAGCGCGAGCGCGGCGACGCACCAGACCGCGCGGCGGGGCAGCGTGCCGGACATCGGGACTCCCGGGCTCACGCGAGCGGCTGCCTCAGCTGCGCGCCGGCTCCGTCCCATGCGTCGCGAGGTAGTGCGCCGCGAGCGGCGGGTTCTCGTCGAGCTTGCGGTTGATCTCGTAGAGGCGCTCGTAGCGCGTCTCGCGGATCTTCCAGCTGCCCGCGACCTTCGCGTAGCGGTCGAAGTAGAGCGCGGTGCCCGTGGTGAAGAACTGCGCGTCGAGGATCCACATCTGGTCGGCGAGGTACCAGATGCCGGTCGCCTCGTTCTCGGAGAGGATCTGGATCTCGGGCTGGTGCCCGTTGTGGTGCCCGATCGAGCGCCGGTGGAAGGACTTCGAGATCGCCTCCAGGTACTCCTTGCGCCCCTGGAGCTTCCACTCGTAGCTGCCGCCGATCAGATGGACGTCTACGTCGTCGTGGATCAGCTCCGCGAGCTCCTGCAGGTTCGCAGTGTCGATGCAGCGGAAGTAGGCGTGCTTGAGCTGCTTGATCGCCTCGATGTCGAGCAGCATCTGCACCGAGCGGCGCAGCTCCTCGAGTCCGCCCGCAGCAACCTCGAGCGGAAGACCCTTTTGGATTCCCATGCTGGCCTTCGTGAGCGCGCGGCTGCTGCGGATCTTCGCGGGGCTCATGCTCGTGCTCCTCGATGCTGCCGGCTCGCTTGCAGCCGGAATCCGACGCGCCGGACCGGCGTTCGGCGCAGGCTCGCCATGATACTCTCGCGCGCAGCTCGGAGCCTCGCGCAGATGACGACGCCGGATCGGCTGCCCTCGCGCGCCGATGACATCGATGCGGAATGGCTGAGCGCTGCGCTCGCGGAGCGCCACCCGGGCGTTCGCGTGGCCGCGGTCGAGGTGATCGAGCGGCACGAGGTCACGAACAGCCACGCGCGGCTGCGGATCCGCTACGACGAGCCCGCGGGAGCGCCGGCCACCCTCTTCTGCAAGCTGCCGCCCAGCGAGCCGGCCCGGCGCGCTGTGATCGCCGCGACGGGGATGGGCCCGCGCGAGGCGCGCTTCTACGCCGAGCTCGCTCCGCAGCTCGCGCTGCGGACGCCCCGCAGCTACGTCGCGCATCACGCGCGCGACGGTTCCTTCGTATTGCTGCTCGAGGATCTGGTCGCGAGCGGCTGCACGGTTTCCGACGGCACGCGCGGGGTCGCGCCCGAGGCCGCCGCGCTCGCGCTCGAAGACCTGGCGCGGATGCACGTCCGCTTCGAAGACCCCGCGCGGCTCGAGGCCGAAGCCGGCTGGGTGCGCGAGCCCGGCCCCGGCAGCGACTACGGCGTGGTGCGCCTGCAAACCGGGCTCGACCACCACCGCGACCGCCTGAGCCGCGCGTTTGCGGAGCTCTCGGAGCTCTACATCGCGAAGCAGCTCGCGCTGCAGGAGCTCTGGCACCGCGGCCCCATGACCGTGATCCACGGCGACACCCACATCGGAAACCTCTTCGACGACGCCGGCCGCACCGGCTTCCTCGACTGGGGCCTGCTGATGCTGAGCACGCCGCTGCGCGACGCGAGTTATTTCCTCGCGATGGCGCTCGGGGTCGAGGACCGCCGGCGCTGCGAGCGCGAGCTGCTGCGCCACTACCTCGACGCGCGCGAGAGCCTCGGGGGAGCGCCGATTTCCTGGGACCAGGCCTGGCTCGCGCACCGCGTACACGCGGCCTACACGGTGCCGGCCTGCTGCCAGATCGTGACCTTCCCGGAAGGGCTAGGCGAGAAGCGCCGCATCTTTGCGGAGGCCTTCCTCGCGCGCTCCGAAGCCGCGATCGAAGACCTCGAATCTCGCGCGGCGCTGCGCGAGGCCGCG
>CAYTJA010000360.1:0-1701 GCA_964437835.1 uncultured Spirochaetales bacterium
AGAGCTTCGTGCCCTCGCGGCGACATAGACGACAGACGGGATCGGTATAGCGTGCCATGGATTTTCCTCGAGCTGCCTACACGCGCCGGCGCTTCGGCGGGCGGCAGCCATTGTGCGGAACCGGCGTCGTATCTCGGATCAGCGTGACGCGGATGCCCGCGGCCTGCAGCGCGCGGATCGCGGATTCGCGCCCGGCGCCGGGGCCGGTCACGTGCACCGCGAGGTGGCGGATGCCGTTGTCCATCGCCTTCTTCGCGCATTCCTCGGCCGCCACCTGCGCCGCGAAGGGCGTCGACTTGCGCGAACCCTTGAAGCCGTGGGCACCCGAGGAGGCCCAGCACAGCGCGTTCCCCGCGACGTCGGTGATCGTGATGATCGTGTTGTTGAAGGTCGATTGGATGTGCGCCGTGCCCGACTGCACGCTCTTCTTGACCTTCTTCTTGGTGCCCTTCTTCACTGCTCTACCTCGTTCTGACCATTTTGAGCTTCGATCCTCATGAACTTCGTTCGCCTGCGGCTCACTGCGCGGGGCAAGGCCCCTTGCGGCTTACCTTCGTTCGCTTCCCGCTCACTGCGCGGGGCAAGGCCCCTTGCGGCTGACCTTCGGTCCCGTCCGGCTCACAGCGCGAGGACGGCCCCTTGCGATCCCTACTTGGTCGGGGCCCTCTTCTTGCCCGCGATCGTCTTGGCCGGGCCCTTGCGCGTGCGCGCGTTCGTATGTGTGCGCTGGCCGCGCACGGGCAGCCCGCGGCGGTGGCGCAGCCCGCGGTAGCAGCCGATGTCCATCAGCATCTTGATGTTCTGGGACACCTCGCGGCGCAGATCTCCCTCGACCTGATAGTCGCGCTCGATGACCTCGCGCAGCCGCAGCACCTCGCCGTCGGAGAGCGTGTCGGTCTTGGTATCGAGATCGACACCGGCCTTGCCGCAGATCTCGCGCGAGCGGGTGCGGCCGATGCCGAAGATATAGGTGAGCGCGATCTCGACGCGCTTGTTGCGCGGGAGATCGATGCCTGAAATACGCGCCATGGGTCTGTTCCTCTCAGCCTTGCCGCTGCTTGTGCTTCGGGTTCTCGCAGATCACCCGCACCACGCGCTTGCGCCGGATGACCTTGCACTTGTTACACATGCGACGGACGGATGCCCGGACCTTCATGTCGACTGCCTCAGTGCGAGCCGGAGATCCGCGTCAGGACCTCCGGGCCGTGGTCGGTGATCAGGATCGTGTGTTCGAAGTGGGCCGAGAGCGAACCGTCGGCCGTGACGGCCGTCCACTCGTCGTCGAGCATGCGCACGTCGGGGCCGCCGGCATCCAGCATCGGCTCGATCGCAAATACCATCCCGGGCAGCAGGCGCGGGCCGCGCCCGGGCTTGCCGTAGTTCGGAATCCAGGGCGGCTCGTGCAGCATGCGCCCGATGCCGTGTCCGGCAAACACACGCACCACCGAGTAGCCACCGCGCTCGGCGCGCGACTGTACGGCAAAGCCGATGTCGGAGAGACGCTTGCCGGGCTGCATCTCGGCGATCGCGAGGTCCAGCGATTCGCGCGTTGCCGCGAGCAGCTCGTGTGCCTCGGGCGCGACTTCCCCGACCGGGACCGTGATTGCGGAATCGCCGTGGAAGCCCTCGGCCACGCTGCCGAAGTCGATACCGACGATGTCGCCCTGCTCGAGCACGCGCGGGCCGGGAATCCCGTGCACG
>CAYTJA010000361.1:0-1904 GCA_964437835.1 uncultured Spirochaetales bacterium
AGCTCGAGGAGGCGCGCCGGACACGGCTCGTTCCGGAGTGAATTTGCCGGAGGCGCTCACGCGAGGCAGGCACGGATCTGCTCGGCCAGCGCGCTGACGTGCCGCCTGAGACAGGTCGTGTGGGAGCCGGTGACGCGGTGCAGCTCGACCGACGCACAGACCTCGCGCCAGCGGCTCGCGGCCCGCTCCGCGGGCTCCGGGTCGTCCTCCGGCCAGATCAGACCTATGCGCCCGCCGTAGTGGCGCGGCATGTATCCCGCGTCGATCTCGAGGTACGTCTGCCGGAGCTTCCATGCCGCGGAAACGCTCGCATGCGTATCCGGGGCCTGGCGCGGGGGTCGCACCAGATCCACGAGAGCGCCGGGAAGCTTAGTCGCGCTGCGCAGCGCTCGAACCGGACGCTCGCGCGGCGGCACGGCCTCGAGACACAGGACGAAATCCCGCAAGCGGCGGAACAGCGCGCGCCGCGAGTCAGGGCCGGCGGCGAGGGCCCGGCCCAGCGCCTCGACGGCCGCATGCAGCCAGGCGAAGCGCCGGTTGTCGGCAGAGGCCGAGATCAGCACCAGGCGCTCGACCCGCTCACCCTGCGCCTCCAGCAGCCGGGCGGCCTCAAAGGCGATCAGGCCACCGTTGCAGTTCCCGCCGAGCCGGTACGGACCTCTCGGCGAATGCGCGCGGATCGCCTCCAAGTGCCGCTGCGCCATCGCCTCGTAGCTCTGCGGCACGGACTCGCCTCCTACACCAAAGGGTGTCAATGCGTAGAACGGCAGCGCGCTTCCCAGGCAGCTCACGAGCCCGTGGCAGTAGAGCCCGCCGCTGATGTAGTCGCCATGGAAGAAATAGAAGGGTGCGTCGCCCTGTCCGGCCTGTAACTCGACCAGTGGCCGGATGCATGCGCCGCTGCGCAGCAGCTCGGCGAGCGCCTCGACTGTCCGGATCTCGAGAAGGGCGGAGGGTGGAAGTCGCTGGCCGAAGGCCTCCTCGAGCTCATCGATCAGCAGCAGGGCGCGCAGCGAATCGCCCCCGAGCTCGAAGAAATCGTCCCTGACCCCGATCGGCTCGACCCCGAGAAACTCCTCCCAGATCTGGACCAGACGCAGCTCGAGCGGATTCCGAGGAGCGAGCACCTCGCGCCCGGCCATCGAGGTGTTCGGAGCTGGTAACGCGCTGCGATCGAGCTTGCCCGACGAGCCGAGGGGGAGCGCAGCGAGCCACACGAAGCGGCTCGGGATCATGGTGAGCGGCAGCCGCTCCTCGAGCGCGCGGCGCAGCGCACCGACGGAAGGCACCGGCTGCGTGCTCGGCACCAGATAGGCGACGAGTCGTGCGCCGAGCTGATCGCCGTGCGTCGCGACGATTGCCTCCTCCACTCCCTCGATCGCGCCGAGCTGAGCCTCGACCTCCGCCAGCTCGACCCACTGCCCGTGCACCTTGACCCGTGCGTCCAGCCGGCCGAGGTGCTCGAGGCAGCCGTCCGGCCGCAGGCGGCCGAGGTCACCGGTCCGGTAGACACGCGCCCCGGGCTCGCCCTGCGGGTCCTCGCGAAACCGCTCGCGGGTGAGCTTGGGCTGCGCCCAGTAGCCGAGGGCCAGATACCGGCTGGATACCGCGATCTCGCCGACCTCGCCCGCGAGGACCGGATCGCCCCTCTCGTCGACCACCCGGAGATCGATCCCCTCGACCGCGCGACCCACCGGCACCACGAGCGGTCTCTCGGTACCTGCGTGAGGGGCGAAGTACTGCGCGACGAGACCGGTCTCCGTAGTGCCCAGACCATTGACCAGACCGCAGCCGGGCGGAAAGTGCGTGCGGTAGAGCTCCAGGTCGCGCGCCGAGGCCTGATCTCCCTCGAGGCGGATCAGGCGCAGCGAGCGGAACGAGGGCGGCTGCGCGGTCAGCAGGCC
>CAYTJA010000362.1:0-5005 GCA_964437835.1 uncultured Spirochaetales bacterium
GGCCTCGAGCGCGAGGGCCGCCGCGATCGTCGTCGTGCCGACGCCGCCGCAGCCGACGCAGACCACGAGGCGCCGCGCGAGCAGCGCGCGCGCGACGAAATCGCCCTCGCACTGGCTCACCGCGGCGCCACCGGCGCAGCCCCCGGCGCATCCAGCAGCAGTGCCGCGAGCCTCGCGAGGTCTCCGCTGTCGCGGATCCCCTCCGGCAGGAAGGGCAGACACAACACCGGCAGACCCGTGCGCTGCTCGATTTCGGCCGCGTAGTGGGCGCCCAGGCGCGCGCGCTGGCAGAGATGCCGCACGCAGGCCGCGAGCACGCTGCCCGGGGGCTCGCCGGGCAGCGGTGTCGTCTCGATGCGGGAGAGCTGTTCGGCGAGCTCGGCGAGGTCCGGCTGCGAGGGCACCGAGACCAGCCCGTTCACGACCACGCGATCGATCGCAATGCCGACGCCGTTGCGCACGCGCTCGACCAGCTCGACCGTCTCGCGCGCGGGAAGCTCCTCGGCGAGCGAGACGGGCAACAGCAGCGTGCGCTCCGGATCCTCGACCAGCGCCTCGACCCTCGCCGCGTGGCGCCGCAGTGGGCCCGCGCGCACTGCCGAGACGACGACGCGCGGCGCGTCCAGGAAACTCACGCCGTGGCCGGTCGCGGGGGCGTCGACCACGAGCAGGTCGCATTGCCGCTCGCCGCCGGCGTCGGTCAGCTGCTCGAGGTGCCAGACCTTCCCGAGCGTGATCAGTTGGCGCCAGCCCGGAGAGGCATCCATGAGCTGGCGAAAGGGCCGGCTCCCGAGCACGAAGTCGACCAGCGAGCGGACGCCGAGCTGCAGGGCGAGGTACTCGGACAGGGCCTCGTAGGGATCGATGCGCAGCACGCGCAAGCCCGGCAGCAGCTCGCGGCCCGCGTAGCCGACCGGCTTCGGCCGCGGCTCGAAGAGGCGCGGGACTGCCTCTTCCGGGCCCACTTCGGCCAAGATGACTCGGAGTCCCGCACGCGCACCGGCGAGCGCGAGCGCGGCCGCGACCGTCGTCTTGCCGACTCCGCCCTTCCCGGTGATCACGACCAGGCGCCGCGCCAGGAGCGAGCGCGCGGGATCCCCCCCCAAGGCTGCCTCCGCATTGCGGAAATCCCGCAGGACCGGCCGGCGGATCGGCTCAAGTGCCCCGCTGCCGGCTCCGAAACGATTTCAGGCGGGCGACCCTAGCAGATGCGAGCTGGAGCGAACCCGGCGCGTTTCAGGTCCCCGCGCCGAATCCGCGCGCTCGGGCGGTCTTTAGCAGTCTCAATGAGGAAGGGGCCGGCAGCCGTGATCGTCACCTGCAGCCAGTGTCAGACCCAATTCCGCCTCGATGAGGAGCGGGTCGGAGCGCGCGGCCTGCGCGTCCGCTGCTCTCGCTGTCAGCATGCCTTCAACGTGATGCCCGAGACCACTCCGGCGGCGACCGCCCCGGAATCCGAGCCGGATCTGGCTGCGCTTCCCGATCCGCCGCCCGTGACTAGCGCCGCGGAGTCGCCCGAAGAGTCGTGGAGCTTCGAGGTTCCCGAGCGGCCGCGCAGCTTCGAACGCCGTGCACCGCTTCCGCTCGATGAGCCGGCCGCGGACGCGGCAGAGTCCCCGCAGGCCCCCGATCTCGGCGCGCCCGAGAGCTGGGACTTTCTCGCGGGAGTCCCAGCTTCGTCCAGCGTCGAGTCGGCTCCCGAAGCGGCCCCCGCGCCGCCCGAGATCGCCGCGCGCGCAGAGTCCCCGGCAGCGCGGCCGCAGCCGTCCGAGAGCCCGCTCGAGGACGAGGACGATCTCACGCCTCCCGCGACGGCTTCGCTGCGGCGCTGGGCCGCGGCGATCCATTCGACTGCTGCGTGGAGCGGAACCGCTGCGCTGACGCTCTGGGGCGTCGCGCTGGTCCTGTGGCCGGACCGCATCGAACCCCGAGCCCTGCCCGCAGAGCAGAGCGTCGCCGGCCTCGAGCTGCGCGTCGACGACACACGTTATGTCGAAAATGCGACGGCAGGTCCGCTCTTCGTCGTCAGCGGGGAGCTGCGGGGCTCCGGCTCCCCGCGCGAGCGCGGCCCGCTGCTCGAGCTCGTGCTCCCGGATGCCGGAGGCCGTTCGCTCGCGGGATCCGAGACACCGCTCGGCCCGCCGATCTCGGATGCGGAGCTGCGCGAGGAGAGGCCCGACGCGCTGCTGCGCCGGCAGTGGCAGGGAGCACAGGCGCTCGCGGAACGGCCGCTGCGGCCCGGGGAGCGCGGGCGCTTCGCTGCCGTCGTCGTCGCTCCGCCGGTCGCGGGGAGTGCCTGGCGGATCCGCGAGCTCGCGGCGGCGCCGCGAGCGAAGGCCGCTGCGGAGCGCAGCGAGCCCGGCGTGCCTAGGCCCGAGGCTTTCCTTCCGTGACCTCGTCCTTCTCGGGACTCACGTCGATCTCGTCCGCACCCGAGAGGCCGGATTTGAAGTTCTTGATCGCCTTGCCGACGCCGCTGCCGAGCTCGGGCAGGCGCCGCGCCCCGAAGAGCAGGACGCAGATGCCGAGGATCACGAGCAGCTCCGTGGTGCCGATGCCGAACATAGGCTCTACTCCGTCAAGTCTGTCTAGGGCCTCTGATGCGTCTGATGCGATCGGCGTGACCCCTCGCGAGCTGGAGGGTCATGCCCGGTTCACAGGGTGCACTTCGCCAGGGCTGTGTCAAGCAGCGCTTCGCGTGCGACGCTTCGAGGCGCAGGGAGGGTAGCGTTCTCAGCATGCCGCTCTTCAAGGCCTACGACATTCGCGGAGTGGTTCCGAGCGAACTCGACGCGGAGATCACCTATCGCATCGGGCGCGCGGTTGCGCGTTTCCTACGCCCGCGGGAACTCGCGGTCGGCCGCGACGCACGGGCGAGCTCGCCGGAGTTCTTCGAGGCGCTGGTGCGCGGGATTCGCGACGAGGGTGTGGGAGTCGTCGACCTCGGGCTCTGCTCGACGCCGATGCTGTATCACGGCGTCGAGTGGCTCAAGACCGGCGGCGGCGTGATGATCACCGCGTCGCACAATCCGGCCCGCTACAACGGCTTCAAGGTCTGCCGCGAGCATGCGATCCCGGTCGGCGAGGCCTCCGGCCTGGTCGAGATCGAGCGCCTGACGCACGCAATCGCCACGCAGCCGCCGGCCGCGACGCGCGGCGCGCTGCGCGCGGTCGACTCGCGCGCCGCCTACGTGGATCACGTGCTGGCGGTAGGCCGCGGGCGGCCGCGAGCCAAGGTCGCGATCGACTGTGGCAACGGCATGGCCTCGGTCGGCCTCGAGCCGCTGCTCGCGCGGCTCCCGCTCGAGGTCACCCGGCTCTACTTCGAGCCCGACGGAACCTTCCCGAACCACGAGGCGGATCCCCTCAAGGCCGAGAACCTGCGCGAGCTCCAGCAGGCCGTGCAGCGCAGCGGCGCTGACTTTGGTGTCGCCTTCGACGGCGACGGCGATCGCGCAGTCTTCGTCGACGAGCGCGGCGAGACGGTTCCCTCGGATCTCTTCACGGCGCTGCTGGCTCCGTATCAGCTGCGGCGTCAGCCCGGCGCGACGATCCTCTACGACCTGCGCTCTTCGCGCGTGACCGCCGAAGAGATCGAGAAGGCCGGAGGCCGCGCCCAGATGAGCCGCGTGGGTCACTCCTTCGTGAAAGCGCAGATGCGGGAGCAGGGCGCGCTCTTCGCGGGCGAGCTCTCGGGCCACATCTACTTCCGCTTCTCGGACGAGCTGGTGGCCGACGACGGCACGGCCGCGCTGGTCGCGCTGCTGGACGTGCTCGCCGAGGAGCGGCGTCCGCTCTCGGAGCTGGTGGCGCCGCTGCGCCGTTATTCCGCCAGCGGCGAAATCAACCGAAAGGTCGCCGCGGTAAAGCCCCTCTTGGCCGCGATCCGCGCCGAGCACGCCGGCGCCGACGAAATCTCCGATCTCGACGGCCTGCTGATCCGCTACAAGCGCTGGTGGTTCAACCTGCGGCCCTCGAATACCGAGCCGGTCCTGCGCCTGAACCTCGAAGCGGACACGCGCGAGCTGATGGAACAGAAGCGCGACGAGCTGCTGGCGCGGATCGAGCGCGGCGCCTAGCCCGATTTCGACCGAGATGCGAGTGAAATCCATCGGCATGACAATCGCTGGCAGCGATTCGAGGCCGCGCGGTTCTGACTCCACGGCGATGCGGTCGAGCAGGTCGTAGGCTCTCTGCTGTCGTCGAGCCGTGAGCGCCCTGCTGAGCTCTCCAGCTTGCCGCGCGCGCCAGATTAGCTAATATTAGCTAGGCTCTAGCGACTGCGGGGTAACGATGAAGCGTGCGACGGTGAACATGCACGAGGCGAAGACCGGACTGTCGAGACTCGTGGAACGAGCAGAGGCCGGCGAGGAGATCATCATCGCACGCGCCGGGAAGCCGGCTGCCAGGCTCGTGCCGTTCGCCGCCAGCCGGCGTCGACGCCTGGGGCTGCTCGATGGGCAATTCACGATCCCCGACGATTTCAACGAGCCCCTGCCCGAAGCTGTGCTGCGGGCATTCGAGGGAAGCAAGCGCTGAGGCTCCTGCTCGACACGCATCTGCTCTTGTGGGCCGTGGCCGACAGCAAGCGGCTGTCGCGCGAGGTGCGCGACTTGCTCGAGGACAGCGCGAACGAAGCCTACTTCAGCGCAGCGAGCATCTGGGAAGTCGCCATCAAGAGCGCCCTCCGGCGCCGGGATTTCCGTATCGATCTCGTGGCCCTGGAAAAGGCGCTTCCCGCGATGGGTCTGATCGAGCTGCCCGTCAGCGCGACCCACGCGGCGGGTGTTGCCAGACTCCCGCCCATCCATCGGGATCCATTCGATCGCCTCCTGGTGGCGCAGAGCATTGCTGAGCCGCTCACGCTCGTCAGCAACGATGCCGTCCTCGAACGCTATTCGCAGCACGTGCGCATCGTGTGAATCGGTGATCACGAACGCCCCTCTGATGACGCTCAGCTCCGGCAGCCACGTGGCGATGGCCGAGTGCGCGCAGCAGCCGACCG
>CAYTJA010000363.1:0-23111 GCA_964437835.1 uncultured Spirochaetales bacterium
GGTCGTGAAGGAAGGCACGATCTTCACGCCCGAGACGCTAGGCGTGATCCGCGAGGTCACCCGCCGCCTCGACGGCGAGGGCTACGACAGCCAGTCCGACGCGCGCGACGAGCGCCGGGCGCTGATCGAAGAGGACGAGTCCCTCACGCCGCAGCAGGTCCAGCTGCAGCTCGATCGCGAATTCCCGCCCTATCCCGTCAATCACGACCAGATCCACTCGGTCGCGCATCGCAGCACGCGCGTGTTGCAGGTCCAACCGGACGGCAGCATCGAGGGCGACCTGCTGATGAAGCGGGCCCCGACGACCCAGGAGGAGGCGAACGAGCTGCGCGCGCTGGTGCGCCAGAACCCTCCGGTGATCTTCGGACGCCTCGTCTCGCGCGACGAGCAGGGCGCGTTGATCACGGCCGGCTTCATCACCGATCGCCTCTCGAGCAGCCCCGTCTACCAGGCCGTCTTCGACCACGCACAGAAGATCAAGCGCGAGGTCGAAGCGGCGCACCCGAACATCGAAGTGTTCCTGTCGGGCGAGCCGATCCTCACGGGCTGGGTGCTGACGCACGCCTACGAGATCGTGGGCTTCCTGCTCGCGACGATCGTGGCGATCTTCGGCCTGCTCTGGCTCTACTTCCGCCGCTGGCACGGTGTGTTCATCCCGATGCTCGCGGGCACCGTGACTGTGATCTGGGGCCTCGGCTTCACCGGCTGGATGAGCATCAATTTCGACCCGCTGATCCTCGTGATCCCGATGATCATCACCGCGCGCGCGATCTCGCACACGGTGCAGATGGCGGAACGCTTCTTCGAAGACTACGAGGTGATGCTGCCGCGAATCGGCGATCCGCAGCTCGCGAAGGTCGAGGTCGCCACGCTCGCGATGGGCGAGCTGATCGTGCCCGGCACGCTCGGGATCGTGACCGACGTCGCCGGTCTGCTGATGATCCTGGTGACCTCGATTCCGCAGATGTGGAACCTGGGCCTCTTCGGCGCCTTCTGGGTGACCTCGATCGTCTTCACCGTCGAGCTCTTGCACCCGATCCTGATCTGCTACCTGCCGGCGCCGAAGGAGCACGAGCACTTTCTCCCGAAGCCAATGATCTGGTTCACGCGCACGCTCGGGAACTACTGCACCGATCCCGTCGGTAAATACGTGGTCGGCGCGGTCACGATCCTGCTCTTCGTCGGCTCGACCTACATCGCGCTCTTCTACTCGACGATCGGAGAGGCCACGCCGGGCACGCCGCTGCTCTGGCCCGATCACGAGTTCAACGTCGCGAGCAAGCAGATCGCCGAGCGCTTCGGCGGCGTCGACTCGCTGGTCGTGTATGCCGACGGCGACCGCCCCAAGGCGAGCGAAGACAACCAGGTGATCGGTGCAGCGGAGGACTTCGAGCGCCACCTGAAAGCGAACACGAACCTCGGCGCGACGGTCTCCGTGGTGCCCTTCCTGCGCAACTACTGGCAGATGAACCACTACGGGGACCCGAAGTTCTATTTCATCCCCGAAGACCTCGGCACCGTGCGCTCGACGATCTTCCAGCTGCGTCAGAACGGCCCGCCCGGCTTCATGCGGCCCTTCATGACCGACGACGGACGCGAGGCGACGATCGCGTTCTACTACCCCGACCACAAGGGGGAGACGATCGCGCTCGCGCGACATTTTTCCGAGGACTTCATCAAGCGCAATCCGCTCGGCAAGATCGACGTGCGCCTCGACCAGGACCGCGCGCACCCCGACGCGGGCTTCTTCGACCGCGATCAGCTGATCGACCTCTGGTACTACATGCTCGGTCCGATGCTGCCGACGCGGCACCACACGCTGCACGTGCAGAAGCGGCAGAAGGACGGCAGCTACGTCGCCCAAACGGTGAACACGGCCGCAGACGGGCTGCCCGGGTGGATCGACCAGTTCCGAGACGACGCGCACGCCGACTACACCGACGAGCGCGATTCGGTCGAGGAAGGCGAGATCTTCACCTGGCCCGAAGGGCTCGAGGGCTGGCAGAACGCGGACATCGACTACTGGTGGGAGGACCCGAGCGCCGGGATCCGCGCCGTCGCGCTCGGCACGAACCGGCTCGTGGTATCCGACCTCAAGGCCGTGGACGATGCGCCGAAGTACCAGCCCACGAATGCGTTCACGCGCGGCGTGCAGTTCGTGATGGCTGGCGGCTCGATGGGCGTGCTCGCGGCGATCAACGAAGAGGTCGAGCGCAGCCACGTCGCGAACATCTCGCTGATCTTCCTGGTGATCTTCGTGCTGCACTCGGTAACCTATCAATCGGCACCGAGCGGCGGAATCATCCTGCTGCAGATCGCGACCGCAACCATGCTCTCGCTGGCATACATGGCGATTCGCGGCATCGGACTCAACATCAACACGCTGCCGGTGCAGTCGGTCGGCGTCGGCATCGGCGTCGACTACGCGATCTACATCGTCGACCGCATCCGCCACGAGGTCGCCGACACCGCCGACATCGACGAGGCCGTGAGAAGGGCCGTGCGCACGACCGGTATGGCCGTTTCCTTCACCGCGACCACGATCGTCGGCGGCATCGTGCTCTGGAGCTGGAGCAACCTGCGCTTCCAGGCCGAGATGGCGCAGCTGCTCGTGATCCTGATGGTCATCAACATGCTGGGCGCAATCACGGTGGTGCCGGCCTTCTACTCGATCCTGCGGCCGAAGGTCGCTACGGCGCTGCTCACCGAAGAGCAGAAGCAGGCGATCCGGATCCAGAAAGAGCGCGAGCGCAAGCTCGGCCTGCGCGACGACTAGAGCCGAGCCCGGGAGGGGCGAAGCAGTGCGCCGGCTTCGGTTGACGCGCGGGGGCCTGCCGGTACGTTCCCGAACATCCTATGCCCTACGATCCGAAGTCGATCGAGCCCCGCTGGCAGGCCTACTGGCGCGAGAGCGGGATCTTCCGCGCGACGATCGACCCCGCGAAGCCCAAGTTCTACATCCTCGACATGTTCCCCTACCCCTCCGGCGCGGGGCTCCACGTCGGGCACCCGAAGGGCTACATCGCGACGGACGTGCTCTCGCGCTACAAGCGCATGCGCGGCTTCAACGTGCTGCACCCGATGGGCTGGGACGCCTTCGGCCTGCCGGCCGAGCAGTATGCGATCGAGACGGGCACCCACCCGCGCGAGACCACGCGCCGGAACATCGACACCTTCCGCCGCCAGATCCAGTCGCTCGGACAGGACTACGACTGGGAGCGCGAGATCGACACCACCGATCCGGACTACCTGCGCTGGACGCAGTGGATCTTCTGCAAGCTCTACGAGCGCGGCCTGGCCTATCTCGCAGAAGTTCCCGTCAACTGGTGCCCGGCGCTCGGCACGGTGCTCGCAAACGAAGAGGTGATCGACGGCAAGAGCGAGCGCGGCGGCCATCCCGTGGTGCGGCTGCCGATGCGCCAGTGGATGCTGCGCATCACGGCCTACGCCGACCGCCTGCTCGAGGATCTCGATCTCCTCGACTGGCCCGAATCCATCGTGAAGATGCAGCGCGACTGGATCGGGCGCTCCGAGGGTGCGCGGATCCGATTCGAGCTGCCGGAGCATCCGGGCGCGCAGATCGAGGTCTTCACGACGCGCCCGGACACACTCTTCGGAGCCACCTACCTCGTGCTCGCACCCGAGCACCTGCTGGTCGAGCAGATCACCGCGCCCGCGCAGCGCGCAGCGGTCCAGAGCTATCGGGAGCGCAGCCAGGCGAAGAGCGAGCGCTCGCGCCAGGCGGAGCTCGGCGCGAAGACAGGCGTCTTCACGGGCGCCAGCGCCGCGCATCCCGTCACGGGCGCGCGCATCCCGATCTGGATCGCCGACTACGTACTCGCGAGCTACGGCACCGGCGCAATCATGGCCGTGCCGGGCCACGACCAGCGCGACCACGACTTCGCGCGCGCCTTCGGGCTCCCGATCGTCGAAGTCGTGAGCGGCGGCGACGTGCGCGAACGGGCCTACGTCGGCGACGGCGTCAGCGTGAACTCCCAGTTCCTGGATGGACTCGCGACGCCCGAGGCCAAGGCGCGGATGGGCTCGTGGCTCGAAGCACACGGCAGCGGCGAGCGCACGGTGAATTACAAGCTGCGAGATTGGCTGTTCTCGCGCCAGCGCTACTGGGGCGAGCCCCTTCCGATCCTGCACGCGAAAGACGGCAGCACTCGACTCGTTCCCGACTCCGAGCTCCCGTTGCTCTTGCCGGAGCTCGTGGACTTCAAGCCCTCGGGTCAGTTCGAGCCGCCGCTCGCGCGCGCGCGCGAGTGGCTCACGGTGCGAGATCCGAAGACCGGAGAGACCTATCTCCGCGACGCGAACACGATGCCGCAATGGGCCGGCAGCTGCTGGTACTACCTGCGCTTCTGCGACCCGCGCAACCGCACGCAGGCCTTCTCGCCCGAGGCCGAGCGCTATTGGATGCCGGTCGACCTCTACGTCGGCGGCGCCGAGCACGCGGTGCTGCACCTGCTCTACTCGCGCTTCTGGCACAAGGTGCTCTACGACCTCGGCCTCGTGCACACCAAAGAGCCCTTCCAGAAGCTGCTGAATCCCGGGATGATCCTCGGCTACAGCTACCGCTACTACGACGACGACCTCACGGACGCGCGCCGCGGACGCGCCGCGCCGATTGGCTTCCGCGACGTCGTGCTGGACGGCGAGACGCCGCGCCACGCTGCGACTCGCGCGGAACTCACGGCGCGCTGGATCAAACAGCAAGAGGTCCGCTGGGTCGATGAAAAGCCGCTGCATCCGAGCGCGGACATCGAGCTCGAGGTCGTCACCGAGAAGATGTCGAAGAGCCGCGGCAACGTCGTGAACCCGGACGACGTGATCGCGCGCTTCGGCAGCGACGCGATGCGCCTCTACGAAATGTTCATGGGGCCGCTCGAGAAGGGCGCGCCGTGGTCGGACGACTCGCTCCCCGGCATGCACCGCTTCCTGCAGCGCGCCTGGCGCCTCGTGATGGGCGAGAACGACGCAGGCCCGAGCCGCACGCTGGCGCCCGGGTCCGGCACGCCCGAGCAGCAGCGCAGCACCGCTCGCGCGATCGACGGCGTCACTCGCGACGTGGAGGCGCTGCAGTTCAACACCGCGATCTCGAAGCTGATGGTCTTCTCGCGCGAGATCGCCGAGCCGGGCGCGGTGCCGCGCCCGGCGGCCGAGAGCTTCGTGCTGCTGCTCTGCCCCTTCGCACCTCACCTGGCCGAGGAGCTCTGGCGCCTGCTCGGGCACAGCGAGAGCCCCGCGCTCGCGCACTGGCCCGAAACCGATCCGGCCCTGTTGGTGCAGGACACGGTCCGGCTCGTGGTGCAGGTGAACGGCAAGCGTCGCGACGAGATCAGCGTCCCCGCCGACGCCGACGAGGCCGCGATCCGCGCGGCCGCGCTGGCCTCGGAAAAGGTGCGCCAGCACCTCCCGGGCGAGCCGCGCAAGGTGATCGTCGTACCCGGCCGGCTGGTGAATCTGGTCGGCTAGCGCGTTTCGCAGCCTGCGGATCCATTTTCGAGACGGGCGCCTCAGCGGGCGGTCCCTTCGCGAACGGGATGATGCGCGAGCGCAGGAGGTTCCGGGGCGGGAGCGCGTCAACATCGCCCTGCGCTACCCCGGGTGCAGATGACGAAACGCAGGCGGCAGGAGACCTGGGCGGCGCTCGGACTCGCCGCCGCCGTCTTCGCGGTCTTCGGGCGCACGCTGAGCCACGGCTTCGTCAACTACGACGACGATCAATACGTCGTCCGGCACCCCGTCGTCGGCCAGGGGCTCAGCGCCTTCGCGCTGCGCTGGGCACTTGGCCAGGTCCACCATTCCAACTGGCACCCGCTGACGACGCTCTCCCACATGTTGGACTGCCAGCTCTACGGGCTCGAGCCCTGGGGCCACCATCTGACGAACCTGCTGCTGCACGCCGGGGCGGCCGCGGGGCTCGCACTCGCCTTCGCGCGCATGACGGGGAAGGTCTGGCACGGCGCTGCGGTGGCCGCGCTGTTCGCGCTCCACCCTCTGCGCGTCGAGTCGGTGGCCTGGGTCTCCGAGCGCAAGGACCTGCTGAGCGGCGTCTGTTTCGCCGCGACGCTCCTCGCGTACGAGCGCTATGCACGATCCGAGGGGGTGCCGCGCAGGCGTTGGTACGCGGCAGTGGTCGCTGCCTTCGGGCTGGGCCTCGCGAGCAAGCCGATGCTCGTGACCCTGCCCTGCGTGCTGCTGCTGCTCGACCGCTGGCCGCTCGCGCGGATCCGCCCGGAAGGCGATCGCTGGCTCGGTCTCCGGAGCTGCGTCCGCGAGAAGCTGCCGCTGCTGCTCCTGGCCGCTGGCTCCTGCGCGCTGACGCTCTGGGCGCAAGGGGAGTCGCTGATTGCGGTCGAGGCGCTGCCTCTCGGAGCCCGCCTCCAGAACGCGTTGGCCTCGCTCGCTGTCTACGTCGCGCAGCTCTTCTGGCCCGTCGGGCTGACTCCCTTCTACCGACATACCGGCGGCGAGTCGGGCCCCTGGCGCGCGCTGGCGGGGGCGTCGCTGCTCGTCGGAATGCTCGCGCTGTCCTCTGCATCGCTCCGGCGCCGGCCCTATCTGGCGGTCGGCTGCCTCTGGTACCTCGGGATGCTCGTACCCGTGCTCGGTTTCGTGCAGGTCGGCGCCCAGGCCCACGCAGACCGCTACACCTACCTGCCACAGATCGGCCTGTGCCTCGCGCTGGTGTTTGGCGTCGCGGAGTTCTGCGAAGGGCGGGGAATCCGAGCCGGGCGGCTCGCGGGCTCGCTGATCGCGCTGCTGGCCGCGCTCGGCACCAGCTCGGCGCTCCAGGCTCGGCACTGGCGAGACTCGGAGTCGCTCTGGAAACACGCGCTCGCGGTCGATCCCCGCAATCACGTCGCGCTCTTCAGTCTCGGTCTCGAGCGGGATCGCCAAGGCAGGCTCGAAGCAGCCGCAGAGCTGTATCGCCAGGCCATCGAGCTGGAGCCGCGTTATGCCGAGGCACACCTCAACTACGCTGTCGTCTCGATCCAGCGGGGGCAGCTCGAACAGGGCATCGATTCCTTTCGCGCGGCGATTGCGCTCCGCCCGCGGCACGCGCGCGCGCATGGCAACTTGTGCCTCGCGCTGGTGCGTCAGGGGCAGCGGGAGGAAGCCACCCGAGCCTGCCGCCAGGCCGTCGAGCTCGCTCCGGGCGATCCGCAGATCCGAGAGAACCTCGGGATGCTGCTGTTGCTGCAGGGGCAGCAGGCGGAAGGCCTGAGCGAATGCCGCGCGGCGCTGGCCGCCGCCCGCGAGCAGGGGGACCGGAGCCTGGCGGAGGCCATTGCGCGCCGCCTCGGCGAGAACGAGCGCACTCGCCGCTCCGAATCGCAGCGCCTACTACACGCACCTGGCGCCTCGCAGCGCCCCCAGCGCTAGCGCCCCGCGCAGGGTCGTTGCAGCGCCCCGCCGGCGCCCGGCGGCTCCTCGAATCTGTGACACGATCGCCGCCGCCTGCTCACACGATCGTCGCGCTGCGTTCTCAGAGGTCTCATAGCGTGGTCCCCGCATGAAGCCTCGCCCGATCTGCGCCTGGCGCTCGCTGCTGGCACTCCTCGTTCTCGGCGTCGCGAGTGCCGGCGCGGCGGCCGAGCCGCCCCCGGCTTCGGCCGCGGGTCGCGGCGACATCCGCGGGCAGGTCTACGACGGCGAGACCGGCGCCCCGGTCGCCGGCGTCGCGGTCCGCCTCGTGTGGCCCGCGGCTGGCGGCGCACCCCGAGAAGACAAGCAGACGAGCGCAGCGGACGGTGGCTTCTTGTTTCAGGCGGTCCCCGCCGGGAGCTATGACCTGCGCTTCGCCAAGGAGGGCTACCGGGACTCGGAGATGGCGAATTTCCGCGTGCTGTCCGACCAGGAGAACCGCGCGGACTTCCCCCTGCCTCCCTTGCCGCGTGAGTCCTCCTCCTCCGGGAGCGCCGACATCGAAGTCATGGTCGTCGAGGCCTCGGCGGTCGAGGACATCATGGCCGGCCTCGACCTGCGCATGCAGTCCGACCAGCTGCTCAATGTGATGGGAGCCGAGGAGTTTTCGAAGTTCGCCGCGAGCGACGTCGCGGATGCGCTGAAGCGCGTCTCCGGAGTGAACGTCGTGCAGGGGCAATTCGCGATCATCCGCGGCCTCGAGGATCGCTACAGCAGCACGCTCTACAACGGCGCGCCGATCCCGAGCCCCGACCCGGACAGCCAATCCGTGCAGCTGGATCTCTTCGCAGCCGACATCGTGAGCAGCGTGCAGATCGCCAAGACCTTCGGCTCCGATCAGCCCAGCAATTCCGCGGGCGGCTCGATCGACATCCTCACACACGACTACCCGGGCGAGTTCCAGTTCAAGCTGAACCTGGGCAGCGGCTTCAACGAAAATGCGACACGGCGCTTCGTGGGCTTCGTCGAGGACTCTCCGATCGGGCGAGAGCTCGCTGCCGACGACACCATCGAGACCGAGTTCGGCGGCTCCTTCGGTGGGCGCTTCGAGTTGTTCCAGCGCGAGTTCCGCTACAAGGGAGTCTTCAACCGCGAGATCGACTTCGAGACCAAGGACGGTTTCCAGGAAAAACGCGAGCCCGTGAAGGGCGTGATCAATCAATCGAGTGGGCTGGGGATCAAAGACGGAGACCTGGCGTTCGGGCGGCTCGGACTCTCCGGCGGTCGCTTCGACCTGACCGAGAGCGAAAAGTCCGAGCAGCTGACTGCCTACGGCGGCTTCGGCTTCGACCTCGACGCGGGCGCAGCCCACCGGATCGATGGCTCCGTGTTCTTCACGCGCAAGGACGAGGAGACCGTCGAGGTCCGAGAGAACGGCTTCATCCCGGGAGTGGACTACGCGGGGCTGCGCCAGCGACAGCTGGACGACCTCGCGGATAACGGCTTCATCGACTCGCCGATCACCGCTGGCGAGGATTTCAGTACCGCGACCCTGAGCGCGTGGATCACACAGATCCGAGATGACGCGAATGCGAGCGCGGCCGCCGGATCGCTGTGGTTCACGAACTTCACGGCCAGCAAGGCCCTGGACAGCAAGCGCAAGCTGCTGGTCCTGCAGCTGAACGGCGATCACCGCATCACCAGCGTCCCAGGCCTCGGGGTCACCTGGGTCGCGAACCACGCGAAGACCACGCAGCTGGAGTCTGCGTTCGCGGGGCGCTTCTTCTTCGAGCCGGACGACAAGTTTTCGGTTCCCGCGAATCTGCCGGCGCGGGTCGCGGACCTCGGCCCTGGATTCTTTGCGGTGAGACAATCTGGGCTCTTCATCAGCGCGGCGGACGTCGCCGAAGACCAGTGGTTCGCGCGCCTCGACGCCGAGTACGAACGCGACCTCAACCGCTGGTTCGCGCTGAAGCTTGCGAGCGGGGGCTGGTACGAGCGAGCGACGCGCGACGTCAGCGCGGAATTCCTCGAGAGTCCGCAAGCTTCGGGAACCCAGTTCGCGATCCAGGCCCCTACGCTCCCCGAGCTCGGCGGCAACATCCTGGATACGCTGGACCGCTCAGCAGACGGCAGGCTCTTGGGGTTGCGCGAGAGCGAGAGCGACGCGCAGCGCGAGATCCTGGCCTGGGCCATCGAGGCCAAGGCAACCCTGTTCGAAAAGCTCGACGTGCTGGGCGGGGTCCGACTCGAGAGGATCCAGATCGAATCGAACAACGATCCCTTTGTCGCGGGGGGTGTCACCGCCGCCGACGGCACGCCCGCGATCTTTCCGAGCAAGTATCTGTTCCTCGATCGCTTCGACAACGCTTCGCGCGGAGAACCGACGGGGCGGCCGGGCAGTGTCAAGACCTTCAACGATCAGCTGCTCGGACTCTCGCTCCCGGTCGATCCGTCGACCGGATTCGTAGATCTCGAGACCCGCGCCGAAATACAGGCTGCCCTGAACGGCCGCATCGACGAGAGCCTGATGCTGCCGACCGCGGGCCTGACCTACCGCCCGATCGAGGGGCTGAACCTGCGCGGGGCCTTCTCTCAAACGGTCGCGCGCCCCTCCTTCCGAGAGATGAGCTACTACGTCACGGTCGACCCGGGCAGCGACGACCTGGTGGTCGGGAACCCCCTGCTGAAACTCTCCCATGTGCTGAGCGGCGACCTGCGGGGCGAGTACACCTGGGGCGACTTCGGCGACCTCGCTGCGCTGAGCGTCTTCTACAAGCAGATCGACGATCCGATCGAGTCGATCGTGATTCGCGATCCCAACAACCGCGAGGCCTCGGGCGCGTCGTACCGGACCTTCTTCAACAATCCGAACCGGGCGAAGCTCGTCGGCGTCGAGATCGAGGGCCGCAAGAATCTCGAGTTCCTCGGGCTCGACTTTCTCGAGTTCTTCTCGATCGGCGCGAACGCGACCTACATCCATGCCCGCGTCGACCGCATGCCGGCAGAGTTCGTGCGCTCTCGGGAATTCTTTGCGGACGTGCCCCCCGCCTCCGCGACTTTTCCGAAGCTCAAGAGCAGCCGGCGCCTCTTCGCCCAGCCCGAGTGGATCGTGAACGCCGACCTCAGCTTCGACCTGGAAGATTGGGGCACCAAGGCGACGCTCTCCGCGTTCGCGATCAGCGATTTGCTCGACGCGGCCGGCAGCGCCTCTCAAAACCCTGCCGGAACGATCCTCGACCTCACGCTCGACCGTTACATCGACAGCTTCTACCAGCTCGATTTCGTCCTGAGCCAGACCTGGTACGTCGAGCTGCTGCGGGGCGACCTCACTTTCAAGTTCAGCGTCAAGAATCTGAGCGACAGCACCCGGCGCGTCGTCTACGACCGGGCGCAGACCGAGAGTCGGATCGCAGAGCGCGCGTACAAGATCGGCCGGGACTACTCGTTCTCGCTCGGCTACGCGTTCTGACCCGGAATCGGGTCCCGCCGTCGCTGGGCCCGCAGCCGCGTCGGTTCAGGAGTCGGCGCCGCCGACTGCGCCCGGGAGTGCCTCTGCGAGTTCGCGCGCGAGGCCCATCGGATCGCCGCCAGCCGCGCCGCGGAACACGAGCAGACGGCCCTCGGCACTCTGCAGCAGCACCGCCGGCAGTGGTGTCTCCGGATCGATCAACGTCCGCGTATAGGGTTCGGAGAGATGCGCGAACACGAATGGGACCGTCCAGCGGAGCGAGCGCAGGCGCTCCCGGACCTCGGCGTCGGAGCGCCGGCCCTGAGGGAACAAGATCGTCACTAGACCCTCTCGATCGCGAAGCGGAGCGAACGCGGCCGCGAGATCCGCCAGGACGGCGGCATCGGGGTCGGCGAAGACGCACAGGAATGCCGTCGCGCCATGGGTCTCGGTTGCCGCGAGCGGGGCCATCCGTTCCGCCGCCGCATCGACCAGGCGCTGCGCGATCGCGACGCTGAAGTTCGGTCCATCCTTGACGAGATCGCCGCTGCGCACGCGGTTCGCGCGCTCGACCAGATCCGTGAGCGCGACCGGCACGCGATGGATCCCTCCGCGCCCGAAGTCGAGTCGCGCAAGGTCCCCCGCCTCGACCCGAATCAGGACGGCTCTCGCACCGGCCACGAGCGGACGAGCAGCGCTCGCCGAAGTCCAGTCTCGCGTCAGCAGGGCCTGATAGGGCCAGGCGCTCTCGTGGGCGAGCAGATTCGCTGCGGTGATTGGGCTCTCGCTGCAGCTGGCCGCTGGCAAGCCGAGCAGCAGCACTGCGAGCGGAACCAAGCTGCGTCGAAGCGCGAACATGGCGAACTCCGAGCTTAGAAAAAAAAGGAGCCGCCACCCTCGAGGGTGGCGGCTCCGGAGGAGTCGCGAAGCGCGACCTAGGCGCGAGCGCGCCGGCGAACCAGGGCCAGCAGCCCCGCAACGCCACTCACGAGCTGGAGCATCTGGCCCGGCTCGGGAACGTAGATCGCATCCAGCGTGACGTTGTCGATGATCGGCTGGGCCGACGCCGGATCCAGGCTGAGGCGCACATACGCGTTCTCAGTCGGGGGCCCGGTGGCGTCCGAGAGCTTCACGCGGAAGCGCTGGTCCGTCTGCGTGAGGTTCACGCTGCCGATCGTCGTGAAGCTCGACCCGTTCGTCGAGAACGCGACATCGACCGGCGAGGCGCCCGCTCCCGGGAAGGTCTTCCCCGCGAAGCTGAGCGACCAGCCGACTCCGCCCTCGCCGGGCGCCGTCAGCGACGACGTGTCCGCGCGGAACACGACGTCGACCGCAGTCCGCGCGGTCATGCTGAGGGAGTGTTGGAAGGTCTGTCCTTCCGCCTCGAGCGCCGGGAACGCCTCGAAGCCGACCCCCGCGGGCTTCCCGCTCAGGAAGGGCAGCGTTCCCACGTGGGTCTGGACGGGGCCCTGGAGGTTCGAGTCCAGAGAACCCGTTCCCTGGGGCGAACCCGTGGTCGGCGCGAAGGCCGTCGTGCCACTGGGAGTCCCCTGGGAGACCGAGGTGGAACCGAAGGAGCCATCGAAGTAAAGCGTCCCGAACGAGGCCGCTCCGGTTCCGGCGTTGAAGGTCAGATCATAGGCCGAGTAGTTCGCAGCCAGATTGCTCGTGCTCGTCGTCCCGTTCGTCGACAGCTGACCGGCTTCCTGCCACTGGGAGAAGTCCCAGCCCGCAACGGTCACTGCCTGCGCCGAGCCGGCGATGCACGTGCAGACGGCAATCGCTAGCAGTTTCTTGTTCATGATTTTGTTCTCTCTTGGTTGTGCCAGCTCCGTTTCAGGTGCAGGCTAGTCCGCCAGCACGCCGCCCAGGTTCAGTGCGGTCCATCCGGTGGTCCAGAGCTCCGGCTGCGTCGAGTCGAAGCCGCCCCGGAAGGTGGCGTTGTCGACGCCGGGAGTCCGGCCCGGAGTGCCACCGGTCGTGCCGGTCGCACCGGCCGGCCGCGGGTCGATCGGACCCGTGGGCGTGCCCGCCGCGCCAGGCTTCGCACCCGAGAGGTGACCGCTGTTGGCCGGTCCATTCGGGTCGAAGCTGATGTCGCTCTGCACCAGGCCGCTGAAGCCGCCGCCGTTCAGCACGTTGGCGGTTCCACCGTGCGACGTCGCGTAGGCGTCGCCATTGCTGATCGCGGCGTTCAGCGTCGCCGAGAGCGCGGCGCCGTTGTCGTTCATCGTCGTGGAGACGATGCGCGTGAGTCCCGCGTTCACGTTCTCCTCGGCGTCGACGAGACCGCCGCTCACGCTTTCGTTGGCGTCCGTGTCGAGCACGAAGGCCGCTCCGCCCGCCCGCATCACGATGCTATCCAGCACGTCACCCGCGAAGCCGTGGCGGAACTGGACGCCCGTGTTCGCGAGATTCGGGAACGCGACGCCCACGTGGGTCGCGGTCCGGCTGCCGATCAGCGTCGCATGGTAGAAGGCGGGATTCGGGAAGGGCCAGGCCGGTGCCGGAGGCAACAGGACCTCGCTGGTCGAGCCTGCCTCGTTCGAGCGCGTGGTGCAGTTGTTGAAGATGTCCGGCCCGCCGGGCGGACCCACGCTCTGGCAGTCGTCCCCATCGAGCTCCGCCAGCTTGTCGCCCGAGAGCGATCCCCACTCGGCTGCGGCCGTCGTGCCCGTGGCCTCCTGGAAGAAGGGCTGCAGCGCGAACAAGTACTGGTTCACGCCCGTGTAGCCCTGGTCGGCGTCGAAGTTGTCGTCGCCCACGAAATTGGCGGCCAGATACTTGCCGTTCACGGTGCCGCCGAACCACTCGAAGCCGTCGTCGAAGTTCGCGTAGACCTCGACGTGCTCGATCACGGTGCCGTCGCCGACGCCGCCCATCGTCAGGCCGTTGAGCTCGTTGCCCGAGCCGATCTCGTCGCCCGCGTGGCGGATCGAGAGGTACTTGAGCGAGCCCGAGTCGTCGTGCGGCAGCAGGCCGCCGTAGAGCGTGTCCGCGACCGTGAAGCCCGGCACCGCGAGGCCCTCGATCGAGCGAATGCCGAAACCCTCGCCGGCCTCGTCACCGAGGTTGGTCGGCGCACTTCCGAGCAGCACCAAGCCGCCCCAGAGCTGGGTGTTCTCGCGCCCGGCAGGGCTGATCGGAGCCAGCGGGTTCGAGAGCGGAGTCCCGTCGTAGTAGGTCGGCGTCGCGTCCGGAACGCAGGAGCCCGGGCAGCCGACCCCGCTGAAGCCCGGGTAGGCGTCCAGGAAGCCGCTCGCGTCGAGGTCGTCCGGCTCGCCGTTCGCGTCGTTGTCCAGGGCAGCCGTCGTGAACGTGATCGGGCTGCCGGAACCGCCTTCCGCGACCAGGCGGCCGGTCTGGGTCACGATCAGCGACCCGGGAACGCCTACGGTCGTCGCACCTGCAACAGCCGTGCGCGGGTTGCCGCGCACGATCACTCCGGGAAGGATCGTCAGCGTCGCGTTCGCGTTGACGAAGATCGCACCATCTAAAACGATCTCGGCCTCGTCCGGGACGTCGCCCCAGACCGTGTCCGCGCTGATCGCGGTCGGGTAGCTGATGATCGTCGGGGGAGCCGCGTGGGCGCTGGCCGCGAAGCCGGCGACCGCAGCGGCGAGAGAAATGCTGAATTTCTTCTGCATGGGTTTCAGGTCTCTTCCTGTGAGTTGGTGGTCGAAAATCGCCCGCAACAGGGCCCGGGCGACACAGGGCAAGATCGCTGGCTCGAATTGCGGGCTGCGTTCGATCGCGTGACGTTTGTGTTGATCTGGCAGGGCCGCCGCCGCGCGGGCGCGCGGGTCCGTTGCGGGTCCACCTCGACCGCCGTCGGAGCCGGAAATCTCGTGCCCGCGCCCCCACCAGCCTTGTGGTCCCGGTCCGGGCGCAGCCCGGACCACCCCGCTTCGCTCGGCTGCGCCTCGCTGCGCGCCGACTTCGTCGGCTTGCACGTCTCGTCGGTCTGAGGCGGATCCTCGTTAGATCGTCACCGAATCCGCACGATCTCTGCGCGCTTGCGTCACACAGGAGTCGCCGACGCGTCACGCAGCATTCCTAAGCTGGACACCGATCGGTCTGATAGCGCCCGCCGGTTGGTGAGAGCTCGTGAATCGACTCGGACCCCGACTCCTATTCGCGCTGCTGCTCGCCACCGCTGGCGCCACCGGGCTGTTCTGGCTGCTGTGGGGGCTGATCGGAGTGACGGGCAGCTTCGACGAGATCCAGGTGCCGCCGAAGATCGAGTTCGTGCGGTTGCGACGCGAGACCGAGACCGAGGAGAAGAAGCGCGTGAAGCCGCAGATCGACAAGCCCGAGCCGCCGCCGACTGCGACGAATGTCGCGACGTCGGAGAAGCTCAGCGTCGTGCCCGGCGCCGACCTGGCCGCGCTGGCTCCGTCGGTGGACTTCGCAGGCGGTGGCGGCAGCGGAGGCGGAATCGGTGGAGCGTCGGATCTCGCCGTCGGCGGTGGCGTCGACCGCGACGCCGTGCCGCAGGTTCGGATCCAGCCCGACTATCCGATCCAGGCGCGCCAGAAGAAGATCGAAGGCTGGGTCGACCTGAAATTCACGGTCGCAATCGACGGCAGCGTGCGCGATCCGATCGTGATCGGCGCCGAGCCCGTGGCGATTTTCGACCGTGCGGCGATCCAGGCCGTCAAGGGCTGGAAGTACAACCCGAAGATCGCGGACGGAAGGCCCGTCGAGCGCGCGGACATGAAGGTCCGGATCCAGTTCCAACTGAAGAGCTGACACATGCCCAACTCCCGCTCCCTGACCGCAGCACTCGCTCTCGCAGCGCTGTTCTCGCTGCCGGCCCTGCAGCCGGCCCAAGCGAAGCTCCGGCAAGAGAGCCAGCCCGAGGCCGGCTCCGAGGCCGCGACTCCTGTGATGAAACCGCGCACCGCGCGGATCTTCGGCAGGGTCCGCGACGGGCTCCAGGCGCAGCAGTACGCCGAGGCGAAACGCGAGCTCGAGCGGCTGCACGTCGAGAAGCTCAATCGCTACGAACGCGCACAGAGGTTGCGCCTGCACGGCACCATCGCCTATGGCCAGGAGAACAACGCCGCGGCAATCGACTATCTGAACCAGTCTCTCGCCGAGCAGGGCCTGCCGAGCGCGGACCAGGCCGACACGCTGTTCCAGGTCGCACAGATCCAGGCCGTCGAGAAACGCTGGCAGGACGTAATCGCGACGCTCGAGAGCTGGTTCCGGACCGTGGAGCGCCCGAACTCCGTCGGCTACTTCCTGATGGCACTCTCGCAGTTCCAGCTCGGGAACGTCGACGCCGCGCTGCTTCCCGCGAAGAAGGCCGTCGAGATCGCCAAGCAGCCGCAGCAGACCTGGCTGCAGCTGCTGCTCGCGCTGCATCTGACGAAGAAGGACTACGCCTCCGCCGCGCCGGTCGTCGAGCAGATGATCGCGCTCTACCCGAACAGCGGGAAGGACACCTGGCTGCAGCTCTCCGCGCTCTACGGCGCGACGGACGACCCCGCGCGCGCGCTCGGTGTGCTCGAGCTGGCACACCGCCGCGGCCTGCTGACCGAAGATCGCGACCTGCGCCGGCTCTTGCAGCTGATGCTGGCGCGCGGCATTCCGAATCGCGCGGCGGAGATCTTCGAGCGGGAGTTGGCGGCGAAGCGCATCCAGGAGGATTCCGAATCGCTCGAGCTGCTGAGCGCGAGCTGGATCCTGGCACGCGAAATTCCGAAGGCGGATGCTCCGCTCGCGCGCGCGGCCGAGCTCGCAGCGGATGGCGATCTCTGGGTCCGCGCCGGGCAGATCCACATGCTCCAGGAAGAGTGGGCCGAGGCGGCCAGCTCGCTGCGCAAGGCCCTCGACAAGGGCGGCCTAGAGAACGCAGGCAACGTCCAGCTGCTGCTCGGCATCGCCTACTACAACGCGCAGAAGCTGCAAGAAGCGCGCAACTGTTTCGCGATCGCACAGCGCTCCGACAAGACGCGCGAGCAGGCGCAGACCTGGATCGAGCACATCGACCGCGAGCTCGGAGCCGGCCGCGAGACGGCGAGCTGGGGCGGCTGAGCTCGCGCACAGGCGGAGGGCCTCTGCGCGAGGCCCGGTTCCGCTCGGGAGTGACATGACGAAGAGATCGACCCATTCCAGGCGAGCGCTCGCCGCCGCGCTCGCGCTCGCGGCAGTCTGGCCGCTCGCGTGGGCCGCGGGCGGCGAGGACGCGGCGGAGAAGCGGGCGCTCGAGCCGCTGCTGCAGGAGCAGCTCGCCACCGACGAGGCCGCGATCGCGTCCCAGGCGAATGTGAATCAGCTGAACGACGCAACGCGCGATCTGCTGCTGCAGTACCGGCAGCATCTCTCCGAGACCCGCAACCTGCGCGACTACACGCGACAGCTGAAGGGGCAGGTCCAGTCGCAAGTCGACGAGATCGCGTTCTTGAAGCAGCAGCTGGTCGAAATCGAGACCACCTCGCGCGAGGTGATGCCCCTGATGGAGAAGATGGTCGGAGCGCTGGGTCGCTTCGTGAAGCTCGACCTGCCCTTCCAGCTCCAGGAACGCGAGAAGCGCATCGCGGCGCTCGTCGACGTCATGGGCCGCGCGGACGTCACGGTCTCCGAAAAATATCGCCGCATCATCGAGGCCTATCAAATCGAGACCGACTACGGACGCACCCTCGAGGCCTATTCGGGAGAGCTCGGCGAGGGCTCGGATGCGCGAGCGGTGCGCTTCCTGCGCCTCGGGCGCGTCGCGCTGCTGTACCAGACGCCCGACGCCGCGGAGACGGGCTACTGGGACGCAGAAAAGCAGCAGTGGGTCAGCGATCCCTCGTACCGGAGCGCCGTCAAGCACGGCTTCGCGGTCGCTGACAAGGCCAGCGCGCCAGATCTGCTCACGCTTCCGATTCCCGCTCCGACCCAGGGCCAGTCATGAAAGTGAAGAGGATCCTCGGTCTGCTCGCCTTCGCGGTCTGCAGCGCGGGAGCCGCCGCCGCGGAGACGCTCGATCAGCTGCTCGCCGAGACGCAGAACGCGCGGGCAATCGAAGCCGAGGCGAATGCCGCCCGGGAAAGGGAGTTCCTCGCGCATCGCGATCAGCAACAGGGGCTGCTCGACGAGGCACGCCGAGAGCGCGAGGCCGAGCAGGCCGAGAGCGACCGGACCTCCGCAGCCTTCGACGCGAACGAGCTCCAGCTGAACGAGCTCGAGACGCTGCTGAAGGCGCGCGAGGGCAATCTCGGCGAGCTCTTCGGGGTCACGCGTCAGGTGGCCACGGACCTCTCCGCGGTGGTCTACAACTCGCTGATCAGCGCCCAGTTCCCGGGGCGGGACGAGTTCTTCTTGAGGCTCGCGAAATCCAAGGCGCTGCCTTCGAGTGCAGATCTCGAGCGGCTCTGGTTCGAGACGCTGCGCGAGATGGGGGAGACGGGGCGCGTCACGCGCTTCGCGACGCAGATCGTGACGCCCACGGGCGAGAAAAGGGACGCCGACGTCGTGCGCATCGGCGGCTTCATCGCGACTTCCGGCGACCAGTACCTCCACTTCGACCCGGGCGTGAACACGCTGACCGTGCTGCCGCGCCAGCCGCAGGCCGAGCTGCGTGAGCTCGCCGCGGGTGTGGCGGCCGCGCGGGGGGGCTATGTCAATGCCGTCGTCGACCCGTCGCGCGGCGCGCTGCTTGCGCTCTATGTGCAGAGGCCAGACTTCTGGGAGCGCATCGAGAAGGGCGAGGCCGTCGGCTACGTGATCATCGCGGTAGGGCTCACGGCAGCGCTGTGCGCGCTGTATCAATTCTTCTACCTGATCCGCGTGCGAGTGGCCGTGAGTCGTCAGCTGTCTCGCCTCGATCATCCGACCCTCGACAACCCACTCGGCCGCGTGCTCGCGTCCTTCAAGGGCGATCCGGTGCGCATCGAGGAGAGCTCGGCCGTCGCAGAGCTGCGAATTTCGGAAGCCGTGCTGCGCGAGCTGCCGCCGCTCGAGCGCTTCCAGAGCTTTCTGCGCCTCGCGGTCGCCGCGGGCCCGCTGCTCGGCCTCGTCGGCACCGTGATCGGCATGATCATCACCTTCCAGAGCATCACCGAGTCCGGATCCAGTGATCCGAAGTTGATGGCAAACGGCATCGGGCAGGCGATGATCGCGACGGTGCTCGGGCTCGGCATCGCGATCCCGCTGCTCTTCGCAAATGCGGGGCTCGCTTCGCTTTCCGACTCGCTGGTTCACCTGCTCGATGAGCAGAGCACGGGTCTGCTCGCCGAGCACGCCGAGCGCAAGCAGGCGCAGTCCGACGGAAGGACCAGCTGAAGATGCCGGAGTCTCTCGCGCGCGCACTGCTCGTGCCCACCCTCGCAGTCTCCGAGCTGATCGAGGGGGGCGGGCCCTTCGTCGTCTGCATCTTTCTGGCCTGCGCGGTGCTGTGGACTCTCGTCCTCGAGCGGACCTTCTTCTTTTCGCTCGTGTTCCCGGGTCAGGTCGCGACTGCGCTCGCGCAGTGGCGGGCCCGTCCGGAACACCAGTCCTGGTGCGCTCGGCAGATCCGACAGGCGACGATCTCGCGCCTCAGCACGTCGATGACGTCGAATCTGCGGCTGATGAAGGTGCTGGTTCCGCTCTCCCCCCTGCTCGGACTGGTCGGCACCGTCAGCGGCATGCTCGAGGTCTTCGACTCGATGGCGCTGCGCGGCTCGGCCGACGCGCGCACGATGGCGAGTGGGGTGTCGCACGCGATGATCTGCACGTTGACGGGTCTCGCGGTCAGCATCACGGGGCTGTATCCGGTCCACTACTTCGATTCGCGCGCGCGGCGTGAGGCCGAGCTGATCGCGGACTCCTTCGAGTTCTGAGATGCCCGTTCGCCGTCACGTCAGGAAGCGCAGTGGAGATTCGTCTGGCATCGATCTCGCCCCGATGCTCGACTTCGTCATGAACCTGCTGATCTTCTTCATCATCACCGCGGTCTTCACCAAGGAGTTCAGCGTCGCAGTGTCGCGCCCCTCCGCGGGTGTGGGCGGGCCGGCCAAGGAGGCCGGCAGCTTGCTGATCCAGATCGACTCGAGCGGCGACATCCTCGTCGACAACCGCCTCGTCAATCTGCGCGCGGTGCGCGCAAACATCGAGCGCATGCACGCGCTCAAGCCCGAGAACGGCGTGATGGTCGTCTCCGACCCGAAGACCGGCACGGGACTACTGGTGCAGGTCGTCGACCAGATCCGTCAGGGAGGCGTGACGAACGTCTCCTTCGGGACGACGCGATGAGCGGAGAGTCCTGAGATGCGTACCCGCCACGAGCCCGAGGAGATCGGCATCGACCTCGCGCCGATGCTCGACTTCGTGATGAACCTGCTGATCTTCTTCATCATCACGACCTCCTTCGTCAAGGAGGCCGGCATCACGGTGGAGCGCCCGCTGGCGCTCACGGCAGAGCACCACGAGAGCGGAAACATCCTGATCGCGATCCGCTCGAACGGCGACCTCTGGATGGATCGGCGCCAGGTCGAGCTGCGCGAGGTGCGCCCGATCATCGAGCGCTTGCACGTCGAGCGGCCCGACGACACCGTCGTCGTGATCGGAGACGTCAACGCGCCGACCGGAATCCTCGCGGAAGTCATGGACGAGGTGAAGAGCGGCGGCATCGAAGAGGTCGGCGTCGGCGCGATTGGCAGCGAGGGGGGCTAGGTGAGCGAGAGCCGCTCGCTGCAATCCTCCAGCGCGGACGAGCGCGCGGCCGTGGTCTTCTCGGTGGACCCGGACGCCGCGAGCCGCGAGCTCGTCGCGCGAAGCCTGTCGGGACGCGGGATCGCCTGCACCGGCTTCGAGCTGGGACAGCAGGCCTTCGAGGCCGCGTTGCGTGCGCTGCCGCACATGGTGCTCTCCGAGCTCGCACTGCCGGACATGTCCGGACTCGGGCTCTGCCGCCTGCTGCGCGAGAGCCCTTTCACGCGCCGCATTCCCTTCGTGCTGGTCTCGCAGCGCTCCGCCGAGATCGACCGCGTGCTCGCCTTCGAAGCCGGTGCGGACGACTTCGTTCCCAAGCCCTACTTCCCGAGCGAGCTCGGAGCGCGCGTCAGCGCGATCTTGAAGCGGAGCCGAAACGTGGATCCAGCGCGGCTCGACGCGAGTCTGCCGAGCGAGGGCAAGGTCCAGCTCGACCCCAAACGGCATCTCGTGACGGTCGATGGAAAACGCGTCGAGCTCTCCGCGACCGAATTCACGGTCCTGGGCTTGCTGATGAGCCAGGGCGGACGCGTCGTCTGCCGCGAAGAGATGATCGCGCGGCTCTGGGGTGCCGAGGAGCAGCCGAGCGAGCGGATCGTGGACAGCCACGTGAAAGCGATCCGGCGCAAGCTCGGCAACGCCGGCGAGTGCATCGAGACGGTTCGGGGCCGGGGCTATCGCTACGAGCCCGGGGCTGCCTAGGCCCCAGGCGCTCCGCTGGCCTGCGGCGTCTGGATCCCGACTGGGTGTTCACGATCGCCCGATCTGGGTGTTCACGTTGGTCCGAAACGCGCACCCCGATCCTTTCCGGCTTCCGCACCCGCTCGCTTCGAGCTACAGCACCACCTCGAAGCCCTCGAAGCGCGGGTGGTCGAGATAGGTTCCCTGCGGCGCGCGCGCCTGGGCGTGCGCTTTGCGGAAGGACTCCGACTGCGTCCAGGCCTCGAAGTCCGCGCGTGATCCCCAGAGGGAATGGGACGCGTAGAGCGTGGCCTCTTCGTCCTGCGGGCCGCGCAACAGGTGGAACTCGCGGAAGCCGGGCACGCCGTCGAGCTGGGATTCGCGCTTGCGCCAGAGTTCCTCGAAGACCTCCTCGCGGCCGCGCGCGATCCGGAAGCGATTCATCGCGATGAACATGGAGTTCCTCCTGGCGGTCAAGAGTGCCGCACCCGGGCTCCCGGCGCGCTGAGCGGCGACTGCTGCAGCGAGAGCTCGAGTTTTCCGTCACTCGAAACTCGCTTCGTTTTCGCCTTTTCAAGGCACGGATTTCGAGCCCGATTCGCCGGAAAAGTGCTGTAGTTGCAGGAGATCGAGGCTCGAACGCGGCGTGTTCGGCGGTTTCGCGCACAGGGCTTGCGCCGATCGGATCTTTCGCTATCATTGTGTTGTTCGAATTCGAGTTTCAGTCGGCGCGAGCCGGCTTTTTTATTGCGCCTGACTTTCGTCTTTTATTCGTCATTCGCGCGCGGTATTGCGATCTCCCGATGCTGTGGACCACTCACCATCGGAGGTGCATGGCATGGCCCGGCGCGCGGTCGCGGAAACGCATCTGATCGGAGAGTGGCCCGAAGGTCCGCTGGTCCAGGGGGCTCCGCTCGAGCCGCTCCGCTACGTCGAGCGGCTGCTCACGCGTCCGGACGGCACAGAGGTCGTGGTGCGGGTTCCCGTCTTTCCCTCGTTTCGGCTCGCGACCTGGCCGCCGAGCGCGGAGGAAGCGCGGCATCTTGGAGCGCCGCCTCCGGAGGCACCAGCCGTGCGCGAGAGCGAGGGCCCGGGCCAAGAGTTTCTGGAGCTCGAAGAGGACGCCGCCTGAGCGCAGCCGGCGCTGAACCCAGGCCTAAGGGCTTTCCGGGCCCGCTGGAGCTGCGGGCGAAGGCGGGGCCGTCGGCTAGCGCTCGTCCGAGTCGTGGCCGGAGGCCGCGACGTCTGCAGCTGTAGCTGCGAGCCAGCGCCGCCTCAGCCACCAGACCAGCGAGCCGAACATCCCGAGCGGGAGCAGCGAGAGCAGGATCGTGGTGCCGAGGAAGGCCACGCGGCGCTCCGCGTTCTGATCGAAGCACACCGCACAGGCGAGCGCGGGCTGCACCCGCAGCGCGACTCCGAGCGCCGCGATGCCGAGAGCCCGAAGCAGTCGCTGTCTCATGGCGCTTCTCTCCTCCGGCAGCCGCTACAGGTACACCAGGCCGTACAGCAGCGGCCAGACGCCGACGACGAAATACCAGAATATCTGCGCGGCGCTGAAGCTGCTGCGGGCGAGGCGCATCCAGCGCAGCCTCGCGTAGGCGTAGGCCAGCAGGCCGAGCGCGACCAGCGCGTGCAGCGCGTGCAGCCCGACGATCAGGTAGAAGAAGCTCCCGAGCAGACTCGAGGTGAGTGTCAGGCCCTGCCGGATCAGCGCGACCCACTCGAAGCCCTGGAATACGACGAAGCAGGATCCGAGCAGGAGCGTGGCCAGCAGCGGCAGCCGGGCCCGAGCGCGGTCCTCCCGGAAACGGCGCGCGGACAGGAACAGCGTGCCCGCCGAGAGCAACAGCGCCACCGTGTTGAGCGCGGTTTCGGCCGCGGGCAGGCGCGGCTGGCCTTCGGGAGGCCAGTTCGC
>CAYTJA010000364.1:0-2236 GCA_964437835.1 uncultured Spirochaetales bacterium
TGGGCCTGAGCGTTGCAGGGATCGGCGACGTGAATGGCGACGGCTGCTCAGACGTCATCGTCGGCGCTCCCCACTACGACGCGGGCCAGCTCGACAGCGGCGCGGCATTCATCTATCGGGGCAGCTCCAGCGGAATCGCGGACGGGACTCCGGCAACCGCCGCGCTGCAAATCGACTCGAACCAGGTGAATGCGTTCCTCGGCTGGAGCGTCGCCGGCGCAGGAGACGTCAACGGCGATGGCTACGCGGATGTAATCGTGGGCGCTCCCAATTACGACGTAGACCTGGTGGACGAGGGGGCCGCCTTTCTATTCCTGGGAGCTGCGTTCGGGAACGGCGATGCCGCATCCGCTGCGGCGCGTTTCGAATCGAACGAGCCAGGACCGCAGTTCGTGGGTTCACAATTCGGTTCGAGCGTCGCCGGCGCCGGCGACGTCAACGCGGATGGATTCGCGGATGTGATCATCGGTGCACCGTATTCCTTCGCTTCCGGTGTCGCTCCAGCCGGCGCCGCCTACGTCTTCCACGGCACTGCGACGGGCATTCCCAGCGGCAACCCGGCGACGGCCGCGACCCGGCTCGAGTCGGATCAGCTCGCTGCGCAGTTCGGCGCGAGCGTCGCCGGCGCCGGAGACGTCAACGGCGATGGCTATTCCGACCTCGTCGTCGGCGCACCGACCTACGACGTCGGGCCCCCCTACACGGGAGCTGCGTTCGGCTTCCTCGGCGGCCCCGCAGGCGTTGCGGATGCGACTCCTGCGACGGCTGCGGCAGCGCTCGAGTCCGACCAGATCAACCCGGATCTCGGGCGCAGCGTGGCGGGTGCTGGCGACGTCAACGGCGACGGCTACGCCGATCTGATCGTGGGCGCGCCGCTGTTCGCCACGACCTTCGGCAACGGGGTCGCCTTCGTGTCCCTCGGCAACAGCGCCGGACGCCCGATCCTCCCTCAACAGCTCCGCGGAGACGCGAGCGGTGTGCCTGTGCAACCCTGGGGCATCTCGAAGGATGGCGACAGCTTCGAGGTCGCGCTCACGGCAACCCCGCCCGAGGGCCGCGCGCTCGCGAAGCTCGAGATCGAAGCCTGCCCTGCGGGTGCGCCATTCGGCGACCCGAGTTGCGCGCAGCACCTGAGCCCGAGCTGGAGTGCCGTGCCCGCGGGCGCACAGGGGCTGCGCCTCACGGAGTCGATCGCGGGGCTCGCGCCCGCTGTCCGCACTCACTGGCGCGCGCGCGTGCTCTACGCGCCACTCTCGGCGACGCAGCCCGGTGTCATCCCGCCGCCGGCTCCTGCGCATGGGCCGTGGCGGCGGCTGCAGGCGCAGTCCGTGGAAGCGGATCTGCGCGTCGTGCCCGAGCCGGGCTGGCTCGCGTCGCTCGTGGCTGGCGGCGCACTGCTCGCCGTATTCGCGCGGCAGCGCGCGCGGCTCGGAACGCGCTGAGCGCGCCCGGGTTCACGTTCCCTCGAGCTCGGGTCCAAAGCGCTCGAGATAGAAGCCGAAGGCCTCGCGCACTTCGCCGGCCTCGAGGCCGTAGTCCTCGAGCCGATACAGGTGCCTGCCCCGGCGCCCGCGCCGGCGCGCCGCGCCCCACTCGCCGATGGCCTTGCGCGCCTGCAGTGTGAAGGGGAGCCCGAGCCTCGCGTAGCAGCGCTCGACGGCGCCGAGCGGGTCGGCGTTCAGCTCGCGGAAGTGGAGATCGGCAAATCGCTGCTCGCCGACGCGCTCGCGGAAGCGGATCGCCGTCTGCATCGCGAGGGTCCACATCGAGAGCTGCTCGCGCCCGAGGCCCTTTGGATCGCGGCGTTCGCTCGAGAGGCTGCGGATGAAGCCGATGATGCTGCAGGTCGAGCCGAGCACAGGCACCGGATCGCGATGCGTCATCACGAAGCGCGCGTCTGGGTAGGCGCGCGAGAGCGCGTCGAGGGTCAGCGTGTGGATCGGCGCGTGCAGCATCCAGCGCCGCGGCCCGCAGCGCCAGTGCAGCAGCTCGAGCGCCTCGCGGTGGAAGCGATAGGTCGGCGTCGCATCGGTTGCGCGCAGCCAGGCGTCGTAGCTCGGGATCCAGTACTCGCCGCAGAAGTGCCAGGTGCGGAAATCCATGCCGAGCAGGTCCTGGCACTCGGTCGAATGCGTCGCGGATCCGTCGTACATCGCCGGCCACTCGGGATGAGCGGCGCACATCGCGTCGATGCCGGCCTGGGCCTCTGCGATGCGTGGATCGCTGTGCTGCGTCG
>CAYTJA010000365.1:0-9016 GCA_964437835.1 uncultured Spirochaetales bacterium
TGACGCACTCGAACACCTGGCTCGGGATCGCGAGCGTGGCGAGCATGCTGCCCGCGCTGCTCTTCACGCCGCTCGCGGGCGTGCTCGCGGATCGATTGCCGCGACGCCGCATCATCCTCGCGACCCAGCTGCTGCAGCTCGGCGTCTCGATCGCGTTCTTCGCGCTGGCCCGGGCACACGCACTCACGCCGCTGCGCATGGTCGTGCTGCTCGCGCTCGGCGGCGCCGCGAGCGGCCTGCAGCTGACGTCGTGGCAGTCCTTCGTGCCGCAGCTGCTGCCGGAGCGGCTGCTGGCCGACGGCGTGCGGCTGAACAGTCTTCAGTTCACGCTCTCGCGCGCACTCGGACCGGCGCTGGCCGGCGCGGTACTCGCGGCCTTCGGCGCCGCGACCGCGTTCCTGCTGAACTCGATCTCGTTCCTGGTGGTGTTCTTCGCGGTCGCGGGCAGTCGGCCGCGCGCGCAGCCGCTGGCGGCGAAGCGCGGTGTCGCGACCCAGCTGCGCGAGGGCCTGCGCTACACGCGGCGCAATCCGACGCTCTGGATCGCGGTGCTGACCGCCTTCGCGGTCGCGTTCCTCGGCCACTCGGTGTCGCAGATCGCGGCGGGTCTCGCGAAACAGGTCTTTTCCGCGGGGCCGCGCGGGCTCGGCGCGATGATGGCGATGGTCGGCTGCGGCGGGTTGACGGGGTCGCTCTGGATCGCGCTGTTTCCGGACCGCTTCGAGCGCTCGCGGCTGGCGCAGAACGGGCTCTTCGCGTACGCGCTCGGAATTGCGGGCATCGCTGTCGCTCCGGGGCTGCCATTCGCGCTGCCGGCATTTTTTGTGATGGGGGTCTCGCACGTCGCGGTCATGATGAGCGTCACGACCGCGCTTCAGACACGCGTCTCGGAGGAGCTGCGCGGGCGCGTGATCTCGATCTATCTCGCGGCACTCTTCGCGGGGCTGCCGCTCGGCGCGCTCTGCCTCGGGCGCCTCGGAGATCGCTTCGGCCTGCGCGTGGCGCTCGGCTGCAGCGCCGCACTGCTCTTCAGCTATGCCTGCTTCACCTGGCTGCGCTTCCGCCAGCTGTCGGTGCTGGACCGTTAGCGCTTTTCGTACTGGATCCCCGAGCGGTCGGCGTCCCAGCTGGTGGGCGTGACTCCCTCTTCGCGCAGCGTGCGCTTCAAGACGCGGCCGACGGGGCTGCGCGGCAGCTCGTCGCGGAACTCGACGTAACGCGGCAGCGCGAAGTAGGGCAGACGCTCGATGCAGTAGCGGAACAGGTCTGCTTCGCTCACGCGCGAGCCCGGCTTGCGCACGGCGGTGATCTTGAGGTCGTCTTCGGTCAGCGGGCTCGGCACCGCGTGCACCGCGACGTCTGCGAGCTCGCCCTGGCCCATCAGGATGCGCTCGACCTCGTAGCTCGAGATGTTCTCCCCGCGGCGGCGCAGGTAGTCGGCCTTGCGGTCGACGAAGTACAGGTAGCCGTCCGAGTCGATGCGGCCGATGTCGCCGGTGTGGTACCACCAGTTCCGACTCGTATCGACGGTCGCCTGCGGATTCCCGCAGTAGCCCTCGAACATCACGTGTGCGCGCCGCGGCCGCACGACGATCTCTCCTTCGGCGTCCGCCGGCAGCTCCATGTCGTCGTCGTCGAAGATCCGCACGTCGAAGGACTCGCGATTCACGATGCCCGCCGCATTCGGCTTGTTCGGGACGCCAGGGGGCTGCCACGACGCGAGGCTGGCTTCGGTCGTGCCGTAGGCGCCGCTGAAGGTCTGCACGCCGAAGCGCTGCTTCAGGATGCGATCGATCTCGACCGGCAGAGGCGCGGCCGTGATCATGCGCAGGCTGTGGTTCGCGACCGGCGCTCCCGAGCGGGGCATCTCGGGCCGGTCCTCGTCCTTGGCGAGGAGATAGGCCATCGTGCCGAGCGTCGAAGTCACGGTCGCGCCGCAGCGGTTGATCTCCTGCCAGAAGTTCGAGACCGAGAACTTCCGGTAGATCACTGCGCGCCCGCCCGAGATCAGCGCGCCGAGCACCGCGGTCGTGATCGCGTTGAAGTGAAACAGCGGAAGCGGCGTCCAGACTACGTCTGCCGCGGTCGCGCCCCAGCAGGCGTAGATCTGTGTCGCGAGCGAGAAGTGGTAATGGTGCGAGAGCATGCAGCCCTTCGAGAGGCCAGTCGTGCCGCCGGTGTAGATGAAGGTGCCGAGCTGCGAGGGGCGGAAGTCGAGGGCCGGAGGCGAGGCGGCGCAGCGAAGCACGTCGTCCCAGCGATGCAGCACGGCACCGGGGACCGCGGCCTCTGGCTCCCCGCAGAGCACGACGTGTCCGAGCTCGGGCAGCTCCGGCACGACCGCGGCGGCGCGGCTGGCCAGATCCGCCTGCACGAAGAGCGCGCGTGAGCCCGAGTTCGCGAGCTGATGCCGCAGGTAATCGCCCTTGTAGGCGGTGTTGATCGGAACCGCGACCGCGCCCGCGCGGATCGTTCCCCACCAGAAAAGCATCGCCTCGGGCGAGTTCTCGAGCAGCGACGCGACGCGATCTCCGGGCCGGATGCCCATCTCGTGCAGCGCGGCCGCGATGCGGCGCGAGGCGAGATCGACGTCGCGCGCGCTGAATTCGCTGCCGCAGACGTCGAGGTAGGGCGCGTCGGGCGCGGATTCGAGCCGGCGCTCGAGCAGCTCCGGGATCGTGTGCATCTGCTGGCTCTGCCAGGTCGCGTCGGGCATCGGGATCCTCGTGAGAACGGACTGGGTACTGCGCTAGGCGCGGCCCAGAAAGGAGCGCTCGGGATCGTAGATCCGAAGCCAGGCGATTTCCGCAGGCGTCGCGGCCGCGAGGCGCTCGAGGCGCGGCGCAATCCGCGGCTCGAAGCCGCACTGCTCGCGGATCCGTTGTACGGCGCTCGCCTCGTCCGCGCTCGCGCCGGCGAACCAGGCGGTCAGGACGAGCTCGCCCTGCGCGGACGCGGGGTCCTTCTCGAAGCGGCCGAGCGTCGAGACGACGCAGCGCACGCGCGTGCCGGGGCTCGTCACGTAATCCACCTTCTCGGCGAAGCTCGCGCGGCGCTGGACGGCGGCGACCAGCAGCTCCTCGGCTGCGCTCGCGAGATCATTCGCGCCTCCGGAGCCGACCAGGAAGGCGCCGTCGCGGCCGCGGCTCGAGTTGATGTTCCCGAAGCGGTCGAGCTGACCCGCGCCGAGCGTCGCGAGGCAGCGGTTCTGACCGCCACAGGCGTGCAGGCCGAGGGCTTCGATCACGTCGGTCAGCAGCGTCGTCGTCGGCAGATTGCGGTAGTTGAGCAGGAAGGGATCGGCGGGGCGGGGATCGTGGCCGACCATGCCGGTTTCGGCCATCAGCGAGAACTCGGCCTGCGAGTCCCGCAGCAGGTGCGAGGCGAGCCAGGCCATCAGCATCGCCTGGCCAACGCCCGAGAGCACGCTGCGGAAGCCGCGCGACTCGATGCGTCGCGCGACTTCGCGGCCACCCTGCACGATCATCTCCTCGATCGGATTTGCGGGCCTGGGGTCGTCGAGGCTCGCCGCGTGGGATTCGAGCTCCGCGCGCCAGGAGTCGGGGTCGGCCGCCGCGTGCAGCGCGTCGAAGCGCGCGCGGCCGACTTTCGCGCGGTACGCCGCTGGGCTCGGCGGCTCCAGGATCCACTCGCGCACCCAGGCGTCGTAGGCGCCCTCGCTCTCCTGGACGCGCCGGTGCTCGCGCATGAACGCGTAATCGTTCGCGTAGGCCTGGAACTCGGGAATCCCGCGCGCGTAGTTGCCGTAGGGGTGCGAGCCGTAGGGAACTTCGGAGACACTGAGCACGCGCTCGGCGGGAATCCGCACCAGGTGCGCATGTCGGCGCACGAAGTCGGTCGAGACGATCCGCTCGCAGGAGAGCAGTACGCCCTGGGTCGCCGCGAGTGCGCCGTAGACGTTCTCTTGATAGGGCGGAAAGCAGACCCCGTTGCCGGCGGCGTCCGCGGCCCAGACGTGCACGAGTGCGAGGTCGGGCCGGCAGGCCGGGATCAGCCCGAGGCGCGGGCCGCTGCCGAAGGGATCCGGGAGCTCGCGGAACAGCCCTTGCGCCTCGAGGTCTCGGGCGAGGTCGCTGCCGACCAGCGAGCGCGTGGTCGTTGCGCCGACGCCCTGCGCTCCCGCGAGCAGGCGCTGCGAGATCGTGAGCATGGTCCAGTTCTCGAGCTCGAGGCCGCGCGCGAGCGCGCGCGCGACGACCGGGCTCGGCCCCGGAGTCGGGTAGCCATCGCCCGCGAAGGATTGGATCGCGCGGCGCACCAGGCCCAGGTGCAGCAGCTGCAGATAGTTCCCGGACAGCGAGGACGACACGAAGTCGAAGCGCGGATCGCGGCCCGCGAACTGGCGGCAGATCTCGTGCAGCAGCGCGACCGGGCGCGTCTGCAGGCTGCAGGGATTCAGCGTCTGCCCGGGCCGCACGAAGCGCCGGACGGCCTCGTCGGGCGGCATGCGTTTGTCTCGCGGGCTCTCGCGCAGATTTGCAATCGGCCCCGTGCTGAGCTCGCGCCAGGAGGTCACGCAGCCCGCCCCGCCGGCTACAGCCGCTTGCCGCTGTCGATCGACTTCGGCATCCAGGCGGGCGAGCGCTTCTCGGCGAATGCGGTCATGCCTTCGCGCGCCTCGCCGGCGCGCCACAGCGACCAGTCCATGCTCATGCGGTCGACGTGGCCATAGCCGTCGTGCAGGATCCGCTTCACCATCATGCGCGCCTCGGGCGCCGTGCGCAGGATGTCCTCGGCGACCGCGCGCGCGGCATCCATCAGCTGCTCGTGGGGCACCACGCGCGAGACGAGCCCCATGCGCAGCGCCTCGCTGGCATCGAGCTTGCGGCCGGTCACGAGCAGGTCGCGCGCGTTCGCGATGCCGACGTGCGCCGGCAGGTAGGCCGCATAGCCGGAGTCTGCGATCCCGCGCAGCAGCTCGGGGGCGCGAAAGGTCGCGCGCTCCGAGACGACCGCGACGTCCGAGAGCATCGCGATCAGGAGCCCCCCGCCCTGGCAGATGCCGTTCACCGCGGAGACGACCGGCGCGAAGCTGTGGCGCACGGCCTCGAAGGGCGTGATGTCCGCGCCGGTCAGGTGGTCGAGCACCGGATTCCGGTCCTCTTCCTTCCCGCGCAGCTCGCCGCCGGGTGCGAAGACGTCGCCGACGCCCGTCAGGATCAGCGCGGTCGGCTCCGGCCAGGAGTTCACGAGTTCGACCGCGCGCTTGATCCCGAAGTACATCGACGACGAGAGCGCATTCCGCGCGGCCGGACGGTCGATGGTGCAGGTCGCGAGGTGCCCGTGGCGCTCGAAGCGCAGGAAGCGCGTGCCGAGATCGATGCGCTCGGGCGTTGCGGGAGCGGCGGCGGGCTTCGGATCGGGCATCTGGGACCTCGGGGTTGGGGCGCGCATGATACAGCGCGGCGCGCCGACGGCGGACTCGGCCACCGTGGCGCTGACATCGGGGGGACTCCCGACGCTCGGGAGGGACGCGAAATCGGACCTGGGCCGCCCATGGGTCTGCCTAGCGAGCCGGAGCGCCGCGTCGGCGCCGGCGGCGGTAGCATGCGTCCGCATGGCGTCTCGCCCGCCGATCGAAGCGCTCACCGGCTTGCGGTGGATCGCCGCCACGTGGGTGGTGCTGTACCACTTCGGTCCCCACCTGGGCGACTCGCTGTGGTGGCCCCTCGAAGGGGTCCGCGTGATCGGCGACTGCGCCGTCGGGCTGTTCTTCGTGCTGAGCGGCTTCGTCCTCAGCTACCGCTACGCACAGGAAGAACCGCGGACCGCGCTCGCACTCTACGCCCGCGCTCGCGCCGGGCGCCTGCTTCCCGCCTACGCGCTCTCGATGCTGCTCGCCGCGCCTGTCGACCTGGGGATCGGTACGCCCCTCGCCGTCTGGCTGTGCGCGTTCGTGATGCTCCAACCCTGGCTGCCGCTGATCGCGCTGCTCTCGAACTTTCCCGCGTGGAGCGTCGGGGTGGAGGCGTTCTTCTACACGACCTTCCCGTGGATCTCGGCCGCCCTCGGTCGGCAGGGGAGACGAGGACTGTGGGCCGTGGCCCTCTGCGCCATCGCCCTCAAGGCCTTGGCCGCGGGCGCCTTGGGGGCGCTGCTGTATGCCGACGGGACGCTGGCGATGTCGGGCCGCGACGCGGTCCGCAATCTGTGGGTGATGTCCTTCCACGTGTTTCCCCCGGCCCGCCTGCCCGAGTTCGTGCTAGGCGTCGCGACGGGCCGGCTGTGGCTGTCCGGGTGGCACCCCCCCAAGGCCGCGGTCGCCGTGGCCCCCGTGCTGCTCGCCGGCCTCGCGATCTGCGTCGGTCCGGCCCGACTCGACATGCCTCTCGTTTCGCTCGTGCTGATGCCCACCCTGCTCGCGCCGGTGTGGGCGCTGCTGGTGGCCAGCCTGGCCTCGGCCCCCGCCGGCGGCATCCTCGCCTCCGCTCCCCTGCGCAAGCTCGGCGACGCTTCGTACGGCGTCTACATCTACCAGTACCCCCTGTTCGGCTTCTGGCGTGCCTTGGTACCGGGCCCGGTCGAGATGGGCCCGCGGGAGATCTTGGTCTGGCTGCTCGTCCTGAACGGGTTCGCGCTGCTGTCGGTCCGCTGGCTGGAAGGGCCCCTGCGCGCCCGCATCGCGCGCTCGACCCGCGCCTAACCGCGGGCGGCAGACAGGAGCGGCTTCACGACCTCGGTGCTGCCGCCATCGACGAGCAGGTCCGTGCCGGTGATGAAGGAGGCCTGATCGGAGCAGAGGAACTCCGCGGCTGCCGCGATTTCCTCGGCGCGCCCCATGCGCCCGAGAGGCGTGCGCTCGACCATCGTCCGCATGAAGGGCTGTGCGGCGTATTCCCGGCGGCCCATCCCGGTGTCGATGATGCCCGGCGAGAGCGAGACGACGCGCGCGCCGCGCGCGCCCCAGGCGGGCGCCTCGCGCACCGCGAGGCGGATCACGCCGAGCTTCGAGGCGCCGTACGCGATGCCCGGGTGCAGGAGGTTTCGATCCAGCGCGGCGAGCTTCTGCAGCAGGTCGGAGTGCAGCGGGTCCTCGAGCAATGCGCGCAGCTCCGTGCTGGCGCCGGCGGCGGCGAAATGGCCCGCCTGTGAGGCGATCAGCAGCGCGCAGCTGCCGGGGCCCGCGAGCTCTAGAAAGTGCTGGAGCAGGCGCGCCGACGCGACCAGGTTGACCGCGAAGATCCGCTCGCCGGTGCCCAGGGTCGGAGACAGGCCCGCGGTGTGCACGAGCGCGCGCAGGCGGCCGAGCCCCGCCGCGCGCGCGGCGAGCGCAGGGATCGCCGCTGGGTCCGCCAGGTCGCAGCAGGCGGTCTCGGGCGCAGCGCCGTCGCGCGCGAGGCTCGCTGCAGCACGCGCGAGCCGCTCCGCGTCGAGTTCGACCAGCAGCACCCGGTCGCCGCGCGCGAGCAGACGGCGGGCGCAGGCCAGCCCCATGTCGCCGCCGCCGCCGGTGACCACCGAGATGCTGGCTTCGGACATCGAATTCCCCTTGTGTTTCAATTGATTGAGCTGAGATTCGAAGGTAGCTCCACAGATCGCCCGCAGTCCCACGGGCCCTCGACCCGCGCGCACATTCTCGCTTGACTGCGCCGCGCGCGCCGGATTCACTGCCCGCATGCCGGATTCTCCCGCAGGCGCGCTCGCGGTGGCCCAGCAATTGATGCAGCACCTCCAGGCGGGCGACGCCGACGCCGCGCTCGCGCTCTACCGCGACGACGTCGTGGTCTGGCGCAACCTCGATCAGCGCGTGCTCAGCAAGAAGCAGGTCGCGCGGATCCTGCGCTTCCTGGTCGGGCTGCGCGAGCTCCGTTATGCAGACGTGCGAATCCAGGCGACCCGGGAGGGCTTCGTGCAACAGCACACGCTGTGCTGCGTCGCGCCGAATGGGGCGGCCGTCGCGGTTCCCGCGTGCATGGTCGCGCGCGTCGAAGCCGGGCAGCTGACGCGCGTCGACGAGTACATGGATGGCGCCGCAATGGCCCCGCTGATGGCCTAGTACCCGGCGCCGGCCGCGGGGCGTCGGCGCGTGGAGCGGTCGAGCTGCGGCGCGATCTGGACGCTGTCGATCGGGTCGACGTCGCTGCCCGGAGCGACCAGCGCGTCGATCGCGTCCAGCAGCTCGGCCGGCAGCCGCAGCTCCGCGCGCGCGAGCAGCTCCTCGCACTGCGCGAGCGTGCGCGGCCCGAGGATCACGCTGCTGACCGCCGGGTGTGCGAGGGGGAACGCGAGCGCGAGCTGGGCCAGCGTGCAGCCCTGCTCGGCCGCGAGTCGCTCGAGAGACGCGAGCAGCTCGAACTTGCGCTGCACCGTCGCCCGGCTGCGGTCCCACCAGCGCGGATCGAAGAATTGCTTCGCCGCGCGCGAGTCAGGCGGCGGCGGCGCGTCGCGGCGATAGCGCCCGGCGAGCCAGCCGCCGTTCAGCGGGCTCCAGACGAGGGTGCCCATGCCATAGCGCTGGCAGGTCGGCAGCACGGCGGTCTCGACAGCGCGCGTGAAGATCGAGTAGGGCGGCTGCTCGCTGCGCAGCCGCACCAGGCCGCGGCGCTCGGACGTCCAATGGCACTCGACGATCTGCTCCGCGCGCGCGGTCGAGGTCCCGATCGCGCGCACCTTGCCCTGGCGGACGAGGTCGGAGAGCGCCGAGAGCTGCTCCTCGAGGTCGGTGTCGGGATCGATGCGGTGCAATTGGTAGAGGTCGATCCAGTCCGTGCCGAGGCGGCGCAGACTGTCCTCGCAAGCGCGCAGGATCCAGCGCCGCGAGGCGCCGCGCTGATTCGGATCGCGGCCCATCGGAAACCAGAGCTTGGTCGCGATCAGCGCGCGATCGCGGCGTCCCTCGAGAGCACGCCCGAGGATCCGCTCGGATTCGCCGCGCCCATAGACGTCGGCGGTGTCGAAGCAGTTGATGCCGGCGTCGAGGCAGCGCGCGACGATGCGCGCGCAGTCGGCGGGGTCCTCGTTCGCTCCGGGTCCGAACATCATCGCGCCGTGACAG